>NZ_JBHSRF010000001.1:22297-312439 GCF_042658925.1 Sphaerisporangium aureirubrum
GGTCGTGCCGGGCTCATGGTGTTCCACCGCTAGGTGTTCTGTTGGCCGGTGTCCCGCCGTATGAAGGCGCCGGTTTCGCCGTACACCGTCCCGCCGACTCGGCGCCGGTCTCAGACGAGCTCGACGGGGCCGGCGGGCGGCGGGGCGGCGGGGCCACCTCCGTATCCCCGGGTCGTGCCGGGCTCATGGTGTTCCACCGCTAGGTGTTCTGTTGGCCGGTGTCCCGCCGTATGAAGGCGCCGGTTTCGCCGTACACCGTCCCGCCGACCCGGCGCCGCTCTCAGACGAGCTCGACGGGGCGGCGGGCCTGCCGGGCCACGGGGCCACTGGGCCACGGGGCGGTGGGGCCACGGGGCGGTGGGGCCACGGGGCGGTGGGGCCACGGGGCGGTGGGGGTCCGCCGTCGGTGTCGTCGGGTGGCGGGTCAGCCCTGGTGGCGGACCTGCCGGTATTACGAGGCGGTGGGGCTCTGGTGGTGGGGCTGCTCCGGCGTCTTTAGGCGGGGGGTCAGCCTTGGCGGGGGCGGACTTGGACTACGCCGTCGCCGCGGACGTTTACCTCGAAGGCTGGTTGGGGGGAGGTGGCGGGGCCGTGGACTACGGCGCCGTCTTCTATGCGGAAGACGCTGCCGTGCCAGGGGCAGACGACGCAGGCCTCGTCGTTCTCCAGGACCAGGCGGCCCTGGTGCAGGGGGCCGGCCAGGTGGGAGCAGCGGTCGGCCAGTACCTTGACGTGGGCGCCGTGGCGTAGGACGAACAGCTGGATGTAGCCGAGGCGGCGGGTCACGGGGCGGCCGTCGGGCAGGTCCCACAGGCGGCACAGGTCGTGCCAGCCGAGTGGGACCAGGTGGGTCAGCGGTTCGGCGTGCGACGGGCCGGCGGTCATGCGGTACGCCAGGTGGCCGCCCAGGAAGCCGCCCACCCCGGCCGCGGCGAGGCCGAGGAACCCGAAGGTGCGCCCGGCCCGCTGCCGTCCGGTGACGCGCAGCCACAGCGACCCGGTGTACAGCCCCAGGGCGGTGAGGTTGACCACCGCGTGCACGAAACCCACGCGTTGCTGCTCGCGGTGCAGGACCGACCAGTCGGTGATCCCCGCGGCGGCGGCGGGCAGCGCGCCCGCGATGCCGGTGACCAGCACGGCCCGGGCGGCCCGGGGATCGGCGTCGATCAGGTCGAGCACCGCCGTGGCGGTCCAGCAGCCGAGGCTGACGGTGGCCAGCGGCGGGTGCAGCGGATGCCCGGTGGGCACGCCGTGCAGCACGTCCCGCAGGGGATGACCGGACGGCAGCACCTGGCGGACGGCCTTGGCCAGCCCTTGGGTGATGCGGTCGAGGGCGCCCAGATGCTCCAGGCGTTCGGTGAACCCGGCCGGCAGCGACATGCGCCCCAGCCCCAGGGTCTCCCGGAGTGTGCGGCGCCGTGAGTTGATCGAATTCGAAGTTTCCTCCACTTTCGCCCCCTCTTGCCTAAGGGACGTACCCCTGACACTCCGAGGAAACACCGCACCAGGCGCCGCCGCCGGATCAGGCGGGGGCCAAGGTGACGGGCACCCCGTTGAAGACGGCGTTCCCCGACAGCGGGTCGACCACCGACTCGTCGGTCAGCACGTTGGCGCTCACCCCGGCGTGCTCGGCCGCGACCGCCTGGGTGGAGCCGGCGTGGCCCCAGCCGTGCGGCAGGCTCACCACCCCGCGCATGATCGTGTCGGTCGGCTCCACCGTGACGGTCAGCTTGCCGGACGCGGACCGCACCACCGCCTCCCCGGTCAGCCCGAGCTCGGCGGCGTCCGCGGGGTGGATCTGCAGCGTGCACCGGTTGCTGCCCCCCACCAGCGGGGCCACGTTGTGCATCCAGCTGTTGTTGGACCGCAGATGCCGCCGCCCGATCAGCACGAACGGGCTCGCCTCCCGCCCGAGCGCGTCCCGCAGCCGCGCCACGTCCGCCGTGATCGTCTCCGGCGCCAGCTCCACCGTCCCCGACGCGGTCCGCAGCACCTCGCCGAGGCGCTCCCGCAGCGGCCCGATGTCCAGCCCGTGCGGATACGCCCGCAGCGTCGCCAGCGACAGCCCCTCGTCCCCGGACCCGGAGCCGTTCCCCGCGCCGGTGCCGTTCACGCCGGAGCCCGCGCCCTGACCGCCGAGGTCCGCGCCCTGACCGCCGTGATCCGCGCCCTGACCGCCGTGATCCGCGCCCTGAGCGCTGAGGTCCGCGTCCTGAGCGCTGAGGTCCGCGTCCTGAGCGCCGTGATCCGCGTCCCGAGCGCCGAGGTCCGCGTCCTGAGCGCCGTCGCCGTACGGCAGGCGCCCGCCCCAGGCGCCGTACGGCCCGAGGCGCAGCATCGCGTCCAGGCGCAGCTCGGCGCCCGTGGTCCCGGTCAGCATGGCCCGCAGTTCGGCGGGGTCGCGGCCCTCCACGGGGGATCCGGGGGTGCCCACCGCGGCGCGCAGCGCCTGGTCGAGGATCAGCTCGTCCAGCAGCGCGGGGTCGGTCTCGGCGCCCTGCCCGGAGGCGATCATGGCGAGCCGGGCGAGGATCTCGGACTCGGACGGCCGGTCGGCCATCGGTAGCACCGGCGGCGAGTAGCGGGCGTAGTCGCGCACGGCGAACCCGAGCAGGGCGAAGTCGTAGTGCCCGGACTGCAGCACCCTCGGCGGCGGCAGGATCACGTGCGCGTGCCGGGTGGTCTCGTTCAGGTAGGGATCGACGCTGACCATGAACTCCAGCCCGGCCAGCGCCCGGTCGAGCCGCTCCCCGCCCGGCGCCGACAGCACGGGGTTGCCCGCGACCGTGACCAGCGCCCTGATCCGCCCCTCGCCGGGCGTCTCGATCTCTTCGGCCAGCGCCGCCACCGGCAGCTCGCCGTTGGCCTCCGGCAGGCCGCGCACCCGGCTGTGCCAGCGTCCGGTGGCGTACGGCTTGCGGCGGCGCGGCCCCACGGCCGCCGGGCGGGGGAACATCGCTCCGCCGGGCCGGTCCAGGTTGCCGGTCAGCACGTTGAGCACGTCGACCAGCCACTGCGTGAGCGTGCCGAACTCCACCGTGCAGGTGCCGATCCGCCCGTACACCGCCGCCTCGGGCGCGGCGGCCAGTTCCCGCGCCAGGCGGGCGATCTGCGCGGCGGGCACGCCGCACACGGCCGCGCACGCCTCGGGTGTGAAGTTCCGCGCCGCCTCCTCCAGCTCGTCCAGGCCGCTCACCGGCACCCGGACGTCGGTCAGCTTCTCGGCGAAAAGGGTGTGGACCATGCCCATCAGCAGGTGGGCGTCGGTCCCCGGCCGGGCGAAGACGTGCTCGTCGGCGAGCGCGGCGGTCCTGGTGCGGCGGGGGTCCACGACCACCAGGCGCCCGCCGCGCGCCCGCAGCGCCTTGAGGCGGCCGGGGAAGTCCGGCGCGGTGCACAGCGAGCCGTTGGACTCCAGGGGGTTGGCGCCGAGCATGAGCAGGTAGCCGGTGCGGTCCAGGTCGGGGACCGGGATGGCCAGCGGGTCGCCGAACATCAGGCCCGCCGACACGTGCTTGGGCATCTGGTCGGCGGTGCTGGCCGAGAACACCTGGCGGGTGCCGAGGGAGCGGGCCAGCGGCGACGCGTACAGCGTGCCCGCCATGGTGTGAGCGTTGGGGTTGCCGAGGTATATCGCGCGGGACGGCCCCGGCACGGCGGCCAGGCCGCGCTCCACGGCCGCGAACGCCTCGGCCCAGCTCACCTGGTGCCACTCGCCGTCCCGGCGCACCAGCGGCGCGCTCAGCCGGTCGGGGTCCTCGTCCAGCCGGCCGAGGCTCGCGCCCTTGGGGCAGATGAAGCCCTTGCTGAACGGGTCGGCGTCGTCGCCGCGCACCCGCGTCACCCGGCCGCCGTCGTCCAGCGTGATCGTCAGGCCGCAGACGGCCTCGCACAGCGGGCAGGTCCGGTGCGCCGTACGCATGAGCGCCTCCTGAGTTCGTCCGATGGACTCATCTTTGCCCGCCGGGCGCGCCCTGGGAAGGTGCCCCGTGCACACGTGTGGGATGAGTGTGGCGAACTGTAGCCCTGGGCGCGGAACCGTGGAGCGGATGCGGAGAAGCGTGGTGCGGCAAACCCTGAGAAACCGGAACCGGCTTGGTACCGTGGTGCCGCCATCGACGCCCTTCGGTGGCACGCATATGTTTCACCCCCCAGCCGGGCCGGCAGGTGGCAGCCTTCGGCCCGGCCTCTCACCCACCTCCACGCCGCCGCCCGTGCCGGTGTCGCGCCGCCGGGCGGCCAAGGCGAAGGCCCGCCGTCATGGTGTGGCGGCGGGCCTTTCTCACCCTGGGAGCGCGGGCTGTCCCCCGCGAGCGGTCAGACGATGCCGAGGCCGCCGGCGACGCCCTCGCCGAGGTCCTTGTGGACGTTGGTCCAGTACTCGACCACGCGCTTCTTCATGTCGCCGGTCACCTCGGGGGCCGACGCGTGGCCTACGATGTTGCTCACGAGGTGCTCGCGGTCGGTGTCGGACAGCACGTTCTCCCACAGGGTGCGCGGCTGGACGAAGTCGTCGTCCTCGGCGTGCTTGGCGTAGGCGCTGCGGATGATCTCGCCGGTGACCTGATAGCTCTCGCCCGCGAACAGCGACGGGTCGGCCACGGGACCGCCGGCGGAGTTCGGCGCGTACACCGGGTCGGGGGAGTTGGCGTACCGCATCTGGCCGTCCTTGTTGTAGCTGTGGACGGGCACCTTCGGCCGGTTGACCGGAAGCTGCAGGTAGTTGGCCCCGATGCGGTAGCGGTGGGTGTCGGGGTAGGAGAACAGGCGGCCCTGGAGCATCTTGTCCGGGGACGCGCCGATGCCCGGCACCAGGTTGGCGGGCTCGAACGCGGCCTGCTCGACCTCGGCGAAGTAGTTCTCCGGGTTGCGGTTCAGGGTGAACCTGCCGATGGTGATCTCGGGGTAGTCGCCGTGCGGCCACACCTTGGTCAGGTCGAACGGGTTGAAGCGGTAGTCCGCCGCGGCCTCGAACGGCATGATCTGCACCTTGACCGTCCACGACGGGTGGTCGCCGTTCCTGATCGCGGTGTGCAGGTCACGGATGTGGTGGTCGGCGTCCTGGGCGATCACGGCGCCGGCCTCGGCGTCGGTGTAGTTCTCCACGCCCTGGTCGGTCTTGAAGTGGTACTTCACCCAGAACTTCTCGCCGGCCGCGTTGTACCAGAGGAAGGTGTGGGACCCGAAGCCGTGCATGTTCCGCCAGCTCTTCGGGGTGCCGCGGTCGGTCATCAGGAAGGTCACCTGGTGCGTCGACTCCGGCGACAGCGTCCAGAAGTCCCACTGCATGTTGTGGTCGCGCAGGTGGGTGTCGGCGCGGCGCTTCTGGCTGTGGATGAAGTCCGAGAACTTCGACGGGTCGCGGATGAAGAAGATCGGGGTGTTGTTGCCGACGAGGTCGTAGTTGCCCTCGTCGGTGTAGAACTTGATCGCGAAACCGCGGGGGTCGCGCTGGGTGTCCGCGCTGCCGAGCTCGCCGGCCACGGTGGAGAAGCGCAGGAAGAGGTCGGTCTCCTTGCCCTTCTGGAACAGGCCGGCCTTGGTGAACTGGCTCACGTCCTCGGTGATCTGCAGGACGCCGTACGCGCCGCCGCCCTTGGCGTGCACCACGCGCTCGGGGACGCGCTCCCGGTTGAACTGCGCCATCTTCTGGATGACGTAGTGGTCCTGCATGAGCAGGGGGCCGTTGGGGCCCACGGAGAGGGAGAACTCGTCGCTGGGCGCGGGAATGCCCGCGTCCGTCGTCGTGACAGGCCGTTCGGTCATCGCGCAATCCTCCGGGATCGCTCGTCGGTAAAGAGTGCGGCTACTGCCCATACACTCCGTTAAATGCGTTGGGATCGGCATTTGGGGCAAATGCCCCAATAGATCACATCGGCCTCTTCGACGAGGTAGCCCGCGGCGTCCGCCGGGTCGAGGCAGGGGGCGGCCCCGGCCGCGCAGTCGACGTCGGTCACCATGCCGCACCTGCGGCAGACGAGGTGATGGTGGTTGTCGCCCACCCGTCCCTCGTAGCGTGCCGGGCTGCCCATCGGCTCGATCTTGCGTACCAGCCCGGCCGCGTGCAGCGCGTGCAGCCCGTCGTAGACGGCCTGGAGGGACACCTGCCCGACGAGGGCGCGCACGCCCTGATGGACGGCGTCCACGTCGAGGTGGTCGCCGTCCCGGACCGTCCGCATGATCGCCACCCGTGCCGCGGTCACCCGAAGCCCGGCCTCGCGAAGTCGTTCGGCATCCCCCACAAATGCCACCCTAGAACCTAAACCTGAATGATTCAAGTAAAGGAATCGTCCAAGTTAGACGAAGTTCCTGCACATCCGTGGGGTGGTGTCCAACGAGGGGCGGAAGATGGCATGCTCTGGTTCGATGAGAAGTCACCCCAGCCCACCCATACCGCCCCCGGCCCCCCAGCGGCGCACGGCGATCCTCCCCGGGTCCGCCCGCCGCACGGCCGCCGTCGTGCTCGCCACGTCGGTCGTGGCGGCGGGCGCGGCGTGCTCGCCGGCCGAGTCGTCGTCCCCCGGCACCAAGAGCGGCTCCTCCGCGACCGCCCCGGGCGGGGAGAAGACCCCGCAGGCGGCGCGCCGCGAGCCGTTCACCATCGCCTTCGGCGGGGACACGCACTTCGAGGGCTCCCTGCGCGGCAGGCTCGCCAGCCCGCGCACCGCGCTCGGGCCGATCGCCTCGGTGCTGCGCCGCGCCGACCTCGCCATGGTCAACCTGGAGACCGCCATCACCACCGGCGGCACCCCGGCCCCCGGCAAGCAGTTCACCTTCCGCGCGCCGCCGAGCGCGCTCACCGCACTGAAGGCCTCGGGCGTGGACGTCGCCTCCATGGCCAACAACCACGGCATGGACTACATGGAGTCCGGCCTGCGCGACTCCCTCGCCGCGATCCGCCGCTCCAAGTTCCCCATCGTGGGCATCGGCCGGAACGCCGCCGAGGCGTACAAACCGTTCCGCCGTACCGTCAACGGCAACCGCGTCGCGATCATCGGCGCCACCCAGGTGCTGGACGCCGAGTTCATCCAGTCGTGGACGGCCACCTCCAGCAAGGGCGGCCTCGCCTCGGCCAAGGAGGAGGACCGGCTGCTGCAGGCCGTCCGCCAGGCGCGCAAGACGTCCGACACCGTGATCGTCCACCTGCACTGGGGCACCGAGCTGCAGGGCTGCCCCAACCCCGCGCAGCGCGGCCTCGCGCCCAAGCTGATCGCCGCGGGGGCCGACGTGATCGTCGGCGGCCACGCGCACATCCTGCTCGGCAGCGGGTACCTCAAGGGCCGCTACGTCAACTACGGCATGGGCAACTTCGTCTTCTACAACTCCGGCCCGCAGACGGGCGCCACCGGCGTGCTGACCCTGACCATCCAGGGCCGCAAGGTGCTCAAGGATCAGTGGACCCCGGCGCGGATCAACGGCGGCATCCCCATCCCGCTCACCGGCGCGGCCCGGCGCAGCGCCCTCTCGTCGTGGAACTCGCTGCGGTCCTGTGCCGGGCTCGACGCCGACCCCTGATTTCGGGGATGACGTGTCCGAATACGGCCATGTAATGATTTGCCGCACGCGAAACGATGCCGCAATCAGACAACCGCGCCGGAAGGACTGACCGGGCGGCGATGAAAGGGCAAGATGAAGCTGTGCCCGGCCAGCGATCCGACCAGTGCGACGACGAGCAGAACCCTCTGCGCCGACAACCCTCCCAGCGCCGAAGCGCTCGCCGGGTGGAGCGCATGCTGGACGCCTGCGCCGAGCTGCTCGACGAGTCCGGCTACGACGCCCTGTCCACCACGCGGATCGCCGAGCGCGCCGCGGTGGCGATCGGCTCGGTGTACCAATTCTTCCCGGACAAACGAGCGGTCACCCTGGCGCTGACCCAGCGCAACGTGGAGCTGTTCATCTCCCGGGTCGGCACACGCTTCATGAACGAGCAGCACACCCGCTGGTGGCACGCCGTGGACGCCATCATCGACGAGTACGTCGACATGCACAGGACCGTTCCAGGTTTCCGCGCCCTGCGGTTCGGCGACGCGGTCGACCTCAACCTGCTCGACTCCGCGTCCGAGAACAACATGGTCATCGCCGCGCGGCTGCGTGAGCTGCTGCTCGCCGACTTCGGCATGGCCGACAGCGAAGAGCTCGATCTTTCCCTCACCGTCGCCGTCGAGGCGGGCGGCGCGGTGCTGGCGCTGGCGTTCCGCCGCGACCCGCGGGGCGCCCAGCCCTTGATCGACGAGGCCAAGCGCCTCATCCGCGAATACCTCCTCAGCCAGCTGAAGGCCATGCAGCGCTCCCGCCGCCGCTCGGGCCTGGAGGCCGTTCCCTCCGAACGGTGACCCGAGGTGGGTACCTTCCCTGCTGAGGGGAGGTATAGGGACGTGGTCACGACGGGGACGCTGCAGGTCCCGGGGGCGCGCATCTACTACGAGACGCGCGGCTCCGGCCCGGTGCTGCTGATGCTCCAGGGCGGCGAGGGGGACGCCCGCCGCACCGGCGATCTGGTCCGGCGGCTCGCCGTCCACTACATGGTGATCACCTACGACCGGCGCGGCCTGTCCCGCAGCACCCTGGACGACCCCCTGCCCGGGGCGCCGCGCTCCCTCGTCGTGCCGACCATGACGACGCACGCCGACGACGCCTGCCACCTGCTGTCCGCGCTGGCCGGCGAGCCGGCGCGGGTGTTCGGCTCCAGCATGGGCGGGCTGGTCGGGCTGGTCCTCGCCGTCCGCCACCCCCGCTGGGTGCGCCTGCTGGTCACCCACGAGCCGCCCGCGATCGGGCTGCTCCCGGCCGCCGGGCGGGCCGGCGCGGAAGAGATGCTGGACGGCCTCCAGCGCACCTACCGCGAGGAGGGCTGGGTCGCGGCGTTCAAGCAGCTGGCCGAGATCACCGGGGCCGCCACCGAGGACAGGGAGCCGGACGCCGAGCTCCCGCCGCCGCTGTCCAGGGAGCGCGTCGCCAACTTCCACTACTTCTTCACCTATGACGTCCCTGCCATCCGCTGCTGCGAGCTGGACGACGAGACGCTGTCCGCCACGCCGGTGCCGATCGTGGCCGCCGTCGGCGGCGGCACCTCGGCGCGGTTCTTCGACCGCGCGTGCGTGGACCGGCTGGCCGAGGCGCTCGGCACCGAGGCGCTGGAGTTCCCCGGCGGGCACAACGGTCCCATCACCCACCCGAGGGCGTTCGCGGAGCGGCTGCTGGAGGTGCTCAGCCGGCCTTGTCACGGCGGCGGCTCAGAAATGCTCCGATGACCCGGCCGACTCGACGAAGCACACCTCGCGCACCGGAGACGCCGCGGCCTCCTGCTCCCGGCTCTCCTCGGCCCGGATCTCGGCCGGGATGTGGATCATTCGCCGCTTCCCGGCCGCCGCCCGGCGTGCGGCCACCACGTGTCCGTGGACGGCGGTGCCCAGGACTGCCCTTGCGCCTCCGGGCCGCAGGTCGCCGACACCTGCTGGACGGCCTGGCGGGCGGCCTGCAGATCGGCCCGCAATCGCACCACTTCGTAGCGGTGCCGGTCGGCCGACTCCAGACGGGCCGTGGTGTACCCGATGGTCCCGGGGACGACCGCGGCCGTTATGGCGGCGCAGGCGAGGGCGAAGGTGGTCGGCCAGGTGATGTCCATCGCAGCTCCCTCGAACGGGTGAGCTTCCAGGCGACGGGGAGATGCCCGCGTGTCTCGAACGCCACGCGGAGCGTACGCAAGCATGTGCGAATCGCGACCGAAGCAATGCCTGCCGTTGTCCCGGCAAAGTCGAGCGTCGCTCGGTAATCTCGTCCCTGTGGCACATGTGACGCGTGAGCAGCTTGATCGGCTGCTGGAACAGGCCCTGCTCAACGACGACCACGGCACCCTGGCAGACCGCCTCGACGCCCTGGCCCGCGGTTACGCGTCGGGAGAGGTGTCGCGTGCCGCGATCCTGGTCCTCGCGGCCGAGGAATGGCGCCAGGCCGGCCAGCCCGCCAGGGCCCTGGAGTGCTACCAGCGCGCCCTGGAGGACGGCGGCGAGGTGAGCGTCGACCCCCGGGCCGGCATCGCCGACACCCTGTTCGAACTGGACCGCCCCGCCGAGGCCCGCGAACTGATCGACTCCATCAAGTCCACCCCACCCGTCTCCCCCTCGACCGCCTTACACGTAGCCGAGACGTTACTGGCCTACGGCGACCTCTCCGCCGCCCACGACTGGGCCACCGACGGCATCCTGTCCGGCGAGGACGCCGGCACCACCCGCGACGCACTACTGCGCACCCGCTACCGCATCCGCGTCGACCTCGGCCTCCCGGAGGACGACCTGGACGCCTTGCTCGACGTCCCCTGCTAGACACCTCCCGGATCGACGTCGAACGCGACGATCCCCCGCCCCGTCCCGGCCACCAGCATCGGCCCGGCGAACACCAGTGCGTGCACGCCGGCCCCTACCGGCATCGTGTGCAACGCCCGCCCGGTCAGCGGGTTCCAGAGCCGCATCGTGCCGTCGTACCCTCCGCTGGCCAAGATCGTCGAGCCGTCGGGGAGCGTTGTGAACGCCAGCGCCATGACCCAGCTGGTGTGCCCGGTGAGGGTGCCGCGGTGCGCGCCTGTGGCCGGATCCCACAGTCGCACGGTGCCGTCGTGGCCGGCGCTGGCGAGAAGGCGGAGCGTGGTGCTGAATGCCAGGGCCGTGGTGACGTCGGTATGGCCGACCAGGGTCCCCCGTGGCTTGGTGGTGACCGGGTCCCATAGCCGTACCTTGCGGTCGGTACAGGTCGTGACCAGGGCCACGGTTCCATCCTCGAGAGTGATGAAGGCCAGTGCGGTCACCGAGTTCTTATGGCTGAACTGGGCGTAAGGGGTGGGGCCCACCACGTTCCACAAGCGGATCAGGCTTGAGTACTTCGATTTTCCGTCCTGACGGGCGTGCTCGCGGCTCGCGCTGGCCATGATCGTCGCCGCTCCGGGCAGGGTCGCGGTGGCCAGCAACCTCACCGGCTCGGTGTGGCCGGTGAGGACGGTGTCGGAGGCGCCGGTCACCGGATTCCACAGCCGGAGGGACGCGTCGGAGCCGACACTGGCCAGCAACGGGGTCTCGTCGGGGACGGTGGCGAAAGCCAGCGCGTGCACTGACGTCGAGTGGCCTTGGAGAACGCCCGTCGGAATGCCGTCGCGTGGATTCCACAATTGGATGTCCCCCCCGGTGCCCTCAGCGGCCAGTAGAGAGACGCCATCCGGCAGGACGGTGAAAGCCAGTGATTCGACCCCTGCCGTGTAACCGGTGGAGGTTCCCTCGCGGCCGGTGGTGAGGGGATCCCAGAGCCGTACGGTGTGGTCGTCCCCCGCGCTGGCCAGGAGCGTGCTGCCATCGTCCAGCGTGGAGAAGGCGAGCGCGTTTCCCCAGTCGGTATGACCACTGAGGGTAGTGTGCGGTGTCGGGGCCCCCGGATTCCAGAGCCGGATCCCCCCGGTGGAACCCGTGCTGGCCAGCAGGGGAGTGCCGTCCCGCAGGGTGGTGAAAGCGAGCGCGGTCACCCACTCGGTACTGTTGATCAACTTGGTATGGGGTCTGCCGGTCACCGGGTCCCACAGCCGGATGCCCCCCATGATGTCGGCGGTCGCCAGCAGCACGGTGCCGTCACGCAAGGTGAGGAAGGTCGACGCGCTCACCGAGTTCGTGTGGCCACTGAGAAGCATGCTGGTGTCACTCGCCAGGTCCCACAACCGGACGTCGTGATCGTTGCCGCCGCTGACCAGCACCGGTCTTCCGTCCGGCAGGACGGTGGAGGTCAGCGTCCTTATCCAAGGGGAGTGGGCGAAGGTGGCATGGCAGGCTCCGGTGAAGGGTTCCCAGAGGCGGATGACGCCGTCGTTGTCGGCGGAGGCCAGCAGTATCGCGTCCCCCCGCATCCGTATGAAGGTCATCGCCGTCACCTGGCCGGTGCGACTCATGGAGATCGCGTACGCGTCGGCGGTCGCCGGGTCCCACAGCCGGATGGTCTCGTCGGATCCTCCACTGGCGAGCAGAGTCCTCTCCGGCAACGTGATGGAGGCCAGGGCGTTCACGGCGCCCCGATGCCCCCTGAGCGTGGTGTGCAGCTCGGTCGTGGCCGGGTCCCACAGCCGTACCGCGCCGTCACTGTCGCCGCTGGCGAGCAGGGGCATGCCGCCGGGAAGGGTGGTGAAGGCGAGCGCCTTCACCCGGTCGGTGTGTCCGGTGAGCGTCCGATGGAAGTCCGAGTCCCTGCCCCTGGCCCAGCGGATGGTGAGGGGACGACCTGCCGGCGCCGGCAGCCGCCGCGCGGCCTCCGGCTCATCCTGTACGGCGATCGTGTGCAGAATGTTCGCCCGGTCCACCGGTTCCGCGTCGGGAAGGTGATGTGCGGCCCGCCAGTAGGCGCGCACCATCGGATGGGTGCCGGCGTCGACCATCCCGAGCACCGTCAGTAAGTGCCCCGGATCGGCGTGTGTCAGATATCCCGCGTCATCCACCAGCTTCTCAAGCTTTCCGCATACCGCAGCGTGCGCCGCAAGATGCCGTAGCAGGTAGGAATTCGCGGTTCCCCAGACATCCTCTCCGGCCCCGGCTCGTCCCTCTGCGGCCGTGAGCGTGCCCAGCAGAGCTTCGGTGATCCTCGCCTGGATCTCCACCTCACGCATCAATCCCCCTCCTCAACCAGCCCACCCCCGTCCGCCCCCACGTGAAACCAGACCGTACGCCCCACCCCGTCCTCCGCCCACCCCCATTCCGCGGCCATCTCCCGCACCAGCCACAACCCCCGCCCTCCCTCACTCAGCGCGTCCTCCCGCCCCGCAACCACCGGGACCGTGTCGTCCGCTCCTTCATCCACCACCTCCACCCGCACGCCCGCGTCTCCGACGGCCACCGTCACCACCAGGCGCCCCCCTTCCCGCCGCCCCGACCGCGAATGCCGCACCGCGTTCGCCGTCAACTCCGACGCCAGCAACGTCACCACGTCGATGTCCGGATGCCCCTCCCCAAGCACATCCCGGACGAATCCCCGCGCCACCCCCACCGACTCGAACGTGCCGGCCAGGCAGATCGACTTGCTGAGGGGGTTCGCCGCCAACGCCATGCTGCCCTCGTCTCGTGTGGGCTGAAAGCGAAATCACGCATTGTGATTTCCCGGCCACCCAGGGTGGTGGCTTGTGCTTAGATTGCCGTCGGCGGAATGAATCGGCGCTCGAATACCAAGCCCTCCCCACGCCAGATCAGGACACGGTCAGGCGTCAGCAAGATGTAAGTCCGGTCTGCCCCTTCCGCCTCCCTCCCTCGTTTTCTCTGTTGGTTGAGAGGAAGCAATGAACACCACCCCACCTCCCGACCCCCCACCCACCAAACCGGAAATCCCTTCCCCGGTCGCCCGTTTCGGAGGCGAGATCCGTCGCCTCCGCGAGAGCGCAGGTTTGTCCCAAGACGCCCTCGCGACACGTCTCGGTTGCACCCAAACCCAGGTGAGCCGCCTGGAACTGGGCCTACGCAGACCTCACCGCGACCATGCTGAAATCCTGGACCGCGTCTTCGGGTTGTCCGATAAAGGCTATTTCGCCCTGCTGTACCGGCGAATCCTCTCCCACCCCGAAGGTCCCCGCTGGTGGCTCGACTGGCCAGAGGAGATCGAACCCCGCGCCACAGTTATCCGAAGCTGGGACCCACTCCTGATTCCCGGCCTCCTGCAAACCGAGTCCTACGCTCGCCACCTGCTGATCAGGGAGCCCCGAGTCACCCCCGACGAGGTGGAACGGCGCACGCACGCCCGCATGCAACGCCGCGCCGTCCTGGACCGGCACGACCCTCCCCTCTTCGTTACCCTCATGGACGAGGGCGTTCTGCGCCGGCGCATAGGCGCCGCCCCGGAGGTCATGCGCGAACAACTGACTTTCCTAATAGAGATCGCAACCCGCACCAATGTGACGATCCAGGTGGTGGACGCGGAATGCGTCTCCGGCCTCCTAGGCGCATTCATGATCGCTCAACTCCCTGACGGCGAACCGGATACGGTCTACGCCGACTCCCCTGCCGAGGGACTACTTACATCCGCTCCCGATGTGGTTTCCATGCTCTGGAGTAGATATGAGCTGATACGAGCCTGGGCTTACCCTGAGCACGTATCCCTGCAAAAGATTAAGGACGTGATGGATCAATGGACCTGAACGCGGCCCAGTGGCGCAAGTCCTCGCGTTCCGGCTCGAATGGCGCTCAGTGCGTCGAAGTAGCCGACAATCTCCCCGGTGTGGTGGCCGTCCGCGACAGCAAGATGTCTGACTCGCCGCTGATCACCGTTGAGCCCGGTGAGTGGCGGTCTTTCCTCTCGCTTCTCAAGGTTGGTTGACGTCGAAGACGATCACTCCGCGGGTGGTTCCCGCCGCCAGGTGTGGGCCGGTGGCGGCCAGTGCGTGGACGGCGGAGGAGACGGGCGTCGTTTGGAGGGCGCGGCGGGTGGCCGGGTTCCACAGGCGGACGGTGTGGTCGTCGCCGCCGCTGGCCAGCAGGGGGGTGCCGTCGGGGAGGGTGGTGAAGGTCAGGGCGTGCACCGGCTTGGTGTGGCCTTCGAGGGTGGTGTGGGTGCCGGAGGCCGGGTTCCACAGGCGGATGGTCGGGTCGGCTCCCGCGCTGGCCAGCAGGGGGGTGCCGTCGGGCAGGGTGGTGAACGCCAGGGCGTGCACATTGCCGGTGTGGCCGGTCAGGGTCGTGTATGTGGAGATGGACGGGCGCCACGGGTCCCACAGCCGGATGGCGCGTTCGTCTCCCGCGCTCGCCAGTGACAGGGTGCCGTCGGGCAGGGTGACGAACACCAGCGCGTACACCGGGCTGGTCAGTGAGACCTGCGCGACGGGGGCGGTGGTGGCGTCGGCCGGTTTCCACAGGCGGATGGTGTAATCCCATCCGGCGCCGGCCAGCAGCGGAGCGCCTGTGGGCAGGGTGGTGAACGCCAGCGCGTACAGCGAGCCGTCGCCCGTCGCGAGCGTGGTGGGAGTGGGGGGATCCGCGCCCGGGTTCCACAGCCGGACCGTGTGGTCGCCCGCCGCGCTGGCCAGCAGCGGAGCGCCGCCGGGCAGGGTGGTGAACGCCAGCGCGTGCACCTCGTCGTCGTGGCCGGTCAGGGTGATGTCCGGGGTGGGCTCCTGATGGTCCCCGGTGGCCGGGTCCCACAGCCGGATGTCCTGGTCGCCTCCGCCGCATGCCAGCAACGAGGTGCCGTCGGGCAGGGTGGTGAGGGCCACCGCGCCCACCGGCCCGACGCCCGTGGTGGGCCGGGTCGACGTGGTGACCGGGTCCCACAGCCGGATGGTCCCGTCCTCCCCCGCGCTGACCAGCAGAGCGCCGCCGTCGGCCGAGGTGGTGGAGCGCAGGGCGTTCACCGAGGCCGTGTGGCCGCTCTGTCCGGTGTGGCCGCTCAAGATGATGTGGACCCGCCCTGTGCCTGTGTCCCGGAGTTGGATGGTGTGCCGGAGTCCGGCGGCGTCGGCCAGTGACAACGTGCCGTCGGGCAGGGTGACGAAGGCGAGGGCGTCGGTCCAGTACGTCGAGCACGGGTAGGTTCCGCGAGCCGTGGCGGTGGCCGGATCCCACAGCCGGACGGTGTGGTCGTAGCCCGCGCTGGCCAGCAACGGGGTGCCGTCCGGCAGGGTGGTGACGGCCAGAGTCGTCACCCGTCCGGAGTGGCCGCGAAGGGCGGTGAGGCTGTTCGTGACCGGGTCCCGCAAACGGACGGTCTCGTCGCTTCCCGCGGCTGCCAGCAGCACGGTGCCGTCGGGCAGCGGGACGAACACCAGCGCCGTCACCGGGCCGGAGGAGTAGACGAGTTTGTGAAGCGTGCCCTTCGCCAGGTTCCACAGCCGGATGTTCCCCTCGTCCCCCGCGCCGGCGAGGACGGCCGTGCCGTCGGACAGGGTGGCGTGGGCGAGTGCGTTCATCGAGCCGGTGTGACCGGTGAGGATGCTTCCGACTCCGGTGGCCAGGTCCCATGTGCGGATGGTGCGGTCGGCTCCCGCGCTGGCCAGCGACATGGTGCCGTCGGGCAGAGGCAGGAAGGTCAGCGCGCTCACGCTGCCGGTGTGACCGGTGAGGGTGGTGTACGCCGACGCGGTGGCCGGATCCCACAGCCGGACCGTGTGGTCGTCGCCACCGCTGGCCAGGAGAAGGCCACCGCTGGGCATCGCCGTCAGGGCCAGGGCCTTCACCGAGCCGGTATGACCGGTGAGTGTGCGGTGGAAGTCCGTGGGCGACAGGTGGGCCCAGCGCGCGGTGAGCGGCCGGGCACCGGTGACCGGGAGGTGCGCGGCGGCGTCGGGCTCGTCCTCGACGGCGGTGGTGTGGAGGATGCCGGCGCGGGCGTGCGGGCCGGCGTCACGGAGGTGGTGGGCGGCGCGCAGATAGGTGCGCGCCAACGGGTGTTCGTCGGCGGCGACGGTGCCGAGCACGTCCAGCAGGCGGGTGGGGTCGGCGTGCACGAGGTACCCGGGGTCGTCGGCCAGCTCTTCCAGGCGGCCGGCCGCCGTCGCGTGCGCGGCCAGGTGCCGGAGCACGTACGGATCGGCCGTCGACCAGTCGGGGCTCGTGCCGAGGGTGCCGAGCAGGGCTTCGGCGATCCGGGACTGGATCTCGGAGTCCCGCATCAAGGGGTCCTGGTGGCCAGGGCGCGGAAGTAGTCGGCGAAGGCCTGGTGGTAGAGGCGGTAGACGGCCTGGCCGTCCTCGCTTGACTCGCTGACGTGGTAGCCCGCTATGTCGAGGAGCCAGTCGATGTCGGGGGTGGTGTAGGTGGTGCCGGTGGGGGAGAGGGCGGTGGCCACGGCGGGCCAGATCAGGTGGCGGGGGAAGCCGGCGCCTTCGGCCCAGGCCAATGGGGAGAGGAGTTCGCGGACCTTCCATTCGTCGTCGCCGAAGCGGGCGAGGTCGGCGGCGAAGACGTCGGCCACCTCGCCGGAGAGCATGTGGGCGGCTTCCTCGGTACCCAGGCGCAGGGGGGCGTCGCGGGCCAGGAGGGCTCGGGTGACTATGCGGGCGAAGAGGAAGACGCCCGCGCTGGCCTCGGCCACGGCGGCGGCGGTGGCGGGGACGGTGGGATCGGGGGCCGAGGGGTAGGGAGAGCCGGGGGTGCGGGTCAGGCGGCGGGTCACGTAGTGCTCTATGTCCTGCCGGGTGTGGGGGTCGGTGTCCAGGACCGTCGTGTGCTGCGCGTCGGGGTCCAGGAGCGTGGTCAGGGGGCCGCGGCCGGGGGTGGTGGGGGTGGTCATCCAGGGGGCGTTGGGGCGGGTGCCCACCAGGACGCGGATGTCCTGTCGCTGGCCCAGCGGGCGGATCAGGTCGGTGGCTATGGCGAGGATGGCGTCGCGGCGGGCCTCGTCCAGCGCGTCGATGATGATGCGGACGGGGCGGTGCAAGGCGGTGACGCGGTCGATGAGCTCGGCGCTGGAGCGCCAGCCGTCGGGGGGTGGGGGGATGTCCAGGCCGGAGGACAGCAGGTCCCAGCAGTCGTGCAGGGACTTGTTCCTGGCGTGGAGGGCCACGTCTATCAGGCCCTCTCTGGGGATGGTGCCGGGGGCGGCGCCTTCCAGCGCGCCTTCTTGCTCGGCCAGTTCCCGGTAGGCGGGGTGGGACAACGTCGCGATGCGGCCGAGGACGGCGGACTTGCCGGAGCCCGGCTTGCCGGTGATGACGCGGAGGCCGTAGGTGCGGTCCTCGTCCAGCCAGGTGAGCAGGGTGCTGAGGATGCGGGTGCGGCCGACGAAGAACCAACCGGTGGAGTCGACCTCGATGCCGCTGGCGGCGCGGCGGAAGTGGTCGCGCAGGCCCGTGTCCAGGATGCGTTGCTGGCGGCGGGCCTGGGTGTGGACGTCGTCGGTGGGGAGGACCATCGCCTTGGGGTTGGGGATGAGGCGAGGAGGGCTGCCGATGGCCCGGTGGCGGGCGCGGGGGAGACCTCGCCGGTCGGCCTCGGCGTTGATCTCGTCGACGATCTGGAAGGGGAAGACGTACTCGTTGCCGGGAGCCCAGTCGCGGGACGAGCCGCCCTCGCGGACGATGCCGGCGAAGCGTTCGGCGAAGTGGCCGTCCTGGACCTGGTCGAAGGAGCCGCAGGAGGCGATGATCGAGATGTCGGGCTCCCCGTCGGGGAACGTCTGCTGGGTGAAGGCGCGGCCGAGGAGCTCGGCGACCTCCTGGGCGGAGCTGCCGGAGTAGCAGGCGTCGATGACGACCACGGCACGGCGGATGCGCCACGCGGCCACCTTGCTGGCCAGGACCCGGGCGCTGATCGCGGTGAGGTCGTCCTGGTCGCCGCCGGGGGAGTCGCGGACCAGCAGGTAGTCGCCGTGGGGGGCGTGGGTGCCGTGCCCGGCCCAGTAGATGATCAGGGAGTCGGGGCGGTCGCCCAGGGGGAGGCGGAGGGCGGAGGCCACGTCCAGGAACGTGCCACCGCCGGCCAGCTCGGGAAACCGTTGATCGAGCCTGCACGAGGCAAGGGCCGTGCACAGGTCGGGCACCACTCGCTTGACGTGCTCCAGGTCGTCGTGGTGGTCGTACTCGGCCATGCCGACGACGATGAACGCGCCCCGCGCGGGCGGTGCCTCTGCCATGGTCGGGCGTGCTCCCCGGGGGTGTCTTGACGGGCCTGCGAAGACCATGATGGCCTGCGGGTCACCGGCTGACTACGGAAACGCCACCAAAGTAGGAGACAAGGTGTCAGAGCGCTTCGACGATCTGATCGTGGTGATCCCGGGGATCATCGGGAGCGTGCTGGAGCGGGACGGGCGGCCGGTCTGGGATCTGTCGCTGGCGGCGATGCGGCGGGTGCTGCCGCCCGGCGGGCTCGTGGAGGGGCTTCGGCTGGGTGGGAAGGGGACGGTCACCGCGCCTCGGATCATCCGGGGGTTGCACGTCATTCCGGGGTTGTGGGGGATCGACGGATACGGGCCGCTGCTCGACCATCTGGCGAGGGTGTTCGACGTCAGCCGGGGGAACCTGGTGGAGTTCCCGTACGACTGGCGGCTGTCCTGCCAGGTCAACGCGTGCCGTCTTGAGGCGACGGTGCAGCGGGAGCTCCTGCGCTGGCGGGAGACCGTGCCGGGGGCCAAGGTCGTCTTCGTCTGTCACTCCATGGGCGGGCTGATCGCCCGGTACTACCTGGAGGTGCTGGGCGGCCGGGAGATCGCGCGCGGCCTCGTCACCATCGGCACTCCGCATCAGGGCGCCGCCAAGGCCGCGGCGGCGCTCAGCCTGGGGCTGGCGCCGGGGATCCGGTCGCGGCTCGGGCGTTTCGGCGCGGTGCTCGACGAGCTGCGGGACGTGGTCGCCACCTTCCGGTCGGTGCACGAGCTGCTCCCGACGTACCGCTGCGTGGACCGGGGGAACGGTGACCTGCGCACCCTGGCGGACGCCGGCCTTCCGGACGTTCCCACGGAGTCCGTCCGGCACGGCGCGGCGTTCCATCAGGACATCCTTGACGCCGTCACGGCGAACGGGCCCGCGCCGTACGGGCTGTGGACCTTCGGGGGGCACGGCCAGCCGACCACGCTCAGCATCCGGCACGACGCGGCGGGCCTGGCCGCCCTCCCCACCTGGAACGGTGAGAACCCGCGCGGCGACGGCACCGTCCCCCGCTTCGCCTCCGTGCCACCGGAGTTCCAGGACGACGGCCAGGTGCGCTTCTCGGGCGACCGGCACGCCGCGCTGGCCGGGGCGCGTCCTCTGCTGCACGCGCTGCACGCGATCCTCACCGCCACACCTGTGCGCAAGTACCAGGCGACCGTGGAGGACGTGCTCTCGCTGGACATCCCGGAACTCGTCCCGGTCGGAGAGCCGGCCGAGGTCGCCGTGACCACCGGGTCCGACCGTCTCCCCCTGGCCGTCACCGCCGAGCACGACGAGACCGGGGCCAAGGTGGCGGCACCCACCATGCGCAATCACGGGGGTGGCCGCTACCACACGACCGTGACCCTTCCCCGGCCCGGTCCCTGGCGCCTCACCGTGAAGCCCGCCGTGCCGGCCGGGCTCGAACCGGTGACCGAGATCATGGTTGCGGTAGCAACCTTATGACGATCAAGCGCAAACTCCGTGATGCTGGTTAGCCTGGCAGCGTGGAGCGTGATGTCACACCTACGAAGGGGTTAACCCCTTCTGGGGGGAGACGCGGACTCTTCTCCCGTTACGGTCTTTGGTTCCGGATGGCCGCGTCGCTGGTGCTGATTTCGGCGGTGGCCGCACTGCTCGCCGCGGTGATCGCGTGGTTCATCGTCCCGCGCGGGCTGTCCCCCTGGATCCAGGTCGACTACGGCAAGAACACCGGCAGGTCGATCGAGGAGCAGGCCCACATCCTCGCGGGCGGGAACGCCATCGGGCTGGGCCTGATGGCGATCGACCTCTCCGTGCGCGACCGCACGCTGTCCGACCATGCCCTGCTGGTCGAGGCGGCGAAACGATGGGCGGAGAAGGTCGAGCGGCCGGCCGACCCGACCGGTCTGACGATCGTGCTGGCCGTGGCGGGGATGGACGGGCGACTGGTGCGGGAGTCGTCGCCGGCCGTCTACCCGGCCGGGTCGACGCCGCCCGGGCTGGAGGCGGGGACCTTCGCGGGCAGCGGTCTGAGCAAGAAGCCGGGACAGCCGCTGGTGTGGGTCACGATGCCGATACAGGTCCTGCAGCCGATGCGGGTGATCGGCGTGGTCTACGTGTCGGCCGAGGAGCCGGAAGGCTACGTGCCGTCCGTGCCGCTCATCACCTCGGGCTGGGAGCCGAACGACTCCGGGTGGCTGGGGACCGCCGGGCTGGCGTTGCTCCTGCTGGTGCCGGTGTGCGTCGCGTTCGGGTTGCTGAGCACCCGCCCGTTGATCTCCCGGATCCGGCGGCTGGCCGCGGCGACGGCCCTGATGGCGCAGGGTGATCTCCGCGCCCGGGTCCCGATCTCCGGCACCGACGAGGTCGGCCGGCTGGAAGCGGGCTTCAACCTGATGACCGAACGGGTGGAGGCCGCGGCGCGGGCCGAGAGCGAGGCCGCCGGCGTGCAGGCACGTTCGGCCGAACGGACCCGGATCGCCCGCGAGTTGCACGACTCGATCTCCCAGCACCTGTTCTCGGTCAGCCTGACCGCCGACAACCTGCGCCGCACCCTCCCGGAGGGTTCCCGCGCCCAGGACCAGGCCGAGTCGGTCGAGCAGACCGTCCGCCGCACCATGCGCGAGATGCGCATGATGCTGCTGGAACTACGCCCCGCCGAACTGGACGAGGCCGGCCTCGCAGGCGCACTACGGGAGGTCTGCCAGACCTACCAAGCACGCCTCGGCATCGCCATCACGACCGCCCTGGACCCGGTGGACCTGGACCCCCGCGCCGAGCACACCGTCCTGCGCGTGGCCCAGGAGGCCCTGGGCAACGCCGTGAAACACAGCGGCGCCGAAGCCATCGAACTGGGCGTGACGACCGTGGACGACCAGGTCGAGGTCCTGGTCCGCGACCACGGCCGAGGCTTCGACCCCGAACAGACCAAGGAACGCCACGGCTTGGGCCTACGCCTGATGCGCGAACGCGTCACCGAACTAGGCGGAACCATGGAGGTGCGAAGCGCCCAAGGCGAAGGCACAACGGTCCGCGTACGCATCCCAGCAGCCGCAGAGGCACGCCTCTAAGGAACCACGGACCACGCCGTGACCCCCTGGAGACGTCTCGAACACGGTGCTCCCCACCATGCCGTCTTGAACGCCGAAACCCGCCCTCGCCGGTGAGTGGCCGGGGGAGGGCGGGTTTCGGGGGGTCAGGGGGTGGTGGAGACGGTTAGGGTGTCGGCGGTTTCGTCTAGGTCGACGGTTACCTGGTTGCCGTCGTGGATTTCGCCGGAGAGGAGGCTCTTGGCTAGTTTGTCGCCGATGGCGGACTGGACCAGGCGGCGTAGGGGGCGGGCGCCGTACATCGGGTCGTAGCCGGTCAGGGCCAGCCATTCCCGGGCGGCGGGGGTGACCGTCAGGGTCAGGCGGCGGTCGGCCAGGCGGGTGGCGAGGCGGGCCACCTGGAGTTCGACGATCTGGGTGAGTTCCTCGGCGCCCAGGGCGTCGAAGAGGATGACGTCGTCGAGGCGGTTGAGGAACTCGGGCTTGAAGGATGTGCGGACGGCGGCCAGCACCTTGTCGCGCTTGGCGGTGGAGTCCAGGGAGGGGTCCACGAGGTACTGGGAGCCGATGTTGGACGTCAGGATCAGGATGGTGTTGCGGAAGTCGACGGTGCGGCCCTGGCCGTCGGTGAGGCGGCCGTCGTCGAGGACCTGGAGGAGGATGTCGAAGACCTCGGGGTGGGCCTTCTCGATCTCGTCAAGGAGGACGACGGTGTACGGGCGGCGGCGGACGGCCTCGGTGAGCTGGCCGCCCTCCTCGTAGCCGACGTAGCCGGGCGGGGCGCCGACCAGGCGGGCGACGCTGTGCTTCTCGCCGTACTCGCTCATGTCGATGCGGGTCATGGCGCGCTCGTCGTCGAACAGGAACTCGGCGAGGGCCTTGGCCAGCTCGGTCTTGCCGACGCCGGTGGGGCCGAGGAACAGGAACGAGCCGGTGGGGCGGTCGGGGTCGGAGATGCCGGCCCGGGCGCGGCGCACGGCGTCGGACACGGCCTGGACGGCCTCGCGCTGGCCGATGAGGCGGCGGCCGAGCCCGTCCTCCATGCGCAGCAGCTTGGCGGTCTCGCCCTCCAGCAGGCGGCCGGCGGGGATGCCGGTCCACGAGGAGATGACCTGCGCGATGTCGTCCGCGCCGACCTCCTCCTTGACCATGGCGTCCTCGGGCTGGGCCTGGGCGATGGCCTCCTCCAGCTCCTTCTCCAGGCGCGGCACGTCGCCGTACATCAGGCGGGACGCGGCCTCGAAGTCGCCGTCGCGCTGGGAACGCTCGGCGGTGGAGCGGGTGTCGTCGAGCTGCTTCTTCAGCTCACCGACGCGGTTCAGCGAGGTCTTCTCCTTCTGCCAGCGCACGACCAGCGCGTCCAGCTCCTCCTGCCGGTCGGCCAGCTCCTTGCGCAGCCGCTCCAGCCGCTGCACGCTCGCCTCGTCGGTCTCCTTGGCGAGCGCCAGCTCCTCCATCTTGAGACGGTCCACGGCGCGCTGCAGCTCGTCGATCTCGACGGGACGGGAGTCGATCTCCATGCGTAGGCGGCTCGCGGCCTCGTCCACGAGGTCGATGGCCTTGTCCGGCAGGAACCGCGCGGTGATGTACCGGTCGGACAGCGCCGCCGCCGCGACCAGCGCGCCGTCGGAGATCTGCACCTTGTGGTGGGCCTCGTAGCGGCCCTTGAGGCCGCGCAGGATCGCGATGGTGTCGTCCACGGTGGGCTCGCCCACGAAGATCTGCTGGAACCGGCGCTCCAGCGCGGGGTCCTTCTCGATGCGCTCGCGGTACTCGTCCAGGGTGGTCGCGCCGATCATGCGCAGCTCGCCGCGGGCCAGCATGGGCTTGAGCATGTTGCCGGCGTCCATGGCACCCTCGGCGGCGCCGGCGCCGACCACGGTGTGCAGCTCGTCGATGAACGTGACGACCTGGCCGTCGCTCTCCTTGATCTCGGTGAGCACGGCCTTCAGCCGCTCCTCGAACTCGCCGCGGTACTTGGCACCCGCGACCATCGCGCCGAGGTCGAGCGCGACGAGCCGCTTGCCCCGCAGGCTCTCGGGCACGTCGCCCGCGATGATGCGCTGGGCCAGGCCCTCGACCACGGCGGTCTTGCCGACACCCGGCTCGCCGATCAGCACGGGGTTGTTCTTGGTGCGGCGGCTCAGCACCTGCACCACGCGGCGGATCTCGTTGTCCCGGCCGATGACGGGGTCGAGCTTGCCGGACTTGGCGCGCTCGGTGAGGTCGACGCCGTACTTCTCCAGCGCCCGGTAGGTGTCCTCGGGGCTCTCGCTGGTCACCCTGGCGTGCCCGCGGACCTTGTCGAACGCCTCCAGCAGGGCGTTCGGCGTGACGCCCTGGGCCTTGAGGAGCTGCGCGATGGGGCCGCCGTCCGCGGCCAGGCCGACCAGAAGGTGCTCGGTGGAGACGTATTCGTCCTCGAGCTGCTTGGCCCGGGCCGCCGAGGTGTTCAGCACGACCAGAAGCTGCCGGGACGTGCTCGGCGCGCTCACCGTGGCGCCCTGCGCCTTCGGCAGCCCTTCCAGCTGCTTCTCGGCGTCGGCGCGCAGCTTCTTCCAGTCGGCGCCGACCGCCTCCAGCAGGTGGACGGCGGTTCCGTCGGTCTGGGCGAGCAGGCTGGTGAACAGGTGGGCGGGCGCGACCTCGGGGTTGCCCTCGGCGGCGGCGCGCCGGATGGCGGCGGACAGTGCGTCCTGGCTCTTGCGCGTCAGCTTGTAGTCCACGTTGACCTTGCCTTCCTCGCATGGCGGCTCGCCCGGATCTTCCCGGGGCCCCCGCCGGGTGCCGTGCTATGGGATCGCCGCCGGGGAGGCGGCGGAAGAATCAGGCCGGCGGCAGTTGGTACTGGATCAGCGCGCGGATCATCGCCATCTCGCCCTTGAGGCGGTTGAGCTCCTCGCGCATGCGGAGGTTCTCGGTCTCCAGGGCGAGGATGCGCTTGATGCCGGCCAGGTTGATGCCCTCCTCCTGGGAGAGGCGCTGGACCTCGCGGAGCAGGACGATGTCACGAGTGGAGTAGAGCCTGCCCCGTCCGGCCGTCCGGCCGGGACTGACCAGGCCGAGACGGTCGTACTGGCGGAGGGTCTGTGGATGCAGCCCGGAGAGCTGAGCGGCCACCGAGATGACGTACACGGGTGTGTCGTCGGACAGATCGAAATACCTGGCGTCCACCGGCGTCGCCTCCCTTCGGGTTACTCGCTTCCGGCCTGTTTCAGCAGCTCGGCCCGTACGTCCTCGCCGTCGGACACGGCGCGGAACTCTTCCAGGGCGGACTTGGCCTTGTCGTCGAGGTGTTGTGGCACCGCGACCTCGACGGTGACCAGGAGATCACCCTTGGTGCCGTCCTTGCGGGTGACACCCCGGCCGCGCACCCGGAAGGTGCGGCCGTTCGGGGTGCTCTCCGGCAGGCGCAGGGTGACCGGAAGGCCGTGCAGGGTGGGCACCTTGATCTCGGCGCCGAGGGCCGCCTCGGTGAACGTCACCGGGACGGTGACGGTGAGGTTGTCCCCCGAGCGGCCGAAGACCGGGTGGGGTTTGACGTGGACCTGGACGTAGAGGTCGCCGGCCGGGCCGCCGTTCTCCCCGGGAGCGCCCTTGGCCTTGAGGCGGATGCGCTGGGCGTCCGCCACGCCGGCCGGGATGCGGGCCTGGAGGTTGCGGGTGCTCTTGCCGCGCCCGCTGCCCTCGCACACCGGGCAGGGGTCGTCGACGAGCAGCCCGCGCCCCTTGCAGTCGCGGCACGGCTCGGAGAAGGCGAAGTTGCCGAGGTTGCGGCTGGCCGCCCCGGTGCCCTCGCAGGTCGGGCAGACCCGCGGGGTGGTGCCCGCCTTGGCGCCCGTGCCGCTACAGGCCGGGCAGGCGGACGAGCTGGTCAGCCGCAGCGACACCGTGGTGCCCTCGACCGACTCGCTGAACGACAGGGTGACCTCGGACTCGATGTCCTGTCCCCGGCGCGGACGGCTCGTGGTGCCCGTGGGCCGCCCGCCGCCCCGGTTGAACAGCCCGCCGAACAGGTCGCCGATGCGCTCCCCGGTGCCGCCCTGGTTGCCGCCGAACAGGTCGCCGAACTCGAACGAGAAGCCCCCGCCGCCGGGGCGGGGGGCGCCGCCCCCCGCGTACCCGCCGAGCCCGGACCCGAACAGAGTCCGGGCCTCGTCGTACTCCTTGCGCCGTTTGGGGTCCGACAGGATGTCGTACGCCTCCGAGACCTGCTTGAACTTCGCCTCGGTCTCGGTGCTGCCCTGGTTGGCGTCGGGGTGGTACTTGCGGGCCAGCTTGCGGTAGGCCTTCTTGATCTCTTCGGCTGTGGCGGTCTTCGACACACCAAGGACCGCGTAGTAGTCCTTCTCCAAGTAGTCCTTGGTGCTCATCTATCGCTTCCTTCGGTGCGCAAAGGGGACTTCGCTCAATTGTCCTCGGGTTCGGCCGCCTCGCCCGCATCTGACGCGGAGCGATCGGCGGCCGGGGCCGGATCCTCGGGCTCGGCGACCGCGACCCGCGCCGGGCGCAGGATGCGGTCACCGATCTGGTAGCCGGGCTGAAGGATCTCTACGCAGGTCGGCTCGGTGACGTCGGGGGAGTAGCTGTGCATGAGGGCCTCGTGCACCGTGGGGTCGAACGGGTCGCCCTTGGTGCCGAAGGTCACCAGGCCCAGCTTGCCGACGGCGCTCTCCAGGGCCTCGCTCACCTTGGCGAAGCCGCCGGTGAGCTCGCCGTGGTCGCGCGCCCGGCCGATGTCGTCGAGCACGGGGAGCAGCTCGGTCAGGACGTTGGCCACCGCCTGCTCGCGGACCACGACGCGGTCGCGCTCCACGCGCTTGCGGTAGTTGGAGTATTCGGCCTGGAGGCGCTGGAGGTCGGCCGTCCGCTCGGCGAGCTGGGCGGCCAGGCCGTCGTCCGGCGCGGTCTCCTCCGCCGGGGCGGCGGGCGGCGGCTGGTCGGCCGCCTTGCCCGCCGCTTCCCGCACCTCGCCGGTCGTCGGGTCGATGCGCCGGTTGTCGCGGATGACCAGGCCCTCGTGCTCGCTCCCAGAGGTCGGGGACGTCACGCGGCACCGCCCTCCCGCTTGGGCTGCTCGTCGTCGATGATCTCGGCGTCGACGACGTCGTCGTCGGCCTTGGCCTGGCCGTCGGCGGGCGGCGCGTCCTGCGGGGTGGCGTCGCCGGTGGCCTGCGACTGGGCGTAGATCGCCGAGCCCATCTTCTGGCTGACCGTGGCGAGCTTCTCCGCGGCGGTGCGGATGGCGGCCGAGTCGGTGCCTTCGAGGGTCTTCTTGAGCTCCGCCAGCGCGTCCTGGACCTCGGTCTTGACGTCGGCCGGGATCTTGTCGTCGTTCTCGCCGAGGAACTTCTCGGTCTGGTACGCGAGGGAGTCGGCGTTGTTGCGGGTCTCGGCCTCGTCGCGGCGCTTCTTGTCCTCTTCGGCGTAGGAGTCGGCCTCGCGCATCATGCGCTCGATGTCTTCCTTCGGCAGCGCGGAGCCGCCGGTGATGGTCATCGACTGCTCCTTGCCGGTGCCGAGGTCCTTGGCGCCGACGTTCACGATGCCGTTGGCGTCGATGTCGAAGGTGACCTCGATCTGCGGGATGCCGCGCGGGGCCGGGGCGATGCCGGTCAGCTCGAACGTCGCGAGCTTCTTGTTGTACGCCGCGATCTCGCGCTCGCCCTGGAACACCTGGATCTGCACCGACGGCTGGTTGTCCTCGGCGGTGGTGAAGACCTCGGACCGCTTGGTCGGGATGGTGGTGTTCCGCTCGATGATCTTGGTGAAGATGCCGCCCTTGGTCTCGATGCCGAGGCTCAGCGGGGTGACGTCCAGCAGCAGGACGTCCTTGACCTCGCCCTTCAGCACACCGGCCTGGAGCGCGGCGCCGATGGCCACGACCTCGTCGGGGTTGACGCCCTTGTTGGGCTCCTTGCCGCCGGTCAGCTCCTTCACCAGCTCGCTGACGGCCGGCATGCGGGTGGACCCGCCGACCAGCACCACGTGGGCGATGTCGGCGACCTTGATGCCGGCGTCCTTGATGACCTGGTGGAACGGGCCCTTGCAGCGCTCGAGCAGGTCGGAGGTGATGCGCTGGAACTCGGCGCGGGTGAGCTTCTCCTCGAGGTGGAGCGGGCCCTCGGCGGAGGCGGTGATGTAGGGCAGGTTGACCGAGGTCTCGGTCTGCGCCGACAGCTCGATCTTGGCCTTCTCCGCGGCCTCACGCAGGCGCTGGAGGGCCATCTTGTCTTTGGACAGGTCGACGCCGTGGGCGTTCTTGAAGCGGGTGACCAGCTCGTCGACGACCCGCTGGTCCCAGTCGTCGCCACCGAGGTGGTTGTCACCGCTGGTGGCCTTGACCTCGACGAAGCCGTGGCCGTCCTCCTGGCCGACGTCCAGCAGCGAGACGTCGAAGGTGCCGCCGCCGAGGTCGAACACCAGGATGGTCTGGTCCTTCTCCTTGTCCAGGCCGTAGGCCAGGGCGGCGGAGGTGGGCTCGTTGATGATGCGCAGGACGTTGAGGCCCGCGATCTGGCCGGCCTCCTTGGTGGCCTGGCGCTGGGCGTCGTTGAAGTACGCCGGGACGGTGATGACCGCGTCGGCGATCTTCTCGCCGAGGTAGGCCTCGGCGTCCGTCTTGAGCTTCTGCAGCACGAAGGCGCTGATCTGCTGGGGAGAGAACTTCTTGCCGTCGATCTCGACGGACCAGTTGGTGCCCATCTCCCTCTTGACCGAGCGGATGGTCCGGTCGACATTGGTGACGGCCTGGCGCTTGGCGACCTCGCCGACCAGAACCTCGCCGTTCTTCGCGAACGCGACCACGGACGGCGTGGTCCGCGAGCCCTGCGCGTTGGCGATGACCGTGGGCTCACCGCCCTCGAGAATCGAGACGACGGAGTTGGTCGTCCCCAGGTCGATACCTACCGCACGTGCCATGAGTACGTCCTTGTAGTCAAAGTTGAGTCCGAGTGACTCAATCATGTGATCCGCTTGCGGCTTTGTCAAGCAGCTTGAGTCTAACCGGCTCAACCCTGGGTGTGGGACGGCTATTCCCCCTTTTCACCCCGCAGGACGACACGGTTCATCCTGGAGAACGACGCAGGCCCGGCCCGGGTGCCCGGGCCGGGCCGCCGCCGACAGCCGGGTGGCTACTTCGCGCCGTCGACGATCCTCCGGTCGTCGAGCGGAGCCTTCAGGTCCACCGTGGTCATCTTGCGCACCGCGATCTGCACGCAGATCGCGTCCGGCTCGGAGGGCCCCTCGAACAGGGTGACCGTCACCGAGCCCGCGGCCTCCTTCACCTCCACCCGGTCGAGCACGTGGCACGGCTCGACGCCGGACCACCAGTAGACCTTCAGCGACCGGCCGTCGGCCGAAGGTTCGGTCTGCTCGAACGGGATCGGGCGCGGGTTTATCGTGTTCCCCTCCGGCCGCACCGGGCTCGCCTTCGTGCCGGGCGTCGACGTCGCCGGCGGGGACCCCACGTCGGTGGAGACCGGCTGGTCGTCCTCCGGGCGGGGAGACGCCGCGGAGTCTCCGGGCACGTTGCCGCAGCCCATGGTCAGCAGCAGGGATCCGGCCGCCAGTAGCACTGTCGTCATCATCCGCATGTCCCTTCGCATGTCCTATTGACGTATCCCGCTTTCCGGGGGTTCGGAACCATGGGAGCACCGATATGGTTCCGCCGCGCGGATCCGCGGCGGTGTCGCTCTGGATCGGCGCGCCCGGACCCGTAGGCTGAGGGAGATCTCCTCCCCTCCGCCGTCAGCCGGGAAGGTGCCATGGTGTTGCGTCGCGTTCTGGTGGCCGCTTCGAGCAGCGATCGGGTCGAGAGACTGGTGAGGTCGGCACCGCCGGCCCGCGCGCTGGTGGAACGGCACGTCGCCGGGCCCGGCGCCGAAGAGGCCGCCTCGGCCGCGGCCGGGCTCGCCGCGGACGGCCTGCCGGTCACGCTCGACCACCTCGGACGGCCCGCCCGCACCGCCGCCGACGCCGAGGACGCGGTGAAGGCGTCCCTGACTCTCGTCGACGCGCTCGCCCGCCGCGACATCGCCAAGGGGGCCGACATCCTGGTGCGGCTGCCCGCGATGGGGCTCGGGCTCGATCTCGGCCTGGCCCGGCGGGGCGCCGCCCGCGTCTGCGAGGCCGCGGCCGAGGTGGGCGCCACCGTGACCCTCGACGCCGATCCGGCCACCGCCGACGCCGTCCTCGGCGTGCACGACGCGCTGCGCGAGGACCACCCGGGGCTCGGGGTGGTCGTGCCCGCGTCCCTGCACGACGCCGAGCAGATCTGCCGGTCGCTGGCGCCGGCCCGGGTGCGGCTGATCCGGGGGTCCACCCCGGGGGTGTGGGGGGCTCCGGCGTATCTCCACCCCCACGAGGTGGACCGGTCGTACGTGCGGTGCCTGCGCGCGCTCATGGCCGGGGCCGGGACGCTCATGATCGCCACACACGACCGGCGCCTCATCGAGATCGCGTCCGCGCTCGCCGTGCTGAACGAACGCGAGCCCGACGGGTTCGAGTACCAGATCTCCTACGGTCTGCGGCCGCCCGCGCTGGACCGGCTTCCCGGCGCCCGGGTGCGCGTCCACGTGCCCTACGGCGAGAACTGGTATCCCCATCTCGCCCGCCGGCTGGCCGATCATCCTTTCGCGCTGTTCGCGCGGGGGACGCGGCCGGGGAGTCGGTAGGCTGCGGAGGACTCGGACTGTATAGGCGAGGTGCCTTCGGATGATCGCGATATTGGGGACCGGCAAGATGGGCGAGGCCCTTTTGTCCGGGCTGATGCGGGCGGGGATCGACGCCGGGGAGATCATGGCGACGGCCCGGCGGGAGGAGCGCGCGCTGTCGCTGCGCGAGCGGTACGGCGTGCGGATGGTGTCCAACGCCGAGGCGGCCAGGACGGCCGACACGCTGATCCTCGCCGTTAAGCCGCAGGACATGGCCGCGCTGCTCACCGAGATCGCCCCGCACGTGCCCGAGGGGCGGCTGGTCGTGTCGGTGGCCGCCGGCATCACCACCGCCTTCGTCGAGTCGCGGCTCGGCGGCGAGGTGCCGGTGGTGCGCGTCATGTCCAACACCCCCGTTCTGGTCGACGAGGCGATGAGCGTCATCTCGGCGGGCGCCCACGCCTCCGAGGACCACCTCAAGCAGACCGAGAACCTCCTGGCTCCCGTCGGCAAGGTGCTGCGCATCCCCGAGTCCCAGCAGGACGCCGCCACCGCCCTGTCCGGCAGCGGCCCGGCCTACTTCTTCTACCTGGTCGAGGCCATGGTCGACGCCGGCATCCTGCTCGGCATGCCCCGCGCCGCCGCCCTCGACATGGTCACCCAGTCCATCGTCGGCGCCGCCATAATGCTCCGCGACTCCGGCGAGCACCCGGTGATCCTCCGCGAGGCCGTGACCTCCCCCGGCGGCACCACCATCGCCGCCATCGCCGAGCTGGAGCGCCACAGCGTCCGCGCCGCGTTCCTCGCCGCCATCGAGGCGGCCCGCGACCGCAGCCACCGCCTGGCCGCCGGCTGACCCTTCCCGCATCGGCCGCCTGCCGACCCGTCTACGGAAACGATTAGGAAAGTTTGTAGTCGGAAGGCATCATGTTCCCTGGTCGAACGGGGGACATGGGGGAATCGGTGACTCAGGTCGTTCAAGAGGTCGCGCCTCGGGCCGTTTGGACGCGGGACTTCGGGCTGTTCTTCACCGCCAGGTCGGTCTCGACGCTCGGGACGGCGATGGTGCCGGTGGCGATGTCGCTCGGGGTGCTGCAGGCCGGGTACGGCATCAGCGGGGTGGGGTACACGCTGGCGTCGTCGACGTTGCCGATGGCGTTGCTGGTGTTGTTCGGCGGGGTCTTCGCGGACCGGTTCACGCCCCGGCGGATGATGGTGGGGGCCGACTCGGTGCGGCTGGTGACACAGTCCGTCACGGCCGTGCTGTTCCTCGGCGGGACGCCGCAGTTGTGGCAGCTCATGGTGATCTCGGCGGTGAACGGCACGGCGGCGGCGATGTTCCAGCCGGGGCTGGCCAGCCTGATCCCGCGGATCGCGTCGGACGTGCAGCGGGCGGTGGCGACGCAGCGGACGTCGGAGTCGCTGATGCTGCTGGTCGGGCCGTCGATCGCCGGGGTGCTGGTCGCGTTCGCGGACGTGGGCGTGGTCTTCCTCGTGGACGCGGCGGGCTTCGGGGTGAGCGCCCTCTGCCTCGCGCTGCTGCGGCTGCGTGACGTGCCCCGGGTGGGCACGGAGGCGACCGTGTGGGTCAACCTGCGGGAAGGGTGGCAGGAGTTCCGGTCCCGCACCTGGATGTGGGGGGTCATCCTCGTCTGGTCGGCCATGGGGATCGCGGTGTTCGGGCCGGTGCTGCCGCTCGGCGCCACCCTGGTCAGCGCCGCCTACGGGGCCACCAGCTACGGCCTCGTCACCTCGGCCTTCGGGGCGGGCACCATCGCCGGCGGGCTGGTCGCGATGCGCGTCAAACCGTCCAGGCCGCTGGCGGCGGGGGCGGCCGCGATGTTCCTGTTCGCCCTGGAGCCGCTGTCCATCACGCTCGGCCTGCCGCTGCCGGTGATGGCCGCCTGCCACCTGGCGGCGGGCGCCGGGTCGGCGTTCTGGGGCGTCATGTGGATGACCAGCGTGCAGACCCAGGTCCCGCCCGACGCGCTGAACCGCGTGCACGCCTACGAGGTCGCCGGCTCGATCATGGCGATCCCCATCGGCCAGGCGCTCGCCGGGCCCGCCGCCGCGCTGCTCGGCCCGCGCGAGGTGCTCGCCGTCTCCACGGTGGTCGCGGTGAGCAGCTGCGTCTGCCTGATCGCCGTCCCCTCGATCCGCGGCCTGCGCCGGGCGTCCGCCACCCCCTGAACTTGTCGTACGCGCGGCGTAGGGTCGGGCTCCACGGCCGGCGCATCCCTCCTGACCAGGGTGACCGTGCCGTCCGACCCTGACCCCCCGGTGCGGAGGACCACGATGCGAAAGATCGTCACAGCGATGTCGGTGAGCCTCGACGGGTTCATGGAGGGCCCCGGCGGCGAGATCGACTGGCACATGGTCGACGACGAGCTGCACACCCACTTCAACGAGCACCTCGGCACGATGAGCGCCTTCATGAACGGCCGCGTCAGCTACGAGCTCATGGAGGGGTTCTGGCCGGCCGCCGACGCCGACCCGGCCAATCCCAAGCCCGTGGCCGAGTTCGCCGCCATCTGGCGGGACACCCCGAAGTTCGTCTACTCCCGCACCCTGGACCACGTGGGCCCGAACGCCACCCTCGTCCGCGACGTCGTCCCCGAGGAGATCGCGGAGCTGAAGGCGCGGCCCGGCGGGAACATGACCGTCGGCGGCGCCGGCCTGGTGGCGTCCTTCCAGCGCCACGACCTGATCGACGAGTACCACCTCTACGTCCATCCGCTGGTCCTCGGCGCGGGCAAGCCCCTCTTGCCGCCGGGTGCCGCGTTCGACCTGGAGCTGACCGAGACCCGGGTCTTCGGCAACGGCGTCGTCCTCCTCCGGTACCGCCGCCCCAGGTGATCCGGGGGGCGCGCGGGCCGAAGATCCGGTGACGTGGGGGCAGAAAACCAGGCGGGTGGCGGGGCTTCTACGATTGCTCGGGTGACGGTTCGTCGCGGTTTCCCCCCGCTCCTCATCGGTCTCATCCTTCTGGTGCCGGGTTGCTCGGGCGAGGACGCGCCCCGGGTGCAGATCGCCGAGGTCGGACGGGCGGCGGTCAGCGAGGTGGTCGAGGCGCCCGCCACCATCGCGGCACGGGCGACGGCCACGCTGCGCTCCCCGGCGGGAGGGACGGTCGCCAAGCTGTACGTGCGGGACGGCGAGACCGTCGACAAGGGCCAGATCCTCGCCAAGATCAGCTCACCGCAGGCGCAGGAGCAGCTCAAGCAGGCGCGCAAGGCCGAGCGGCAGGCGTCCAAGCCCGTGCGGCTCGGCGGCGGGCTTCCCGCGCCGAACATCAGCCTCGCGGGGCTGTCCACCGGCACGTCGCTGGACCGCAAGGTGGCACGGGACTTCCAGCGGGCCCGCGCGGCGGCCCGCAAGATCGACGACGCGGGGCTGCGCAAGCAGCTGGTGGCCGCCGTGGACACCGCCGAGGCGCGGCACCGGGCGCAGCGCGCGGAGCTCAACAAGATCACCCAAGGGCTGACCCGGTCGATCAACCAGGTGCTCGCGCAGGTCAGCGGCCAGCTCGGCGCGAGCCTCGGCGGCCTGGCCTCGTCCATGGGCTCGCTCCAGGCTGTCTCGGCGTCCCAGGCCAAGGCGGCGGTCCGGGTGGCGCGCACCACCGTGGACGGGCTGGTGATCAAGGCGCCGTTCCGGGGCGTGGTCACCCTCGGCGGCCCGTCCGGCGGCGGCTCCGCGGGGCTCGGCTCGCTGCTCGGCTCCCTCCCGCCGGAGCTCGCCGGGCAGGCGGGCGCGGCGGGCGGCGCCGGGGGCGGCTCGGGTGGTTCCGGGGGTGGCTCGGGCGGCACCGTCGCGGCCGGGGTGCCGGTGTCGGCGGGGGACGCGATCGCCACCGTGACGGACGTGTCCAAGCTGACCCTCTCCGCCGACGTGGACGAGACCGACGTGCTGCTGGTGAGCCGCGGCGTGAAGGCCGAGGTCGAGCTGGACGCCGTGACCGGCGCCACCTACCGCGCCGAGGTCACCGGCGTCGGGGTGACCCCCAGGGAGGGCACCACCGGCGGCGTCAGCTACCCCGTGCGCCTCACCCTCGGCGACGGCACCTACGACGACGGCGGCGAGGCCCCCACCCCCAAGCCCGGCATGAGCGCCGTGGTCCGCCTGACCGTGCGTGAGTCCCCCGACGCCGTGGCCGTCCCGGCCGCGAGCGTCGTCACCAGCGGCCGGGACACCGTGGTGTGGGTCGTCCGCCGCGACGGCACCGCCGAGCGCCGCGTCGTCAAGCTGGGCGCCCAGGGCGACGCCACCGTCGAGGTCGCCCGCGGCGTCTCCGTCGGCGAACGCATCGTCGTCCGCGGCGCCGACTCCGTCCGCCCCGGCCAGAACCTGACCGGCTGATGCCCGCCTCCGGCCCTGTCACCTCCGGGTATCGGCCCACCGAGGGGGCCGCGGCGTTCGAGGCCGTGGAGTTGACGCGGTCGTACCGGCTGGAGGGGGTGTCGGTCGACGCGCTTCGGGGGGTGAGCCTGCGGATCGAGCCGGGGGAGTTCGTGGCGATCGTGGGGCCGTCCGGGTCGGGGAAGTCGACGCTGATGCATCTGCTGGGGTGCCTGGACCGGCCCACCGCCGGGACCCTGCGGGTCAACGGGGTGGACGTGGCCACGCTGGACGACAGCGGGCTGGCGGATCTGCGTAATCAGGTGGTCGGGTTCGTGTTCCAGTCGTTCCATCTGCTCGGGCGGACCTCGGCGCTGGAGAACGTGGCGCTGCCGCTGGTGTACCGGGGGGTGGGCCGGGGCGAGCGGCGCAGGCGGGCCAGGGAGGCGCTGGAGTCGGTGGGGCTCGGGCACCGGATGGACCACCGGCCGTCCCAGATGTCGGGCGGCGAGCAGCAGCGGGTGGCCATCGCGCGAGCGCTGGTCGGAGACCCGAAGGTCGTGCTGGCCGACGAGCCCACCGGCAACCTCGACACCCGCAACGGCGAGGAGGTCATGGGCATCCTGGCCCGCCTCAACGCCGAACGCGGCGTGGCCGTGGTCCTCGTCACCCACGAGGCCGAGGTCGCCGCCCGGGCCCGCCGCCGCATCCACGTCCGCGACGGCCTCATCGAGCTCGACGACGCGGCGGCCGCGCCGGGAGACGCGCGGTGAGGGGGGCCGAGGCGCTGCGGATGGCGCTGGAGGCGCTCCGGGTCAATCGGCTGCGCAGCGCGCTGACCATGTTCGGTGTGGTGATCGGCGTGTCGGCGGTGGTGATCCTGGTCGCGATCGGGACCGGGGCGAAGCAGGCCGTGGAGCGGGAGATCGCCGGGCTGGGGAGCAACATCATCCTGGTGGTGCCGGGTCAGGTCGGGCTGGGGGCCGCGCCGACGCAGAGCAGGCTCGACCTGGCGGACGTGGCGTTCATCCGCAGGGTGGTGGGCGATCCGTCCAAGGTCACCGTCGCGGTGAACTCCGGCGAGTCGGTGCGGGTCGGGCGGACCGAGGTGTTCGCCACGATCACCGGCACCGACCAGAACCTCCCCAACATCTTCGATCGCCCGCTGCGCCGGGGCCGCTACCTCAGCGTCGCCGACGTCGACACCCGCCGCCGCGTCGCGGTGCTCGGCTCGGAGGTCGCGAGCAAGCTCTTCCAGGACGTCGACCCGATCGGCCGTCAGGTCACCGTCGCGGGCGTCCGGTTCCGGGTCATCGGCCTGTACGAGCCGGTCGGCGCGACGTTCGGCGTGGCGCGCGACCAGGAGGTGCACGTCCCGGTGACCACCGCGCAGCGCCTCGTCGGGCTGGACCGCATCAACGGCATCGCGGTCGGCGCGTCCGGCCCGGACGAGATCGAGCCGCTGCGGCAGCGCGTGATCCAGGGCCTCGCCGAGCGGTACCCGGGCGAGCGGTTCAGCGCCGTCACCCAGACCCAGTTGCTCGGCACCATCGGCAGCGTGCTCGGCATGCTCACCGGCGTGCTGGCCGCCATCGCGGGCATCTCGCTGCTGGTCGGCGGGGTCGGGGTGTCCAACATCATGCTGGTCAGCGTGCGGGAGCGCACCCGCGAGATCGGGCTGCGCAAGGCCCTCGGCGCCCGCCAGCGCGACGTGCTTGGGCAGTTCCTCATCGAGGCGGTCCTGCTCACCACCATCGGCGGGATCATCGGCATCCTGCTCGGCGTCGGCGGCTCGCTGCTGATCCAGGCGGTGTCCCCGGTGCCGGCCGCGATCACCTGGTGGTCGGTGGCGCTGGCCTTCGGCGTGTCGGCGGCGGTCGGCGTCTTCTTCGGCGTGGCCCCCGCCCGCAGGGCCGCGCGGCTGGACCCGGTGATCGCCCTGCGCGCCGAGTGACCCCTGCCCCGGACGGCCCCCGCCTCTGCCCGGACGGGCCCGCCCCGGGGGCGGACATGGCCGTGATCCCCGGTGGCGGCCACTCAGGAGACGGACCCGAGTGCGGTACGGTCGGGTGCATGAGGGTAGCGCGGCGGGCCGGTGATCGTCCGCGCTGGGAGGGCCTGCGGGGCGGCCGGTTCGTCACAGGTGGGGTGAGCGTGTGAGCCGATCCGTGAGAGTCGTCTGGGACGACAGACTGGTCACCTACGACTTCGGCCCCGGGCATCCCCTGGCGCCCGTCCGGGTGGAGCTGACCATGGCGCTCGCCCGCGACCTCGGCGTACTGGACAAGGTCGAGCTCACCGGATGCGACCCCGCGACCGACGACGAGCTGGCCCTGGTGCACGAGCGGGGATACATGGAGGCGGTGCGGCGGGTGTCCGCCACCGGCCGCCCCGACCCCGCGATCGGGCTCGGCACCACCGACAACCCCGCCTTCCCCGGTGTGCACGAGGCGTCGGCGCTGGTCGCCGGGGCGACGCTGGCCGCCGCCCGCGCCGTGTGGACCGGCGAGGCCGAGCACGCCCTCAACATCGCCGGGGGCCTGCACCACGCCATGCCCGGCGCCGCGAGCGGCTTCTGCGTCTACAACGACCCCGGTGTGGCCATCGCGTGGCTGTTGTCGCAGGGCGCGCGCCGCGTCGCGTACGTCGACGTGGACGTCCACCACGGCGACGGCGTGCAGGCGATGTTCCACGACGACCCGAGGGTCCTCACCGTGAGCCTCCACGAGAGCCCCCGCACGCTGTTCCCGGGCACGGGCTACCCGCACGAGACCGGTGTGGAGGGCACGGCCGTCAACGTCGCGCTGCCCGCCGGATGCGGGGACGCCGGGTGGCTGCGCGCCTTCCACGCGGTGGTCCCGCCGCTGCTGCGCGAGTTCCAGCCGGAGGTCCTGGTGTCCCAGCAGGGATGCGACGGCCACGCCCTGGACCCCCTGGCGAACCTGCTGCTCAGCGTGGACGGCCAGCGGCGCACGTACGCCGCGCTGCACGCGCTGGCCCACGAGACCGCGCGCGGCCGGTGGCTGGCCACCGGCGGCGGGGGCTACGAGCTGGTGCGGGTGGTGCCCCGCGCGTGGACCCACCTGATCGCCGAGGCGGCGGGCGCCCCGCTCGACCCGGCGACCGTGACGCCGGAGAGCTGGCACGAGCTGGTCCGGCTGCGCACCGGCGAGGTGCCGCCGCTGTCGATGACGGACGGGCGGAGCGCGGAATTCCGCGATTTCGCCGATGGTTACGATCCTGCGGACGCCGTGGACCGGGCGATCATCGCCACGCGGAAGGCCGTCTTCCCTTACCACGGGCTGGACCCGCAGCCCTAGTCCCCGGCCGGCGCCCGGGGAGCCGGAGCCGGGGCTCATGCCGTGAGGGTCGCACGACGCACGTGACCCGCAGATTGGACGGAGTGAACAATGCAGACCGCGCCTTCGCGGGACGAGCTGAGAGAGCATCTCATCCGGACGAGGATCGCCGGGGACATCGCGACCAGCCGGGAGAACAATCTCGACCACTACCGTTCCCTGGCGGCACGCGACCCCCACTACATGTTCGGCCTCACCCTTGAGGGCGACTGGACCTACCGCGACATCCTCGCCCTGATGGCCAAGTCCGCCGGGGTGAGCTCCGATCCCGACCACCGGTACGGGCAGGACACCATCGACCCCGACCGCACCATCGACGCCCTGGAGGCCATGGGCGACCGCGTCGCGGCGGCGCTCAGGCGCGAGAACCCCCGCGTCGTCGTGGCCACCGGGCACCCCACGGGCCTGCTCACCACCCACCTGGCGCTGGCCCGGCTGGCGCGGGAGTGCGGCGCGACGCTGCTCACCCCGGCCGAGCAGCGGTCGTTCATCGGCAAGGGTCTCGGCCGGCGGCGCCGCATCCGCTACCTGGACGAGGTGGCGATGCTGGACGACGGCGGCGCGCTCGTGCACACCCACGACCCCGCCCCGATGCAGGCGATGCTCAACGAGCTCGGCGACGACCGTCCGGACCTCGTGATCGGCGACCACGGCTGGGCGGGCGCGGCCGGGGAGGCCGGGGTGGAGACGGTGGGGTTCGCCGACAGCAACGACCCCGGGCTGTTCGTCGGCGAGGCCGAGGGCAAGGTCGCGGTCGTGGTGCCACTCGACGACAATGTGCTACCGAGGCATTACGCTCCGATGACGAGCTATCTGGTCTCCCGGGTCCTGAGTGGCCTGTGAGGCGATCCCGGAATATTCGGACCACCCGTAACCGCCGTTTCGCGCGCCCGTTGGGTCTGACGCGTCGACCGTTTGCCAACTTTTTTGTGATCCTGAGCGACTCTAATGGGACGTGATGGAACCGTGTACAACATCGGGATCAGTGGTTGACCAGGCGGCTGGCCAGCGACTTTCCTGATTCTGGTGGCAGGCGTCTCCTCGGACTGATGGAATAGGGGGTTTGCGCGATCGGAGACGCGTTCTACGCTGACAGCAGTACACGTGCGTGAGCAATGGCACCAGTGGGGATAACCCGGAAACACGTGCGGAAGAGGCGTCCGATGGGTGCAGGCGAAAGACCTCTCAGCGAGGTGAAGTTCCTGACGGTGGCAGAAGTGGCCACCGTCATGCGGGTGTCCAAGATGACTGTGTACCGCCTTGTGCACTCGGGGGAGTTGCCGGCCATCCGGGTCGGGCGCTCCTTCAGGGTGCCCGAGCAGGCGGTGCACGACTACCTCAGGGATGCGTTCATCGAAGCGGGTTGACTGACGCCTTGAGCGACATCACCCCGTCATGAGCCGGAAACCACCTGATGACCGGCGCATGCTTCGCTAGGAACGCGACCTTGGCCGGGAACGGGGTGGGCGGCCCGCCGCCCACACCTGCCCCGGTGTCCGGTTGCGACCTCTCGGTGGCCGCGGGTTCCCCCCGGGAACGATCGACCGCGAAACGCCGGTAGGCTGTTGGATCGGTGTGCTTCGTGACGAGCGGCTGATCCCGTGCTCGCGACGTGCCGTGTCTACGGCACGCGCGTCGAACGGGAGAGGCGCGCGTCATCGTGGCACCTGACCGCTCTGACCAACCTACCTTCACCTGGGGGTCCCGTGGGCTCTGTGATCAAGAAGCGCCGTAAGCGTATGGCGAAGAAGAAGCACCGCAAGCTTCTGAAGAAGACCCGCATCCAGCGGCGTAACAAGAAGTAGTACAGCGGCGCGGACAAGACGACGCAGAGCGGCGGGCCGGGTGTGACGCGTTCACACCGCGGGCACATCCGGGCGTGCGCGACCCACTACACGTGATCCTGCGAGGCGCCCATGACTCACACCGTGCTCGTGACCGGGGTTTCCCGGCACATCGGAGCCCGGGTGGCGAGCGTCCTCGCGGCCGACCCCGGCATCGACCGGGTGATCGGTGTGGACACCGTTCCGCCGCCCGCGGCGGAGCGGGGCGACGTGGGCGCGTTGGGCCGCACCGAGTTCGTCCGGGTTGATCTGCGCAGCCCGGACATCGCGCGGGTGATCGGCGCGGCCGACATCGACACCGTGGTGCACATGAGCCTGGTGACCGCTCCGTCCAAGAGCGCGGGGCGCTCCTCGATGAAGGAGCACAACGTCATCGGCACCATGCAGCTGCTGGCCGCCTGCCAGCGGTCCGCTCTCGTGCGCCGGGTCGTCGTCCGCTCCACCACCGCGGTCTACGGCTCCTCCCCGCACGCCCCCGCGGTGTTCACCGAGGAGGTCGAGCCGGCCGAGGTGCCGAGTTCCGGCTACGCCAAGGACGCCACCGAGGTCGAGTCGTACATCCGCGGCTTCTCCCGGCGGCGGCCGGACGTCACCGTGTCCACCCTGCGCTTCGCCAACTTCATGGGGCCGGGCGTCGACTCGCCCCTGACCCGTTACTTCACCCAGCCGGTGGTGCCCACCGTGCTGGGTTTCGACCCGCGCTTCCAGTTCGTCCACGAGGACGACGGCGTCGAGGTGCTGCGGCGCATGGCGCTGGAGGACCACCCCGGCACGTTCAACGTGACCGGTGAGGGCGTGATGCTGCTGTCGCAGTGCGTGCGGCGCAGCGGCCGTCCGACGGTGCGGGTGCCCTCGCCGGCGTTCCGCGTCCTCGGCGAGATGGCCCGCGGCCTCGGCAGGGTCGACTTCTCCCCCGAGCAGATCGCGCTGATGAGCTACGGCCGGGCCGTGGACGCCGAGCGGCTGTCCGCCGAACTCGCCTGGCGCCCGAAGTTCACCACCGCGACGGCGTTCGATGACTTCCTCCACTCGCGTGGCCTGTTTGCCGCTACGCCACTCTCTGTGATCGACTTGCTGGGGACACTGCTGGGTGGGGGCGTGAAACGGTGAAACAGATCAACTCAGAGCGGGACCGGCACGGTGACGGGGACGAGGAGCCCGGCACCGCCCAGGTGATCCCGATCACGGCGGCGCGGGGGCGGGCCGACGGCACGGACACGGACGCGGGCACGAGCGCGATCGAGGAGCGCGTGGCCGACCTGCTGGCCTTCCTGCGGCGGCGCATGGCCGGGGAGTACGAGATCGACGAGTTCGGGTTCGACCCCGAGCTGAACGACAAGGTGCTGCTGGAGCTGATCCGCCCGCTGTACCGCCACTGGTTCCGCGTCGAGACCTCCGGCCTTTCGAACGTCCCCGACGAGTCCGGCGCGCTGGTCGTCGCCAACCACTCGGGCACGCTGCCCGTGGACGCGCTCATGCTCCAGGTGGCGCTGCACGACGAGCACCCCGCGCGCCGGCCGCTGCGGCTGCTCGGCGCCGACCTCGTGTACCAACTGCCGGTGCTCGGCCACCTGTCCCGCAAGTCCGGGCACACCCTGGCCTGCCCCGAGGACGCCGACCGGCTGATGCGCAAGGGCGAGCTGGTGGGGGTGTTCCCCGAGGGCTTCCGCGGCGTGGGCAAGCCGTTCCGCGACCGCTACAAGCTGCAGCGCTTCGGCCGGGGCGGCTTCGTGGCCTCGGCGATCCGCGCCCAGGTGCCGATCATCCCGTGCTCGATCGTGGGCGCCGAGGAGATCTACCCCAAGATCGGGGACTTCCGCACGCTGGCCCGGCTGCTCGGCCTGCCGTACCTCCCGATCACGCCGCTGTTCCCGTGGTTCGGCCCGCTCGGGCTGCTGCCGCTGCCGTCCAAGTGGATGATCCGCTTCCACGAGCCGGTGCGCACCGACCAGTACGACCCGGAGGAGGCGGACGACCCCATGCTGGTCTTCAACCTCACCGACCAGGTGCGCGAGCTGATCCAGCAGCAGCTCAGCCAGCTGCGCCTCCAGCGGGGACCGGCCTTCCCGCCGTTCCTGTGATCACGCGGTAAAAGCGGCCCGGCCGCGAGGTCAGGCCGAGCGGTAGTGCCTGCGCAGCGCGATGGCCGCGGCGATGCCGCCCGCGACGGCTCCGGCGCCCGCCGCTATCGGCAGACCGATCATGGTGGCCCGGCGGCCGGTGCGGAAGTCGCGCACCGCCCAGCCGTTCGCCCTGGCCTGCTCCAGGAGCTCGCTGTCGGGGTTGACGGCGTAGGGATGGCCGACCAGCCGCAGCAGGGGGAGGTCGTTGGCGGAGTCGCTGTAGGCGGTGCAGCGACTCAGGTCGAGGCCCTCGCGGCGGGCCAGCGCCTTGACCGCCTCGGCCTTGGCGGGGCCGTGCAGCAGGTCCCCCACCAGGCGGCCGGTGTACACGTCGTCCACGGTCTCGGCGACCGTACCGAGGGCGCCGGTCAGGCCGAGGCGCTGGGCGATCACCCGGGACAGCTCGACCGGGGTGGCCGTGACCAGCCAGACCCGCTGCCCGGCGTCGATGTGGCCCTGGGCCAGGGCGCGGGTGCCCGCCCAGATGCGGTCGGCCATGACCTCGTCGTAGATCTCTTCGCCGAGGCGCACGACGTCCTCGATGCGCAGCCCGGCGACGAACGCGAGCGCGGTCTCCTTGGCCCTGGCGATGTGGTCGGGGTTCTCGTTGCCGCGGACCCGGAACATCGCCTGCCCGATGGCGAACTTGACCAGGTCGGAGGTGGTGAACAGCCCGCGTGAGGCGAGGCCCCTGGCGAAGTGGTAGATGGACGCGCCGCGCATCATCGTGTTGTCGACGTCGAAGAAGGCCGCAGCCGTGGGATCGGGATCCGCCACCGGAGTGGAGACCGCGGCGGCTGCCGCGACTTCCCCGGCCTTCTCTGCCTCGGTGCGCCGTCGCAGTAACCGCCTCATAGCACCTCAGCTTAACCGGGAGCGGGGGGTGCGCCCGGTGTACGTGGCGTTAGCGTGGCGTGACGTCTGACGCACATCACGGGTGCGGCGCCGGGGTCACGGGGCCAGATCGTCGATCATGTCCAGGTAGGCGCTGGCCTTCATCCGGTCGTCCCCGCCGAGCTGAGGGATCATCGGGGCGACCAGATCGCGCTGCTCCTCGGTGAAGCGCTTGAGCGTCGGCGTGTGCTTGTCGCGGCGCTTGACGTGCTGCAGCGCGGACAGCGCCGAGCGGGTGGTGATGGCCATCTCGTCCAGGGTCGGGCCGATCAGCCGGGAGCGGGTGTCGTCGGGGTAGCCGAGCAGCGCCGCGGCCTCGGCGGCGCGCGAGTGCGCGGCCGTCAGCTCCCGCTGGGCGCGCTCCACGTCGTCCGGGGTCAGGCTGAGCAGGGTCGCCTCGGCCGCGCGCTTGATGGGGTACAGGCGGTCGCCGGGCACCGAGGCGTACGTCTGCACGCCGGTGAGGATCATCAGCCCGGTGACCGAGACCACCAGGAACGCCGGCCGCAGCCGGAGCAGCAGGGGCGGGCGGCGCCGGGACGGCTCGGGGACGGGGTCGCCCTCGGTGCCGTGCGCGGCGAGGAGCTCCCCGCGCAGCCGCGCGCGGAAGTCGGGAGAGGGCTCGTCACCCGCGTCGCCGCCGATCTGCCGCAGGCGGACGGACAGCAGGCGCGCCGAGGCGCCCCGCCGCGTGAGGGTGGCCCAAAGGTCGAGCGACCACCCTGAACCCCCCCGCTTACCCATGAATGCTCCCTGCCGCACTCCGATGATCCATAGGTGCAACATGCACAACGACGGGAGGCGGCCGGAAGTTACGGGCTGAGGCCCATCGGCCCGCCTCTGATCAGCCGAGGTCGTCGGGGAGCGCCCGGGCGAGCGCGCGGACGGCGCGGAACTGCAGCGCCTTGACCGCCCCGCTCTTCTTGCCCATGATCAGGGCGGTCTCGGCCAGGGACATGCCCTGCAGGAACCGCAGCACCACGCATTCCTGCTGCTCGGGATTGAGCTCGCGCACCGCCCGCAGGATGCGCTCGTTCACCATGGTGGCGACCACGGCGTTCTCCGGGATGAGCGAGCCGTCCATCGGGGTGTCCAGCACCTCGGCGGTGGACACCTCCATGCGGTAGCGGCCCGACTTGTAGTGGTCGGTGACCAGGTTGCGGGCGATGGTGACCAGCCAGGCGGCGAAGTCCCGGCCCTGCCACGTGAAGTCGGCCATCCGGCGCAGCGCACGTAGGAACGTTTCACTGGTGAGATCTTCCGCCAGCGCGTGGCAACCCACCCGGAAGTAGACATAGCGATAAACGAGATCGACATAGCGGTCGTACAACGCCGCGAAGGCGTCCGCGTCGCCGGTCTTGGCGCGGAGCACCACCCGCCGTAGCTCGTCGATCTCCGGGCTGGAGAGGTCTCGGCGGCCGGCGGCCCGGGTTCGGTCCGCCGTGTCGGCCGATCCCGGAGGGGAAAGCCCGGCGACCGACCATGTGTTCGACATCCGGTGATCCCTGGGGAAGAAAGGGAAGGGCGCGTTGCTGCGCGACCACTCTAGGAAATCATGTGGAAATTACACAATCCACTTTGCCTCAGTAACTACCTCTCGTAACGAGAGTCGAGCGGCACATCGGGTACCGGCTACCGGTTGGGAGGTAATGTCCGGCAGAGTTGGGACCATCATGGAAGCCCTCGTAGCCGTCACCGCCTTCGCCGGTGCGCTGTTCGCCGCCATCACGACCGGGGTTCTGGTCGGACGGCTGCGGGACGAGCGGACCGGCTGGCTCATCGCCTGGACCGTGACCACCACGGCACTCTGCCTGGCCCTGGGGTCGATCGCCATCGGGCACCTGATCGGATTCGGGCCCGCGACGTTCCGCGTCTACCAGATCACCGGCGCCTTCCTCGCGCCGTTCTGGCTGGCCATCGGGATGATCCAGATGCTCGCCGTGAAGACCCCCGCCAAGTTCGCGGCCTGGTTACTGGGGATCGCCTTCACCGTCGTCACCACGGTCATCATGGTCGTCGACCCGGTGAGCCAGGTGGACAAGTTCGGCAAGACCCTGCCGCTGGGCGACACCCACTGGACGATCATCCCGACCGCGCTGCTCAACGTGGCCCACGCCCTGACGTACCTGATCCTCATCGGGTGCCTGATCCTGGCGGTGCTGCGGTGGCGCGGCGGGGACGACCTCGACGCGGACAACATGCACGCCGGGGTGGTGCTCGCACCGACCGGCCTGGCGCTGGTCGGCGTCGTGCGCTTCGCCATCCCCGGGGTGTTCGCGGCGCTGGTGATCGCGCTGATGGTGGGCGCCGTCTGGTACGCCGTGGCCCGGCCGCTGGCACCCTACGACGAGGAGCGGGACGACTCCGACGACTGGGAGGAGGACCCGCGCCCGGCCCCCGCCCGCCGCGCCGCGCCGGCCGCGTCGCCCGACTCCGGCCCGATGCCCGTGACGCCGGCCGGGGCGCCGCGCCGCTCGGGTCTCGGCGACCTGGTGGCCGAGTACCGCGCGGGGGACCACGGCGAAGTGGACTACGCGGCCCGCATGCAGTCGTCCGGCGGCTTCGCCGGTCAGCCCGGCCAGCATGGTGGACCCGGCCAGCCCGGGGGGCCGGGTCAGCCCGGTCAGCCCGCTGGGCCCGGCCAGCTCGGGCCCGGTCAGCCGGCCCGCTCCGGGCGCGGCGACCCGGGGACGTACGGCGCCCCGGTCGGGCGCGGCGGCCCCGGCGAGCGCGGGTACGGCGGTCCTGACGAGCAGGGCCCGTACGGCGGCCCCGGCCAGGGCTTCGGCCGTGCGGACCAGGGCTTCGGCGCCCCGCCCGGGCCTGGAGGGCCTGGAGGGCCCGGACTGCCCGGAGGTCCGATGGGCCCCGGTGCCCCGGGGGAGTCCGGGTGGTTCGGCGGCCCGGCGACCGGTGAGGTGATCCCGCCGGATCCGCTCGGCGGGCGTCCGGGCCAGGATCCGCTGGGCGGGCGACCGGATCCGCTCGGCGGGCGTCCGGGGCAGCAGCTGCCCGGGGCGGCCTCGTACGCCGACCCGCTGGACCCCTCCTACGGTCGCGCCCCGCACGTCCAGGATCCGCTGGGCGGTCCCAACGGCACCCACCAGGGCGCGCCGGGTCCCCAGCACCTCGGCCCCGCGGGGCAGGGCCTCGGGCCGGGCGTGGAGAGCCTCGCGATGCCCGCCACGGGCGCGTTGTTCGCGGGGGCCGAGCTCCAGCAGGCCCTCGGCCGCGCCGAGCCGCCCGCCGCGGCCGGCGGTGTCCGCCCGTCGCCGCGGATCTACGGCCTGCTCACCGTGTTCACCCTGATGGACGGCGCGGGCGAGGCGTTCGACCGCCTGTCGGAGGAGACGGTCGAGGAGGTCCGGCGCAGCGAGCCCGACACGTTGATCTTCATCTGCCACGCGGTCAAGTCGGCCCCGCTGCAGCGCATCGTCTACGAGATCTACCGCGACGAGGTGGCGTACACCGACCACCAGCGCCAGCCCCACATGGAGAGGTTCGCCCGCGAACGCGTCGCGCACGTGCTCGCGGCCAACGTGATCGAGCTCAACCTCAACGCGGCGAAGGTCGTCCCCCTGCCCACGGCTTACCGGGTCTGAGGGGAAGTTCGGTCAGGTGGCGAGGGCCGTCCGCAGACGGTTCTCGTCCACCCGCCAGAAGTCGTGCTGCACCCCGTCGATCAAGGTCACCGGGATCATCTCGCCGTAGGCCCGCATGTCCTCGTCGGACTCGGTGATGTCCCGCTCCACCCAGGGGACGCCCAGCTCGCCGGCCACACGTTCGATGATCGCTCTGGCGTCCTCACAGAGGTGGCAGCCGGGCTTGCCGAGCAAAGTGATCGTGTGGTCTCGCGGAGCCATGCGCACAGCTTAGCGGCGGCCTAATGGGTTTAAACCAGTTCGTCCGATGTGTTCAGGACGGCAGCGGTGAAGAAGCTTTCAGGCGGCCGGCGGCGTAGTGTCGACGGAGCAAGATCTGACCCGGTATGGCGGGTGGTGACGCGGGTGGAGCAAGCTGGCCGGTCCCGGGCGGGGCGGGTCGCGGCCGCGCGGGGGCGGCGGCCCGGATTCGAGGGCGGCGCCCCCGGCTGGAAGACTTGGCGCCCGACGGTCCGCGGTCCTCACTTTGTGCATCGCTTCACAAAGGGACTAACCTGGATTTGCGTCCGCTGTTCGTCATCCGTCGCAATCGCGAGCGCGGCCGGGGCGCACCGGCCGCCCCGCCGTCCCCTGGAGTTCCGGCAAAAGTGATCCGCCGCATGTCGCAAGCGCGAGAACGTGGCATCCCCGATGCGACAGTCGCGCGACTGCCGCTCTACCTGCGCGCACTCAACGGACTGGCGGAGCGGGGCACCGCCACCGTCAGCTCCGAGGATCTCGCGCTGGCCGCGGGGGTCAACTCCGCGAAGCTGCGCAAGGACCTGTCGCACCTCGGGTCGTACGGCACCCGCGGCGTCGGCTACGACGTCCAGTACTTGATCTACCAGATCTCCCGTGAGCTTGGTCTCACCCAGGACTGGGCCGTCGCCATCATCGGCCTCGGCAACCTCGGCCGCGCGCTCGCCAACTACGGCGGGTTCGTCTCCCGGGGTTTCCGGGTGGCGGCGTTATTCGACGCCGACCCGGCAGTGGTGGGGGAGCGGCTCGTGGGGATGGCCGTCGACCACATCGACGACCTGGAGGAGGTCCTCGGCCGCCAGGGCGTCTCCATTGTGGTTCTCGCCACACCGGCGTCGGCGGCCCAAGAGGTGGCCGAGCGGGTCATTGCCGCCGGAATCACGAGTATTTTGAATTTTGCGCCCGCTGTGCTGACCGTGCCGGATGGGGTGGATGTCCGCAAAGTCGACCTGTCGACCGAGCTGCAGATCCTCGCCTTCCACGAGCAGCGCAAAGCCGATCGTGAAGCAGGGAGCCCCATCATGACGGAGGACTGGGCCGAGGCGATGGACGCATGAGCCTTCTCGCGGTAGGCCTGAGTCACCGGACGGCGCCGGTGGCGCTGCTGGAGCGTGTCTCGATGACCGGGGACGCCCTGGTCAAGATGCTGTACGACGTGCGCGGCGACGTCCACGTGTCCGAGGCGATGATCGTCTCCACGTGCAACCGGGTCGAGATCTACGCCGAGGTGGACCGCTTCCACGGCGGCGTCACGGCGATCACCGACCTCCTCAGCGCCCACTCCGGCGTGCCCCAGGAGCAGCTCACCCGCCACCTGTACGTCCACTACGAGGACCGCGTTGTCGAGCACCTGTTCACGGTGTCCTGTGGACTGGACTCGATGGTGGTGGGCGAGGGCCAGATCCTCGGCCAGGTGCGCCAGTCGCTGCGGCTCGCCCAGGAGCACGGCACGGCGGGCAGCACCCTCAACGACCTGGCCCAGCAGGCCCTGCGCGTCGGCAAGCGCGCGCACACCGAGACCGGCATCGACCGCGCCGGAGCCTCCCTGGTCGGCGTGGGGCTCACCCTCGCCGAGCGGGTCCTCGGCCCCCTCGACGGCAAGCGGGCGCTGGTGGTCGGCGCGGGCTCGATGAGCGCCCTGTCGGTGGCCACCCTCGGCCGCGCCGGGGTCACCGACATCGTGGTCGCCAACCGCACCTTCGAGCGGGCCGCCCGCCTCGCGCAGAGCGTCGGCGGGCGCGCCGTGGAACTGGCGGACGTCGGCCGCGAGCTGACCGGCGCCGACCTCGTCATCTCCTGCACCGGCGCGGGCGACGTCGTCGTCACCACCGAGATGGTGGCCGGCGCCGCCCACCCCGGGCCCTTGTTCCTGCTTGACCTGGCACTTCCCCACGACGTGGACCCCGGAGTGCGCACCCTGCCCGGCGTCACGCTGGTCGACCTGGAGTCGATGCGGGAGGCTGGCCTCGGCGACCAGGACGGCGACCACGTCGCGGCGGTGCGCGGCATCGTGGCCTCCGAGGTGTGCGAGTATCTCAAGGCCGAACGCGCCGCCCGGGTCACCCCCACCGTGGTCGCCCTGCGCGCCAAGGCCTCCGACGTCGTCGAGACCGAGCTGGGGCGCCTGGTCACCCGGATGCCCGAGATCGACGGCCGGCTGCGCGGCGAGATCGCGCAGACGATGCGCAGGGTGGTGGAGAAGCTGCTGCACGAGCCCACCGTGCGTGTCAAGCGCCTGGCGGCGTCCCCGGCAGGAGATCATTATGCCGAGGCGCTGCGCGAGTTGTTCGACCTGAACCCGAAGGTGCCCGAGGCAGTGACGAGAGCCGACGTGGCCGAAGTCGAGACCGACTCGTCCGGTCGAGCCGGCGAGGAGGACGCATGACCGTCACCCAGCACACGTACGCCCGCCGGGGCGTGCTGCGCCTCGGCACCAGACGCAGCCTCATGGCCACCACCCAGTCCCAGATGGTCGCCGACCGGCTCACCACGCTGACCGGCGCCACCGTCGAACTGGTCGGCATCACGACCTTCGGCGACGTGACCAAGGCGCAGTTGTCGCAGATCGGCGGCACCGGTGTGTTCGTCAGCGCGCTGCGCGACAAGCTGATCGACGGCGAGATCGACTTCGCCGTCCACTCGCTCAAGGACCTGCCCACCACGCCCGACCCACGGGTGCTCGTCGCGGCGATACCGCCACGCGACGACCCGAGGGACGCGCTGGTCGGACCGGCCAAGCTCGCCGACCTGCCCCCGGGCGCCCGGGTGGGCACCGGCTCGCCGCGGCGGATCGCCCAGCTGCGGGCCCTGCGCCCGGACCTCGAGTACGTCCCGATCCGCGGGAACGCCGACACCCGCATCGGCAAGGTCGCCTCCGGCGAGCTGCAGGCGGTCGTGCTGGCCGCCGCGGGCCTCGGCAGGCTCGGCAGGGACGGCGAGATCTCCGAGGTCTTCGAGCCGGGCGACATGCTGCCCGCCCCCGGCCAGGGCGCGCTCGCGGTCGAGTGCCGCGCCGGCGACGACGACCTGATCGGGCTGCTCGCCGCGCTGGACGACCCGCGCACCCGCGCGGCCGTCACCGCCGAGCGCACCGTGCTCGCCGCCCTGGAAGCCGGTTGCAGCGCCCCCGTGGGTGCGTTCGCCGCCGACGCCGGGCACATTCTCAACCTGACCGCCGCCGTGGTGGCCCTCGATGGCACGCGGTCGGTGCGCAAGTCCACCGCCGGGGACCTTTCGGCCGCCATGGATCTCGGCCGCGACCTCGCGGCCGCCATGATCGCCGAGGGGGCCGGCACATTGATGGAGGAGCGGACCCATTGAGCTCCGGAAGCCAGACCAGTAAGACCGGCGCCGAGCAGGCCGCCGGCGCACCCGAGGCCGACGCCCGGCGTTCGACCGGGTTCGTCGCCTTCGTCGGCGCGGGCCCCGGTGACGAGGGCCTGTTGACGCTGCGCGGGGCCGACCTGCTGTCCCGTGCCGATGTGGTGGTGCTGGACCGCGAGGCGTACGGCGGGTTGCTCCGCCACTGCCCCGAGGACGTCAAGGTCGTCGACATCGCCGCCGACCTCGGCGCTGTGTCGCTGAAGGCCGTGCGCGAGGCCAAGACCGGGTGCCGCGTGGTGCGGCTGTGCCCGGGCGACCCGGGGTTCTTCTCCTCGGTCGCCGAAGAGGTCTCCGCCTGCGTCAAGGCCGAGGTCGAGTTCGAGATCGTGCCGGGCGTGCCGCCCGCCACCGCCGTGCCCACCTACGCGGGCATCGCCCCGGCGGTCGGCATGCCGGAGTTCCGGGTCGTGGACGCCGACCAGGTGGACGACTGGGCCCCGCACGCCGCGTGCGAGGGCACCCTGGTCGTCTACAACGGCGTCTCGGCCGCGGTCGCCATCGGCAAGGCGCTGGTCGCGGCGGGCAAGCCCGACACCACGCCGGTCGCGGTCACCCAGAACGGCACCACCACCGAGCAGTACACCGTGGTGTCCACGCTGGGCAGGCTGGCCGCCGACCTCAAGCACGCCGGCATCGCCGAGCCCGCGGTGATCGTCGTGGGCGACGCGGTCGGCACCCGCGAGAAGCTGTCGTGGTTCGAGAGCAAGCCGCTGTTCGGCTGGCGGGTGCTGGTGCCGCGCACCAAGGAGCAGTCCGCCGACCTGTCGGACCAGCTGCGGTCCTACGGCGCGGTGCCCGAGGAGGTGCCGACCATCTCGGTGGAGCCGCCGCGCACCCCCCAGCAGATGGACCGCGCCATCAAGGGCCTGGTCACCGGCCGCTACGAGTGGGTGGCGTTCACCTCGGCCAACGCGGTCAAGGCGATCAGGGAGAAGTTCGAGGAGTACGGCCTGGACGCGCGCGCGTTCGCCGGGCTGAAGGTCGCGGCGGTCGGCGAGGCCACCGCGAGCGCGCTGGTCAGCTTCGGCGTCAAGCCCGACCTGGTGCCGGTGGGCGAGCACTCCTCGGAGGGCCTGCTCGCCGAGTGGCCCCCGTACGACTCGATGCTCGACCCGATCAACCGGGTGCTGCTGCCCCGCGCCGACATCGCGACCGAGACCCTGATCGCCGGGCTGACCGAGCTCGGCTGGGAGTGCGACGACGTCACCGCGTACCGCACGGTGCGCGCGGCGCCGCCCCCCGAGGCGATCCGTGTGGCGATCAAGGGCGGCGGCTTCGACGCGGTGCTGTTCACCTCGTCGAGCACGGTGCGCAACCTCGTCGGCATCGCCGGCAAGCCGCACACCGTCACCGTGATCGCGGTCATCGGCCCGCAGACCGCCAAGACGGCCGAGGAGTTCGGGCTGCGGGTCGACATCATGGCCGACAGCCCGTCGGCGTCGGCCCTCGCGGCGGCGCTGGCGGACTACGGTGCCAAGCAGCGCCAGTCGGCCCTCGCGGCCGGCGACGTCCCCCGGCGGCCCTCGCAGACCCGCAGGGGCGCCCGGCGCCGCGCCCGATAGCCCCCCGCGGCCCCCGGGCCGCGTCCACAACCCCATATCCCAGGGTCAGGCCCGTCGTTCCGTGGCCGTGGGTCAGGAAGGGACAGGGAGAGCATGATGCCGAACGCGGAGTTCCCGGTGGCCCGGCCGAGGAGGCTGCGCCGTACCGCGTCGCTGCGCCGCATGGTGGCGGGGACCCGGCTGCACCCGGCCGATCTGGTGCTGCCGATGTTCGTCAAGGAGGACGTGCCCGGCCCCCAGCCGGTCGGCTCGATGCCCGGGGTCGTGCAGCACTCGCGCGACTCCCTGCGCAAGGCCGCGCACGAGGCGGCCGAGGCCGGGGTCGGCGGCGTGATCCTTTTCGGCATCCCCGCCGTCAAGGACGACCGGGGCTCGGCGGGCGACGACCCGGAAGGCATCGTGCAGCTCGCGGTGGCCGACCTGCGGTCCGACCTCGGGGACGCGCTGGTCGTGATGACCGACACCTGCCTGGACGAGTTCACCGACCACGGCCACTGCGGCATCCTCACCCCCGAGGGTGAGGTCGACAACGACGCCACCCTGGAGCGCTACGCCTCGGTGGCGGTCGCCCAGGCCCGCGCCGGATCCCAGGTGATCGCGCCGAGCGGCATGATGGACGGCCAGGTCGGCGCCATCCGCGCCGCGCTGGACGGCGCCGGTTTCGCGCAGATCCCCATCCTGGCGTACTCGGTCAAGTACGCCTCCGCCTTCTACGGCCCGTTCCGGGACGCCGCCGAGTGCGCGCCGAAGTTCGGCGACCGCAGCGCCTACCAGCAGGACCCGGCGGGGCCGGTGGGCGAGGCGCTGCGCGAGATCGCGCTGGACCTCGCCGAGGGCGCGGACGCCGTCATGGTCAAGCCCGCCCTGGCCTACCTGGACATCCTGCGGCAGGTCCGCGACGTGGTGGACGTCCCCGTGGCGGCCTATCAGGTCAGCGGGGAGTACGCCATGGTGGAGGCCGCGGCGGCCAACGGCTGGATCGACAGGGACCGCGCGATCATGGAGTCCCTGGTGGCCATCCGGCGCGCCGGGGCCGACCTGATCCTCACCTACTGGGCCATCGAAGTGGCCAGGAGACTATCCTGACGGGCCATTTCCGGGGGTCGCCGCACCTTGACCGGTTGCCATCAGGCATCATCGGGGAAAGGCGCGGGTGGAAGGAAACGTAATGGTCGGGGTACCGTTGGCGGCTCGAAGGGCGAAACGGCGCGGACGTGCGCACGGAAAGGCGCGTCTGATCACTTCGGTGCTCGACTACGCCGCACTCGGCTGGGCCGCCTGCCCAGGCGCGCATCCGCTGCGTGAGGGGCGGCGGGCGTGCTCCTGCGACCGGGTCGGCTGTCCCGACCCGGGGACCCACCCGGCGTCGCCGGCCTGGCGCATGATGGCCACCACCGACGCCGTCCAGCTGCAACGCTGGTGGGAGCAGGCCCCGGAGGCCAACATCATTCTCCCCACCGGCAGGGTGTTCGACGTGTTCGACGTACCCGCCGTGAACGGCCATACGGCGCTCGCCGCGATGGACGCCTCCGGCTTCGAGACAGGCCCGGTCGCCGTTAACGGCGACCGGGTTCTTTTCTTCGTGGCCACCCGCGGCGCCCCCGAGGACGAGGACGAATGGTGGTCCTGCCACCTCGACTACGCCCCCGAGACCATCGAGGACACCCCCGGCCTGCGCTGGCACTGCCGCGACAGCTACGTCCTCGCCCCGCCCTCCACCCTCCCCGACGGCAGCCAGTCCCGCTGGCTGCGTCCCCCCGACGGCCGCCCCCTGCCCGACCCGCTGCACGTCCTGGACCACCTGGCCGACGCCATCGACTGACCGCCGCCACCGCGCGCCCCTTCCGCGGCGGCCCGGCGGGGATCGCCCTCCTTCCGGCGGCGGCCATGTGCGGCACTACCCTGGACGCGTGAGCCGTACGGAGATCTCAGAGAGCCTGTTCGAGCGCGCCCGCGTCCTGGTGCCGGGCGGCGTCAACTCCCCGGTGCGCGCGTTCGGCGCCGTGGGGGGCACCCCGCGCTTCATGGCGTCGGGGGACGGGCCCTACCTCACCGACGTCGACGGCAACCGCTACGTCGACCTGGTGTGCTCCTGGGGGCCGATGATCCTCGGCCACCGGCACCCGGCCGTCGTCGAGGCGCTCACCGCCGCGCTGACCCGCGGCACGTCCTTCGGCACGGCCACCCCCGGCGAGGTCGAGCTGGCCGAAGAGATCGCGGCCCGGGTCGCCCCGGTCGAGCGCGTCCGTCTGGTCAGCTCGGGCACCGAGGCCACCATGTCCGCCGTGCGGCTGGCGCGCGGCGTCACCGGCCGGTCCAAGGTGGTCAAGTTCGCCGGGTGCTACCACGGCCACGTGGACGCGCTGCTGGCCGCGGCGGGCTCCGGCGTGGTGACCTTCGGCCTGCCCGACACCCCCGGCGTGACCGGCGCGTCGGCCGCGGACACGATCGTGCTGCCGTACAACTCCCCCGACGCGGTGAACGACGCGTTCGCGGCGTACGGCGCCGAGATCGCGTGCGTCATCACCGAGGCGTGCCCCGCCAACATGGGCGTGGTGCCGCCCGCGCCCGGGTTCAACCGGCTGCTGCGCGACCTGTGCACCGCGCACGGCGCCCTGCTCGTCATCGACGAGGTGCTCACCGGCTTCCGGGTCTCGGCGTCCGGCTGGTACGGCCTCGACCCGGTGCCGGCCGACCTGATGACCTTCGGCAAGGTCATGGGGGGCGGCCTCCCCGCCGCCGCCTTCGGCGGCCGGGCCGACGTCATGTCCCACCTGGCCCCCGAGGGCCCCGTCTACCAGGCGGGCACCCTCTCGGGTAACCCGCTGGCCGTGGCGGCGGGCCTGGCCACCCTCCGCGCCTGCGACGCCGACGTCTACGCCCGGGTGGACACCGCCGCGACCGTCCTCGGCCAGGCCGCCTCGGACGCCCTGACCGCCGCCGGGGTCCCGCACCGCCTCCAGCGCGCGGGCAACCTCTTCTCCGTCTTCTTCACCGGCACCCCCGTCACCGACTTCACCACCGCCCGCACGCAGAACTCCGACGCCTACCGCGCCTTCTTCCACTCCATGCTCGACCAGGGCGTCTACCTCCCCCCGTCCGCCTACGAGGCGTGGTTCCTCTCCGCCGCCCACGACGACCAGGCCCTGGACCACGTGATCGGCGCCCTTCCCGCCGCCGCCAAGGCCGCCGCCGTCGCCTCCTGAACCCCGGAGTTCTTCAGCGGCGCTCCTCAATGGCGACTCCATCGTTTAGCATCTCTATATGCTCGATCTCCACCGCCTCAAGGCGCTGCACGCGGTCGCCGTCTACGGCTCGGTCGGGGCCGCCGCCGAGGCGCTCATGGTGACACCGTCGGCGATCTCACAGCAGCTGGCCAAGCTGGAACGGGAGACCGGCGCCACGCTGCTGGAGCGCAACGGGCGCGGCGTGAAGCTCACCGACGCGGCGGGGCTGCTCGCGCAGCACGCCGAGCGCATCCTCGCGCTGGTGGAGACCGCGGAGGCCGACTTCGAGGCGCTGCGCGGCGCGGTGGTGGGCAGGCTGTCGATCGCGGCGTTCCCCACGGCGGCCCGCGGGCTGATGCCGCAGGCGCTCAGGGAGCTCAAGGTCCGTCATCCCGAGCTGGACGTGGTGCTGTACGAGCGGGAGCCCGAGCGCCAGGTCCGGGAGGTGGCCAGGGGCGAGCTGGACCTGGCGGTGGCGCAGGACTGGCTGAACCGCCCGATGGCCACACCTGAGGGACTGGCCAGGGCCACGCTGTTCGACGACGTGGTGGACGTGGTGCTCCCCGCGGGCCATCCGCTGGCGGCGCGGCGCGAGATCGACCTGGCAGAGTTGCACGGGGAGCGGTGGATCAGCTCCTCACCGGGGACCGTCTGCCACGACTGGCTGGTCTTCACCCTGCGCACCGCCTCCCTGGAGCCCGACTTCTCCTGCGTCGCCGACGAATACCCCACGCAGATCGCGCTGGTGGGCGTCGGCCTCGGGTGCACCATCGTGCCGCGCCTCGGCCGGGGGACACTGCCGCCGGAGGTGCGGGCCGTGCCGATCAGGCCCAGGCCCACCCGGCGCATCTACGCGCTGTGGCGGGCCGACGCCGCGCGGCGACCGGCCATCCGCGCCGCCGTCGAGGTGCTGCGGGAGATGAGCCCGACGGCGGTGTCGGGCCGCGTCCTGGCTCACACCGACCAGTAGGCTGTTGTCCGTTATGACTGCCAGCACCGTTGTTCACCTGCTCCGGCACGCGGAGGTGCACAACCCGGAGGGCCTGCTTTACGGCCGTCTGCCCGGATACCACCTCTCGGAGACCGGCCGCTCCATGGCCGACATGGTGGCCAAGGCGCTCTCCGGCCGTGACATCACCGCCCTCCTCAGCTCGCCTCTTGAGCGCGCCCAGGAGACGGCCGCCCCCCTCGCGGACGCCCTCGGTCTCACCGTGCGCACCGACGAGCGCCTGATCGAGGCCGCCAACATCTTCGAGGGCGTCGCCCTCGGGGCCATGTTCCGCACCCCTCGTCACTACCGCCACTTCTGGAATCCGGGCCGTCCCTCCTGGGGCGAGCCCTACGCCGACATCATCCGGCGCATGCGCGGCGCCATCGACGACGTCCGCGCCGAGGCCCGCGGCCACGAGGCCGTGCTGGTCAGCCACCAGCTCCCCATCTGGACCATCCGCCAGGCCGCCGAGCGCCGCCGCCTGTGGCACGACCCGCGCCGCCGCCAGTGCGCGCTGGCCAGCGTCACCAGCCTCACCTTCGAGGGCGACCGCCTGACCAGCATCGGCTACAGCGAGCCCGCCGGTGCCCTCATCAAGCCTCCCGGCCCGAACTCCCGCGGCAGCCGCCGCTAGCCTCACCTCGGTCGCGATCACAGCCGCCCCCGGGAGCCCCGATTTCCGGGGCGGTCGCCGGGATGGGTAGGGTTGAGGCGCTCTACCGGTTGTAGTGCAAGGAGAGTCCCAGCGCCGTGTTCGCGATGTCACGAGCCCTGACCGCCGTGCTCGTCATGGTGGTCCTGGCGGGATGTGCGGGGAACAACCCTTCGGCGCAGCCCCAGTCGGGGGACACGCGGTTCGTCGCGGGCGACGGCAGGGTGCAGCTCTTCACCGCCGCCGAGCGCAAGGCCGCGCCGGCCATCGAGGGCGAGACCCTTGAGGGGCAGCGGGCGCGGCTCACCGACCACAAGGGGCAGGTGGTCGTGCTGAACTTCTGGGCGTCCTGGTGCGGCCCCTGCCGCGGCGAGGCCCCGGTGCTCAAGGACGTGGCCGCCAAGACCAAGGACAAGGGTGTGCGGTTCCTCGGGGTCGACTTCAAGGACGACCGGGCGCAGGCGCTGGCCTTCCAGCGGACGCAGAAGCCCGGGTACCCGAGCCTGTTCGACCAGCCGGGCAAGGTCGCGCTGGCCTTCCACGGCATGGTGAACCCCGCGGCGATCCCCTCCACGCTGGTGATCGACCGCCAGGGCCGGGTCGCCGCGCGGGCGCTCGGCGAGGTCAGGTACACCGATCTCCTCGACGCGGTGACCAAGGTCAGCGATGAGCGGTGACCTGGCCGGCACCATCGCGGCCGGCTCCCTGCTGCTCGCCGTGCCGGTCGCGGTCGCGGCCGGCCTGGTGTCGTTCCTGTCGCCGTGCGTGCTGCCGCTCGTCCCCGGCTACCTGTCCTACGTCACCGGGATGAGCGGCGACCCCCGGCGCGGCCGGATGGTCGCGGGCAGCGTCTTGTTCGTGCTCGGGTTCTCCCTGGTCTTCGTGCTCGGCGGTGCCCTGTTCGGCGGCGTCGGGTCCCTGCTGCTCGGCAACGCCGAGGCGATCACGAGGGTGCTCGGCGCCCTGACCATCGTGCTCGGCCTGGCGTTCATCGGCCTGGTCCCCGGCCTCCAGCGCGACCTGCGCGTCCACCGCTTCCCGGCCGCGGGCCTCGCGGGGGCGCCGCTGCTCGGCGTGGTGTTCGGCCTCGGCTGGACCCCCTGCATCGGCCCCACGCTGTCCACCGTCCTCACCCTGTCCCTGGACCAGGCCAGCGCCGGCCGCGGCGCGCTGCTCGCCCTCGCGTACGCCCTAGGGCTCGGCCTGCCGTTCGTGCTGGCGGCGCTCGCCTACCGCAAGGCGCTCAGCGCGTTCGCCGCGGTGCGCGCACGGTCCCGGCTGATCACGAGAGTGGGCGGCGGCATGCTGGTCCTGGTCGGCGTCCTGCTGGTGACCGGCCTGTGGGGGCAGTTCATCGCCGCCATCCAGGGCTGGGTCGGCGGATTCGAGCCGGTGATCTGATGGCGACGACCCCGACGGGCCTCGGCGTGGTGGGCTGGCTGCGCTGGGCCTGGCGCCTGCTCACCTCGATGCGTACCGCGCTGATCCTGCTGTTCCTGTTCGCCCTGGCCTCGGTGCCCGGCTCGATCTTCCCGCAGCGCTCGATCAGCCCGGACCAGGTGGCCAAATACTTCCAGGACAGCCCCGGCACGGCCCGCTGGCTGGACCGCCTGTCGCTGTTCGACGTCTTCACCGCCCCGTGGTTCGCCGCCACCTACCTGCTGCTGTTCATCTCCCTGGCCGGCTGCGTGCTGCCCCGCACGGCCGCGCACTGGCGCGAGATGCGCCGCCCGCCGCCCGCCGCGCCGCGCAACCTGTCCCGGCTGCCGCACCACGAGTCGTTCGAGGCCCGCGGCGTGACGGCTCCGCAGTACGCCGCGCTGCTGCGCGGCAAGCGCTGGCGCACGGTCACCGGGCCCGGCTGGGTGGCCGCCGAGAAGGGCTACCTGCGCGAGACCGGCAACCTGCTGTTCCACGCCGCGCTGCTCGCCATGCTGCTGGCCGTCGGCGCGGGAAGCCTTTTCGGCTACCGCGCCAACGTGCTGGTGGTCGAGGGCAACGGCTTCGCCAACACCGTCGCCGCCTACGACCGCTACATCCCCGGCCAGCGGGTCACCGCCGAGTCCCTGGAGCCGTTCTCCTTCACCCTGAAGGACTTCCAGGCCACCTACGTCGCCGCCGGGGAGCGCCGGGGACAGCCGCTGGACTTCTCGGCCCAGCTGAGGGTGTCGGACCACCCCGGGGCGCCCGAGCGGCCGTACGACCTGAAGGTCAACGAGCCGCTGGACGTGAACGGCACCCAGACCTACCTGCTCGGCCACGGCTACGCCCCCGTCTTCAAGGTCACCGACGGCAAGGGCCAGGTCGCTTTCGACGGCCCGGTACCCTGCCTTCCGGTCGACCAGAACACCTACACCTCGGAATGCGTGATCAAGGCGCCGGACGCCGAGCCCGAGCAGCTCGGGTTCCTGGTGCGGTTCCTGCCGACCGCGGTGCCCGCCGAGGACGGCTCGTGGCTCTCGGTCTTCCCCGGCGCGGTCAACCCCGGGGTCCAGGTCTTCGCCTTCTCCGGCGACCTCGGGCTGCGCGACGGCGCGCCCCAGTCGGTGTACCGGCTGGACACCGCCAAGCTCAAGCCGCTGGTGATGGGCGACAAGAGCAAGCCGCTCGCCGTGGGCGAGTCCCTGACCCTGCCGGGCGGCGCGGGCACGATCCGCCTCTCCGGCGTGCGGGAGTGGATCAGCCTGCAGATCGCCTACGACCCCGGGCGGGTGCCCGCCCTGATCGCCGCCACGCTCGCCGTGCTGGGCCTGGTGCTGACGCTCACCGTGCGCCGCCGCCGCCTCTGGGTGCGGACCGGCGAGCCGGACGGCGACGGCGCGGTCACCGTCGAGGCGGGCGGCCTGACCCGCGCCGAGGGCGGCGCCGCCGCGTTCGCCGATGAGTTCTCCCAGATCGTCACGGCCCTTTCCGGCCTTTCCGGCCGCGAGGCGGCCCCGCGTCAAGGAGTGAAGGATGCCCACTGACTCCGGGCTCGCCACGCTCAGCGATCAGCTGATCCTGGTGACAGTCCTGTTGTACGTGTTCGCGATGATCGGTTACGCCCTGGACCTCGGCTTCGGCCGGATCCGCGAGGCCGTCCCCGCCGAGGACCGTGTGCCGGCCCGCGTGGGGGCGGGCGACGGCGCGGACACCGGCGGGGCGGACGGCGGCGCGGCGGAGACGCCCGCGCAGGAGCCGCCCGCCTGGGCCGCCAGGGCCGGCGCCGTCGCGGTCGCCCTCACCTGGCTCGGCTGGGCCGCGCACCTCGGCGCCGTGATCGGCCGGGGGCTGGCCGTGTCCCGCTGGCCGTGGGGCAACATGTATGAGTTCGTGGTGGCCATCTGCCTGGCCGCCGTGACCGCGTTCCTGGTGATGCAGGCCCGCCAGCCCGTGCGCTTCCTCGGCGCCTTCGTGACGCTCGCCGCCGCGCTCGGGCTGGGGTTCGCGGTCCGCTACCTGCACGTGCAGGCCGGGCCGGTGGTGCCCGCGCTGAACTCCTACTGGATCGCCATCCACGTCACCGCCGCCATCCTCGCCAGCGGCCTGTTCATCGTCGCCGGGGTGTCCGGCATCCTTTACCTCGCCCGCAAGGACGGGCCGTCACGGCTGCCGTCCCGCGCGGAGCTGGAGGCCGTGGCGCACAAGGCCATCGTGTTCGCCTTCCCCGTGTGGACCTTCGCCGTCATCGCGGGCGCCCTGTGGGCCGACAAGGCGTGGGGCCGCTACTGGGGCTGGGACCCCAAGGAGGTCTGGTCGTTCATCACGTGGATCGCGTACGCGGCGTACCTGCACGCGCGGGCCACCGCGGGCTGGCGGGGACGTTCCGCCACGATCGTGCAGCTGGTGGCCTTCGGGTGCCTGATGTTCAACCTGGTCGGCGTGAACATCTTCCTGTCGGGCCTGCACTCCTACGCGCAGGTGCCCTGAGCGGGGACGAGGCTCGGTAGGGCGTCGAGGGCAGGGCTTCGGCGGGGGCCGGGGGTCAGTCTTCCTCGCGGCGCATGCGTTGGTCCAGGTCGCGCAGGAAGTCGGGGTCGTCGTCGGGGCCGCGGGGGGCCGATGGCCTGGGCCGGCCGGTGTCGCCGGGGGGGCGCCGGCTCGCCGTCTGCTCGCCGAGCGGACGGCCGAGCAGCAGCCACAGGACGCCGCCGAGCCCGGGTAGCAGAACGATGATGAGAACCCACAGCATCTTGGGCAGGTTTCTTACATCTTGCTCCGGTGTGGTTATCACGTCGAACAGGCAGTACAGCCAGAAGGCCAACAGCGCCAGGCCGAGAAGCACGCTAGGCATGTCGGCAGCGTAAGCCATTCCGCGGTAGATCGTGTTTTCGGGGGCGACGGCGGAAGCCTCCGATTCATCGCCATAGGACATTCCTGATGGCTTCCCGCCCTGCTCCGTCGTACCGTGGACCGTGACCACGATCCGAGCGAAGACCAGCACGGAAAGGTGTCCGCCGATGCCCCCGCCAGTCCCGGCCCACCCGTCGGCGCCTTGACGGCGTTCTCCGGCGACAAAGGTCGCCACCGCAGGGGGCCGCGCTGGCGGCAGCGAGGTCCGTCGGCGTTCCCGTACCGCGTGGAGACCCCGCGGGAGGGCCCTGACGCGCCGGATCCCCGGCCGGCGGCCGATTCCCGCCGCGCCGACGGCACCGGCGAACGCCGGGGCGACCCGCCGCGCGAGGGCCGTCCCGGGCGGGGCAACGGCCGCGGGGAGGGCCGCCGCGGCGCCGAGGCGTTCTGGCAGGACGACCGGCCGCGCGTCGACACCCCGGGCGCGGTCACCGCCCCGGTGGTGGACCGGCCGCAGTACATCTGGCGCGACTTCGAACTGGACGACGAGCCGCCGCTCGCCCAGCCCAACTCTCCCGACACCCCCGACCTGGGAGACGGGTTACGACACTGTGGCCCCCTGGAACGGATCCTCTACCGCCAGTGGGACGCCTCGGCGGGCCCGCCGTCCGCGGACGCGGTGCGCGCCGTGGACAGCCTCGCCCGGCTCCCCGAGCGCCTGAAGTCGCTTCTGGCGGTCGGACTCGACGGCATCTACGTCGGGCCGGGGGGAGTGCCCGATCTGGACGACATGGGCTATCTCCGGGGCGCGCCGCTGCCCTCCGGCAAGGCCACGTGGGACGTCTGCGCCGGCGCGTACGGCGACCGCAAGATCGTCGTGGGGGACCGGCCCTCCCCGACGCCCGACGTGATGATGCACGAGACGGGTCACGCCCTTGACGACATCGACTCGCCGCCCGGCGACTGGGTGTCGGACTCACCGGAGTTCGCCGCCCTGTACGACGAGTGCGGCCCGCTGCTGGCCTCGACGTTCCACAAGCAGCCCGCGGGCCTCGGCCGCAAGGAGTTCTTCGCGGACGCCTTCGCCGCCATCGCCTCGCGGCAGCGGCCCGCGCTGGTGGACATGCTGGGCGGGGACACACGCGCCGCGCTCAACGTCATGCTGTTCTTCAACCGGCGCTACGGAATCTAGGTGATCCGTCATGTACGTCATCCGGCTCGCGGACGGGACGTTGCGGATCCCGCGGTCCCTGACAAGTGGCGACGGTCGCCTGATCGGCAACGCCTACCTCGAGGTGGCGCCGAGCGACCCCGACTACGAGCGCTGGCTGGCCGAGTCGATCACCGAGGAGCAGGACGCGGAGCGGCGCAGGCGGTGGCGCGAGGAGAACGACGACCTGGAGCGGGAATTTCTGGCCTTCAAGGAGTCACAGGCCGGCTCCGACCGCTGAGCGTGCGCGGCCGGCTTAGGGGGGCCCAGTGCGCGCCAATCACGGACGCGCATTAGGTGATAGATATTTAAAGCATTTAAGGATGTCCGTAAAAAGAACAGTGACCCTGCGGCTTCCGGGGGGCACGCAGGATCACCGGGTGGTGCGGGGCCGGATCGAGATCACCGGGCGTCGTGCTCGGCGGGCTCGGGCCGGTGGTTCAGACACGCGGTGAGTCGCCACTCGGCCGGTCGGCCGTGAGGACTTCCTCGCCACGCAGGAGGGCGTGCACCTCCGACTCTCGGAAACGCCGATGCCCTCCGGGGGTGCGGATACTGCTGATGCGACCGGCCGCCGCCCAGCGCGTCACCGTTTTTGGATCGACCCGGAAGAGGGCGGCCACCTCTCCAGGGGTCAGCAGACGCTCGCTGCTACTCTCCACAATCTCTCCCCCTCGCGTCCCGCATCTTGAAGCGGGCGGACAGGTATCCAGTTTGCCGAGCGAAATCTGATATATCCGTGATTTAGCGTGAAAGATCACGGGTTGTTATCAGCTGACTGCCCGTTTGTTATATGATAGAGCCTCTTTGGGGCGCTCGTGGGTGTTTCTTTACATAAGCGCCGTGTTGGGAACACTAGCAGTGCTCGCTCCCGATGCGAAGCGAGCGCTGTAAAGCTCCACCTGCGAAATCGGGGTCCCGTGGGGAGCCGGGGGTAGACCGCTCCATCAGGGGGTGGCGTAACCTCGACCGTGTGCGACCGATTCTCGTTTACACCGCGTCACGCCTCGGTCTGTTCGCGGTCACCCTCGGTGTGCTCTATCTGATCGGCGTCCACAACGCCCTCTGGCTTCTCGTGATCAGCTTTGCGATCAGCGGAGTCGCCAGCTATGTGCTCCTGTCGGGGCAGCGGGACGCGGTGAGCCGACAGATCAGTGAGCGCCACAAGGGCTAGACGAGCGGGAACATGCCGACCCGGGCATGGTACTCGTGTCCGAGCCGCGTGGTGTCGCTTCCGAGGAGAAGGCCACCTTTGTCGACGAGGAACGCTTTCACCCCGATGCCCCGGTCACGGGTGGGGTTCCAGGGCAGCGCCCGGCCGGTCGCCGGATCGATCGCGCCGATCCCCGGCCGCGCCACCGCCCCCGGACCGGCGGCGTCCCGGCCGCGCGGGTTGTCCAGCCACCGCTGGTGCCCGCCGACGTACACCGCGGCGCCGGTGACCGCCACCGAGTAGAGCGAATCGCCGCCGGTGTGGTTGACCCATGTGGGCCGCGCCGCGCCGCGCGCCGCGGTCTCGAATCGGGCGGCCGAATCACACAGCTTGCGGCTCCCGCCGGCGCCTCCTGTCGTCACCACGACGAAATACTGGCCGTCGGGTGAGAAGTCAAGGCCGCGCACGTAATAGGGGAAGGCGTCCTTGCAGCGCGCCGCGTACGCCTCGGTGCGCCAGCCGGTCACCGCGGGCCGTGCGGCGCCTATGTCGATCAGGCCCACCTGGGGACGGCGCAGCCCGGAAAGGGTGGTGAACGAACCGTCCACCGCGAGCAGGCGCCCGGACGCCGCCATCGCGTGCACCTTGAGCGGGCCGCGGCCGCCGCCGGGCCTGACGGTGAACGCGGGATCGACCGCGCCGGTCGCGGCGTCCAGCCGGGCCAGCGCCGGACGGCCGGTGCGCCCGACGGCGGTGAAGTCGCCGCCCGCGTAGAGGTGACGGCCGCGCAGCACCAGCGCGGAGACGTCGCCGCCGCGCACCGGCGCGTCGAAGCCCGGCACGGGCTTCCCGTCGGACAGCCGCAGCCGGGCCAGCCCGGCGGCCCGGCCCGGCCCGAGGAACGCGCCCCCCGCGTACACCGAGCCGTCGGCGCCCGCGGCGAGCGCGGCCACCGGGCCGTCCAGGGTCGGCGCGAAGCGGCGGTCCACCTTCCCGGTGTACAGGTCGAAGGCGAAGATGTTGCTCCTTGGCAGCCGCGCGGTGGCGCCGGCCTCGCGGACCCGGCTGAACGAGCCCCCGACGATCACGGTGCGCCCGGCGACGGCGAGGGCGTTGACGATGCCGTCCAGCACGTGCGGCGTGGTGCCCACCGGGTCGGCGGACACGACGCGGTCGTGCGGGACGGCACCCGCGCCGGCCGGGGCGGCGGGCACGAGCGCCAGGGCTCCGGCGAGCAGCGCGGCGGCGGGAAGGGCCCGCGCCGCGGGTGATTTTCCGGTAAACATTTGCCAAGTCCTAGCAGACGGAGCGTGATGACGCGGTCACTTTAGGTCGATCGCCCGGCCCCACTAAGCTGATTGCATGACACGTGCATCCCTGGACAAACAGCCGCGGGAGATCGCGGCGATGTTCGATCGCACGGCCCGGCGCTACGACCTGGTCAACGACGTCCTGTCGCTCGGCCAGGACCGCCTCTGGCGCAAGGCGACCGCCGCGGTGGTCGACGCCGGCCCCGGAGAGCTCGTCCTGGACCTCGCCGCCGGCACGGGCACCTCGACCGACGCCTTCACCGTCCTCGGGGCACGGGCCATCGCGTGCGACTTCTCCCTCGGCATGCTGCGCGCGGGCGCCGAGCGCCACGGCGGCTCGGGCGTCTCCCGTGAGGCGGGTGGGAAGGGCGGCGTCGCGTTCGTCGGGGGTGACGCGCTGAAACTTCCATTCGGCGACGACGTCTTCGACGCCGTGACGATTTCCTTCGGCCTGCGCAATGTCCAGGACACCGAGGCGGCGCTGCGCGAGATGCTGCGGGTCACGCGTCCGGGCGGGCGCCTGGTGGTGTGTGAGTTCTCCCGGCCGCCGATCAAGTCGTTCGACCTCGTGTACAGCCAGTACCTCATGAAACTCCTGCCCCCGGTGGCCCGCGCGGTCAGTTCGAACCCCGACTCCTACGTCTATCTCGCCGAGTCGATCCGCGCCTGGCCCGACCAGGCGGGGCTGGCGGCGATCGTCCGGCGGGCGGGCTGGGAGGGCGTCGGGTGGCGCAATCTTTCCTTCGGTATCGTCGCCTTGCACAGGGGTGTCAAACCGACGGCGGGGGAGTAGGTAAGCTCCTTCTGACATAGGGCAGGGAAAAGGGCTAGACTTCCGCCGGACAAGTTTGTGAAGTGGTTCACAAAGGCACGAAGGCCCCACACTTCCCAAGGCCCTCGACACCCAGGACAGGACAGGTCCCGTGAGCGAGTCAGCCCCCGCGGCGGACGCCGACATCATCGTCGTCGGCGCCGGACCAGCGGGTTCGACCACGGCCTATTACCTCGCACAGGCCGGCTTCGACGTGCTGCTGCTGGAGAAGAGCCGTTTCCCCCGCGAAAAGGTCTGTGGGGACGGGCTGACACCACGCGCGGTGAAAGAACTGATCGCGATGGGCGTCGACATCGACGCCCCCGGATGGATCAGGAACAAGGGCCTCCGCGTGATCGGCGGCGGCCTGCGCCTGGAGATCCCCTGGCCCGAGCTGTCGAGCTATCCCGACTTCGGCCTGGTCCGCACCCGCCTCGACTTCGACGAGATCCTCGCCGCGCGCGCCGAGGCCGGCGGGGTCACCCTGCTGCAGGGCGTCAACGTCACCGGCCCGGTGCTGGACCCCCGCAGCGACCACATCGTCGGGGTGACCGCCAAGCGGGACGGCGAGACGGTGACGTACCGCTCGCGCCTGGTCGTCGCGGCCGACGGCAACTCCACGCGGCTGTCGCTGTCGATGGGCCTGCACCGGCGCGAGGATCGGCCCATGGGCGTCGCCGTGCGCACCTACTTCACCAGCCCCCGGCACGAGGACGAGTGGCTGGAGTCGTGGCTGGAGCTGTGGGACACCGCCGACGACGGCACCGCGCGGCTGCTGCCCGGGTACGGCTGGGTGTTCGGCGTCGGCGACGGCACCAGCAACGTCGGCCTCGGCCTGCTCAACACCAGCGAGGCGTTCCAGAACCTCGACTACCGCGACCTTCTCCGCCGCTGGGTGAAGAACATGCCGTCCGAGTGGGGCTTCACCGAGGAGAACATGACCGGCCCGGTGCGCGGCGCCGCGCTGCCGATGGCGTTCAACCGGCAGCCGCACTACACCCGCGGGCTGGTGCTGGTGGGCGACGCCGGCGGCATGATCAACCCGTTCAACGGCGAGGGCATCGCGTACGCCATGGAGACCGGCAGGATCGCCGCGGACGCCATCGTCACCGCGCTGGCCGCCGGCACGTCGGCCCAGCGTGAGCGCCTGCTCCGCGCCTATCCGGACATCCTGAAGGACGCCTACGGCGGCTACTTCACCCTCGGGCGGCTGTTCGTCCAGGCGATCGGAAAACCCGGTGTGATGGGCTTCCTGACACGGCACGGGCTCCCGCACCCCACTCTGATGCGGTTCGCGCTGAAGCTCCTTGCTAATCTCACGGACCGGCGGGGTGACGCGTCAGACCGGCTCATCAACGCCCTGTCCAAGGTGACGCCACCGGCATGACCAGACACCCGGAACGAAGACAGATGATCGCCCTGCCTAGACTCAGCAACCGATCGAGAGGCGCCCGCGCGCTCGGAACCGGCAGACCCACGAGACACAGAGGAGACGCATAGCGATGGAACTGTACGTGCCGATCGTGGTGCTGGCGGTTCTCGCGGCCGGCTTCGCGGTCTTCTCCGTGGGCATCGCGCCCTTCACGGGGCCCAAGCGCTGGAACCGCGCGAAGCTCGACGCCTACGAATGCGGCATCGAGCCGACACCGCAGCCCGTGGGCGGCGGCCGGTTCCCGCTCAAATACATGATCACCGCCATGCTCTTCATCGTGTTCGACATCGAGATCATCTTCTTGTACCCGTGGGCGGTCGCCTTCGACGATCTCGGCGTCTTCGGTTTGGTCGAGATGGTGCTGTTCATCGTCACCGTCCTGGTCGCGTACGCCTACGTGTGGCGCCGTCGCGGCCTGGACTGGGACTGAGAGGCGGCGTGCCGATGGCGCGCGGGAGGAAGCACTGACATGGGTCTCGAAGAGAAACTGCCGAGCGGGTTCGTCCTGTCCACGGTGGAGCAGGCGGCGGGCTGGGCGCGCAAGAACTCGGTCTGGCCGGCCACGTTCGGCCTGGCCTGCTGCGCCATCGAGCTGATGGCGACCGGCGGGCCGAACCACGACCTGGCGAGGTTCGGCATGGAGCGGGCCTCCGCCTCGCCGCGCCAGGCCGACCTGATGATCGTCGCCGGGCGGCTGTCGCAGAAGATGGCGCCGGTGCTGCGCCAGATCTACGACCAGATGGCCGAGCCGAAGTGGGTCATCGCGATGGGCGTGTGCGCCTCCAGCGGCGGCATGTTCAACAACTACGCGATCGTGCAGGGCGTCGACCACGTCGTGCCGGTGGACATCTACCTGCCGGGCTGCCCGCCCCGCCCCGAGATGCTCATCGACGCCATCGTCAAGCTGCACGACAAGATCCAGAACACGAAGTTCGGCGCGCACCGCGCCAAGCAGATCGACGAGCTGGAGCAGCAGGCTCTGCGGTCGCTTCCGCTCATCGATCAGGGGAGCCCGAAATGAGCACCGACAACCTTCCCGGGGTGCCGGAGGAGCCTGTCGCGCGGCACGGCATGTTCGGCGTCACCGGCACCGGTGACACCTCCGGGTACGGCCGCCTGGTCGTGCGCCGCCCGCCGAAGCCCGGGACCGCCCGGCCGTACGGCGGCTACTTCGACGAGCTGGCCGACGCGCTGGAGCAGGCGGCGGGCGAGGCGTTCGGCGCCATGGTGGAGCGGGTCGTGGTGGACCGGGGCGAGCTCACCCTGCACGTGGCGCGCGAGCACCTGACCGACGTCATGAGCCACCTGCGCGACGACGCCGCGCTGCGCTTCGAGCTGTCGCTCGGCGTCTCCGGCGTGCACTACCCCGAGGAGACCGGCGCCGAGCTGCGCGCGGTCTACCACTTGTGCTCGATCACCCACAACCGCCGTGTCCGGGTCGAGGTCTCCTGCCCCGACGCCGATCCGCACGTGCCCTCCACGGTGTCGATCTACCCGACCCACGACTGGCACGAACGCGAGACCTACGACTTCTTCGGCATCGTCTTCGACGGACATCCGGCGCTGACCCGCATCGAGATGCCCGACGACTGGGACGGCCACCCGCAGCGCAAGGACTACCCGCTCGGCGGCATCCCGGTGGAGTACCGCGGCGCCACCATCCCGGCGCCGGACCAGAGGAGGTCGTACGCATGACCACCGTCCACGACGGCGACACCGCGCGCCACGACGACGACGCGACCGAGGGCCGGGTCTACAACGTCAACGGCCAGGACTGGGACCAGGTCGTCGGCGCGGTCAACGAGTCCTCCGAGGAGCGCCTCGTCATCAACATGGGCCCCCAGCACCCGTCGACCCACGGCGTGCTGCGGCTCGTGCTGACCCTGGACGGCGAGACCGTCACCGAGGCCCGCACCGTCATCGGCTACCTCCACACCGGCATCGAGAAGAACATGGAGTACCGGACGTGGACCCAGGGGGTCACGTTCGTCACCCGCATGGACTACCTCTCGCCGATCTTCAACGAGGCGGCGTACTGCATGGCGGTCGAGCAGCTGCTCGGCATCACCGACCGGGTGCCGGCGCGGGCGCAGGCGATCCGGGTCATGATGATGGAGCTCAACCGCATCTCCTCCCACCTGGTGGCCATCGCGACCTTCGGCCTGGAGCTCGGCGCCACCACGCCCATGCTGTTCGGCTTCCGCGAGCGCGAGCTGGTGCTCGACCTGTTCGAGTACATCACCGGCCTGCGCATGAACATGGCGTACGTCCGGCCGGGCGGCGTCTCGGTGGACCTCCCCGCCGGCGCGGTCGACAAGATCGGTGAGTTCCTCAAGCTCATGCCGGGCCGCATCAAGGAGATGCGCAAGCTCCTCGACGCCAACCCCGCGTACACCCGGCGCACCAAGGACGTCGCCTACCTCGACCTCACCGGCTGCATGGCCCTCGGCATCACCGGCCCCATGCTGCGCGCGGCGGGCCTGCCCTGGGACCTGCGCAAGTCGCAGCCGTACAGCGGGTACGAGACCTACGACTTCGACGTGCCGACGCAGACCTCCTGCGACGTCTACGGCCGCTACCTCGTGCGGGTGGCCGAGATGGAGGAGTCGCTCAAGATCATCAGCCAGTGCCTGGACCGGCTCTCCGGCTCCGAGCTCAAGGGCAAGCCGGTCATGATCGAGGACAAGAAGATCGGATGGCCCGCGCAGCTGGCGCTCGGCCCCGACGGCCTCGGCAACTCCCCCGACCACATCGCGCACATCATGAGCTCCTCCATGGAGGCGCTCATCCACCACTTCAAGCTGGTCACCGAGGGCTTCCGGGTCCCCGCCGGCCAGGCGTACGTCGCGGTGGAGTCGCCGCGGGGCGAGCTCGGGGCGCACGTGGTCAGCGACGGGGGCACCCGGCCGTACCGCGTGCACTTCCGCGACCCGTCCTTCACTAATCTGCAGGCGGTGCCCGCCACCTGCGAAGGCGGCATGGTTGCCGACGTCATCGCCGCGGTCGCGTCCATCGACCCGGTCATGGGAGGTGTGGACCGGTGACGACCTACTCGCCGGAAGTCCGAGAGCGTCTCGAACGCGACGCCAAAGAGATCATCGGCCGCTACCCGAAGACCCGTTCGGCGCTGCTGCCGCTGCTCCATCTGGTGCAGTCGGAGGAGGGCTACGTCTCCGACGCCGGGCAGGAGTTCTGCGCCGAGATGCTCGGGCTCACCAAGGCCGAGGTCACGGGCGTGGCGACGTTCTACACGATGTACAAGCGCAAGCCCGCGGGTGAGTACCACGTCGGCGTCTGCATCAACTCGCTGTGCGCGATCATGGGCGGCGACCAGATCTGGGAGGAGCTCACCGAGCACGCCGGCATCGGCAACGGCGAGACCTCCGCGGACGGCCGGGTGTCGCTGGAGCGGCTGGAGTGCAACGCCGCCTGCGACTTCGCGCCGGTCATGATGGTCAACTGGGAGTTCTTCGACAACCAGACCCCCGAGTCGGCCAAGCAGCTCGTCGACGACCTGCGCGCCGGCAAAGAGGTCAGGCCCACCCGCGGCCCCGGGCGCCTGTGCTCGTTCAAGGAGGCCTCGCGGGTGCTGGCCGGCCTGCCGGACGGCCTGGCGGGCGACGGCCCGTCGGCGGCCGGCCCGTCGCTGGAGGGGCTCAAGATCGCCAAGGCCAACGGCTGGACGGCGCCGAAGGGGGCCTCGGAATGACCACGCTGACTCCGGTCCTCACCGCGAACTGGGACCAGGCCGACTCCTTCACCATCGACGGCTACGGGGAGTACGCCGCGGCGCGCAAGGCGCTCGGCACGGACCCCGACGCCATCATCAAGGCCGTGAAGGACTCCGGGCTGCGCGGGCGCGGCGGCGCGGGCTTCCCCACCGGCATGAAGTGGGGCTTCATCCCGCAGGGCGACGGCAAGCCCCACTACCTCGTGGTCAACGCCGACGAGTCCGAGCCGGGGACCTGCAAGGACATCCCGCTCATGATGGCCAACCCCCACTCGCTGGTCGAGGGCGTCATCATCACGTCCTACGCCATCCGCGCCAACCAGGCCTTCATCTACATCCGCGGCGAGGTGCTGCACGTCGTCCGCCGGGTGCAGGCGGCCGTGCGCGAGGCGTACGAGAAGGGCTACCTCGGCACCGACATCCTCGGCTCGGGGTACGACCTGGAGCTGGTCGTGCACACCGGCGCGGGCGCCTACATCTGCGGCGAGGAGACGGCGCTGCTGGACTCGCTGGAGGGCTACCGGGGTCAACCTCGCCTCAAGCCCCCCTTCCCCGCGGTCGCGGGTCTTTACGCGTGTCCCACCGTCATCAACAACGTCGAGTCGGTGGCCAGCGTTCCCAGCATCGTCTCCAACGGCGCCGACTGGTTCGCCGGCATGGGCACCGAGCGGTCCAAGGGCTTCGGCATCTTCTCGCTCAGCGGCCACGTCACCCGCCCCGGGCAGTACGAGGCGCCGCTCGGCATCACGCTGCGCGAGCTGCTCGACATGGCGGGCGGCGTGCGGGCCGGGCACCGGCTCAAGTTCTGGACCCCCGGCGGCTCCTCCACCCCGATCTTCACCGACGAGCACATGGACGTGCCGCTCGACTTCGAGTCGGTCGGCGCCAAGGGCTCGATGCTCGGCACCCGCGCCCTGCAGATCTTCGACGAGACGACCTGCGTGGTGCGGGCCGTGCTGCGGTGGACCGAGTTCTACGCCCACGAGTCCTGCGGCAAGTGCACGCCGTGCCGGGAGGGCACCTACTGGCTCAAGCAGGTGCTGCGGCGGCTGGAGAAGGGCCAGGGCACCGAAGAGGACCTGACCACCATCACCGACATCGCCGACAACATCCTCGGCCGGTCGTTCTGCGCCCTCGGTGACGGCGCCACCAGCCCGATCCACTCGTCGGTCAAGCACTTCCGCGACGAATACCTCAAGCACTTCGAGATCGGCGGATGTCCGTTCGACCGGGCGGCGTCCACTGTGTGGGGGGCCACCGCATGACCGTTCAGACGACGCCGGAAGGGCAGCTCGAGCAGCCCGTCGAGATGGTGAACCTCACCATCGACGGCTTCCAGATCTCCGTGCCCAAGGGCACGCTGCTGATCAGGGCCGCCGAGCTGCTCGGCATCCAGATCCCGCGCTTCTGCGACCACCCCCTGCTGGAGCCGGTCGGCGCCTGCCGCCAGTGTCTGGTGACCGTCGAGGGCATGCCCAAGCCGGCCGCCTCGTGCACCATCACCTGCACCGAGGGCATGGTCGTGCAGACCCAGCTCACCTCGCCGGTGGCCGAGAAGGCGCAGCGCGGCGTGATGGAGTTGCTGCTGATGAACCACCCGCTCGACTGCCCGGTCTGCGACAAGGGCGGCGAGTGCCCCCTGCAGAACCAGGCCATGTCGAACGGCCAGGGCGAGTCGCGGTTCACCGAGGCCAAGCGCACCTTCGAGAAGCCGATCCCGCTGTCCACCGAGGTGCTGCTGGACCGCGAGCGCTGCATCCAGTGCGCCCGCTGCATCCGGTTCTCCGACGAGATCGCGGGCGACCCGCTGATCGACTTCTTCGAGCGGGGCGCCGAGGAGCAGGTCGGCGTCGCGAACGGCGAGCCGTTCCAGTCGTACTACTCCGGCAACACCGTGCAGATCTGCCCGGTCGGCGCGCTGACCGGCGCCGCCTACCGGTTCCGGGCCCGGCCGTTCGACCTGGTGTCGACGCCGAGCGCCTGCGAGCACTGCGCGAGCGGCTGCTCCCTGCGCACCGACCACCGCCGCGGCCGGGTCACCCGCCGCCTGGCCGGGGACGACCCGCAGGTCAACGAGGAGTGGAACTGCGACAAGGGCCGGTGGGCGTTCTCCTACGCCACCCAGCCCGACCGGCTGCGCAACCCCCTGGTCCGCGACGAGACCGGCCACCTGCGGCCCGCCTCCTGGCCCGAGGCCCTCGCCGCCGTGGCCGAGGGGCTCGCGCGCGCCCGGGGCCGGGCCGGCGTGCTGGTCGGCGGCCGGGCCACCGTCGAGGACGCCTACGCCTACGCCAAGTTCGCCAGGGTCGCGCTCGCCAGCAACGACGTCGACTTCCGTGCCCGCCCGCACTCGCAGGAAGAGGCCGAGTTCCTCGCGCACGTGGTCGCGGGCAAGGGCATCGAGGTCTCCTACGCCGACCTCGAGAAGGCGCCCGCCGTCCTGCTCGCCGGGTTCGAGCCCGAGGAGGAGTCGCCGATCGTCTTCCTGCGCCTGCGCAAGGCGTGGCGCAAGCACGGCCTGCGGGTCTTCTCCATGGCGCCGTTCGCCACCGAGAGCCTCGCCAAGATGGGCGGCACGCTGCTGCGCACCCTGCCGGGCGCGGAGGCCGAGGCCATCGGCGGCCTGATCTCCGACTCCTCGCCCTCGGCCGAGGCGCTGAAGACCTCCGGGGCGATCATCCTGGTCGGGGAGCGGCTCGCCACCTCGCGCGGCGCGCTGTCGGCCATCGTCCGGCTGGCGGCCGTGACCGGCGCCCGGCTGGCCTGGGTGCCCCGCCGGGCCGGTGAGCGCGGCGCCGTCGAGGCGGGCGCGCTGCCCGGCCTGCTGCCGATCGGGCGCCCGGTGACCGACGAGGCCGCCCGCGCCGAGGTGGCCCGCGCCTGGAACGTCTCCTCCATCCCGGCCGCGCCGGGCCGCGACACCACCGCCATCCTGGCCGCCGCGCTGGACGGCGACCTGGACGCGCTGGTGATCGGCGGCGTGGACCCCTACGACCTGCCCGACCCCGAGGCCGCCCTCGCGGCCCTGGAGAACACCCCGTTCGTCGTCTCGCTGGAGATGCGCGCCAGCGCCGTCACCGACCGCGCCGACGTGATCCTGCCCGTCGCCGCCGTGTCGGAGAAGAGCGGCACGTTCGTCGACTGGGAGGGCCGCGGCCGCAGCTTCGAGCGGGCCATCGAGGTCCCCGGCGTCCTGAGCGACCTCGCCGCCATCGGCGCGATCAGCGACCACATGGACGTCCACCTCGGGCTGCCGGACACCGCCGCCGCCCGCCGCGAGCTGACCGCCCTCGGCGCCTGGCGTGGCGCCCGGCCGAGCGGCCCCGCCGTCACCGGTGGCACGCACGCCGACCCGAAGGCCGGTCAGGCCGTGCTGGCGAGCTGGCACCTGCTGCTCGACTCCGGCCGCCTGCAGGACGGCGAGCCGTACCTCTCGGGCACCGGCAGGGCGGTCGAGGCACTGCTGTCGGAGACCACGGCCGCCGAGATCGGCGTCGTTTCCGGCGGTAAGGTCACGATCACCACGGAAGGCGGTACGGTCAGCCTGCCCGTGCGGGTGGCCGACCTGCCCGACCGCGTCGTGTGGGTGCCGGCCAACTCGGCCGGGTGCTCGGTGACCCGGGACCTGCGCGCGGTGGCCGGGGACGTCGTCGAGATCGGGAGCGCGGAATGACTCTTCTGTTGGCCAACCCGGCTAACCCAGCCGACCCGGTCGGGCCGACCCTGGCCGACTTCGGCAAGGATCCGTTGTGGATCTCCATCATCAAGGCGCTGTTCATCTTCGTCTTCCTGATGATGGGTGTGCTGTTCGGCGTGTGGACCGAGCGCAAGCTCATCTCGCGCATGCAGCACCGCTACGGTCCGAACCGCGCCGGGAAGTTCGGCCTGCTGCAGTCGGTGGCCGACGGCATCAAGATGGGCCTGAAGGAGGACATCCTCCCGCGGACCGTCGACAAGGTCATCTACATCCTCGCGCCGATCATCATCGCGGTCCCGGCCTTCCTGTCCTTCTCCGTCATCCCGTTCGGGCCGATGGTGTCGATGTTCGGGGTGCGCACGCCGCTCCAGCTCACCGACCTCCCGGTCGCGGTGCTCGTGGTGCTCGCCATGGCCTCCATCGGCGTGTACGGCATCGTGCTGGCCGGCTGGGGCTCGCGCTCGCCGTACGCCGTGCTCGGCGGGCTGCGCTCCACGGCGCAGGTGATCTCCTACGAGATCGCGATGGGGCTCTCGTTCGTGGCGGTGTTCATCTTCGCCGGCACGCTGTCGACGTCCGAGATCGTGGCCGCGCAGGCCGAGGGCCGCAGCTTCGCGCTGCTCGGGCTCGACATCCCGCTGCCGTCCTGGTACGCCGTGCTGCTCATCCCGTCCTTCCTGATCTACGTGATCACGATGCTCGGCGAGACCAACCGCGTGCCCTTCGACCTTCCCGAGGGCGAGGGCGAGCTGGTCGGTGGCTTCCACACCGAGTACTCCTCGTCGCTGAAGTTCGCGATGTTCATGCTGGCCGAGTACGTCAACGTGTTCACCGTGTCCGCGCTGAGCATCACGTTGTTCCTCGGCGGGTGGCGGGCCCCGTGGCCGATCTCGCTGTGGGACGGCGCCAACGTCGGCTGGTGGCCGATGTTGTGGTTCTTCATCAAGCTCGTGCTGCTGTTCGCCTTCTTCATCTGGGTGCGCGCCTCGCTGCCCCGCATCCGCTACGACCAGCTCATGGCCTTCGGCTGGAAGGTGCTGATCCCGCTGAACCTCGCGTGGATCCTGCTCGTGGCCAGCTTCCGGGCCCTGCAGGTCCCGCAGGGGCAGCGGAACCTCGCGATGGTCATCGCGGCGGTGGTCGTGGTCGGATGCCTGGCGATCTACTTCTGGTTCGACACGGTCAACCAGCGCCGCAGGGAGGCCAGGGCCGAAGAGGTCCAGGCCGAGTTCGAGCAGCTGAGCACGGAGCCCACCGCGGGCGGGTTCCCGGTGCCGGCGCTGGACCTGCCGCACTACCACGGCGTCAACGGACGCAAGGAGGTCCCCAGTGGGACTAACTGATTTCCTGAACCCCGTGAAGGGGTTCGGCGTGACCTTCCACCACATGTTCAAGAAGCCGGTGACGACCAACTACCCGGAGGAGAAGCGGCCGACCGCGCCCCGGTTCCACGGTCGCCACCAGCTGAACCGGTGGCCGGACGGTCTGGAGAAGTGCATCGGGTGCGAGCTGTGCGCCTGGGCCTGTCCGGCGGACGCGATCTTCGTCGAGGGTGCGGACAACACCGACGACGAGCGCTACTCCCCGGGCGAGCGGTACGGCAGGACGTACCAGATCAACTACCTGCGGTGCATCCTGTGCGGGCTGTGCATCGAGGCGTGCCCGACACGGGCGCTCACCATGACGAACGAGTACGAGCTCGCCGACTCCAGCCGTGAGAGCCTGATCTACACCAAGGAGATGCTGCTCGCGCCGCTGTCCGAGGGCATGGAGCAGCCGCCGCACCCCATGCGGCTCGGCGAGACCGAAGAGGACTACTACCGGTTGGGCCGTAGCAATGGGTGAGACCATCACGTTCTGGGTGCTGGCCGTCGTCTCGGTGGCCGCCGCGTTCGGGCTCGTCTTCAGCAGGAAGGCGGTCTACTCCGCCCTGATGCTGGGCGTCGTCATGCTCTCGTTCGCGGTGCTCTACGCCGTCCAGGACGCTCCCTTCCTCGCCGTGGTGCAGATCATCGTGTACACCGGTGCGGTCATGATGCTCTTCCTGTTCGTGCTGATGCTCGTCGGCGTCGACTCCTCCGACTCGCTGGTCGAGACGATCAGGGGGCAGCGGTTCTGGGCGTTCGTCGCCGGGCTCGGCTTCGCCGTGCTGCTGGCGGCCGGCCTCGGCAACGTCGCGTTCGCGGGCGCGGCGGGCCTCGGCGGCGCGGTGCAGAAGCAGGGCGGCAACGTCCCGTCGCTGGCCGAGCTGATCTTCTCCCGGTACGTCTTCGCGTTCGAGGTCACCTCCGCGCTGCTCATCACCGCCGCGCTCGGCGCGATGGTGCTGGCGCACCGCGAGCGGAGCACGCCCAAGGCGACCCAGAAGGACCTGTCGCGCGCCCGGTTCCTCGGCGGCCACCCCACCCCGCTGCCCGGCCCCGGCACCTACGCCCGGCACAACGCCATCGACATGCCGGCGCTGCTGCCGGACGGCACGGTGTCGGAGCTGTCGGTCAACCGGGTCATCGCCCGGCACGACGTGGAGGACAGCCACCTGCCGGACGACCCGCGGCTCGCCCAGGCGATCAGGAACGTCGCCGCCGGGCCCAAGGACGCCACGACCCCCGCCGAGGCGGAGAGCCAGGCCGCGACGCGGATCGTCACCGCCGAGGGTCACGTCGAGGAGGAAGGCAAGTGACCACCCACTACCTGGTGCTCTCCGCGCTGCTGTTCGCCATCGGCGGCGTCGGCGTGCTGGTGCGCCGCAACGCCATCGTGGTGTTCATGTGCGTGGAGCTGATGCTCAACGCCTGCAACCTGGCCTTCGTCACGTTCGCCCGGCAGCACGGCAACCTCGAGGGCCAGGTGATCGCGTTCTTCGTGATGATCGTGGCCGCGGCCGAGGTCGTCGTAGGTCTGGCGATCATCGTGACGATCTTCCGAACCCGCAGGTCCGCGTCGGTCGACGACGCCAACCTGCTGAAGTACTAAGAGGTGGCCGTGGAACCCGCTGAGATCATCCAGCACTCCGGTGGAGTGGTCGGCGTCTCCTGGCTGATGATCGCCCTGCCGCTGCTCGGCGCGGCGATCCTGCTGCTGGGCGGCCGCCGCACCGACCGCTGGGGGCACCTCCTCGGCGTCGCCATGTCGCTGGCGTCGTTCGTGGTCGCCGCGCTCGTCCTCTTCGACCTGCTCGGCTTCGGGGCCGACCAGCGCCGCAGGCTCGTCGAGCTGTACGACTTCCTGCCCGCCGGCGCGTCGCTCCAGGTGAAGATGGGCCTGCTGCTGGACCCGCTGTCGATCTCGTTCGCCCTGCTGATCACCGGTGTCGGGTCGCTGATCCACATCTACTCGGTCGGCTACATGGCCCACGACCCGGGCCGGCGGCGGTTCTTCGGCTACCTGAACCTCTTCGTCGCCGCGATGCTCCTGCTGGTGCTGGCCGACAACTACCTCGGCCTGTACATCGGCTGGGAGGGCGTGGGCCTGGCGTCGTACCTGCTGATCGGCTTCTGGCAGCACAAGCCGACGGCCGCGACGGCCGCCAAGAAGGCGTTCGTCGTCAACCGCGTCGGTGACATGGGCCTGGCGCTCGGCATCTTCGTGATCTTCACGACGTTCGGCACCATCTCCTTCGGCCCGGTGTTCGCGCACGCCTCCGAGGCCTCCCAGGGCACGCTCACCCTGATCGGCCTGGCGCTGCTGCTCGGCGCGTGCGGCAAGTCCGCGCAGCTGCCGCTGCAGTCCTGGCTGCTGGACGCCATGGAGGGCCCGACCCCGGTCTCCGCGCTCATCCACGCGGCCACCATGGTCACCGCCGGGGTTTACCTCGTGGTCCGCTCCGGGGCCATCTTCGAGGGGGCGCCCACCGCGCAGCTCGTCGTCACCATCGTCGGCGTGGCCACGCTGCTCGCCGGTGCGATCATCGGTACCGCCAAGGACGACATCAAGAAGGCCCTGGCGGGCTCCACGATGTCGCAGATCGGCTACATGATGCTCGCCGCGGGCCTCGGCCCGATCGGGTACGCCCTGGCGATCGCCCACCTGATCGCGCACGGCTTCTTCAAGGCTTCCATGTTCCTCGGCGCGGGCTCGGTGATGCACGCGATGAACGACGAGGTCGACATGCGCAAGTACGGCGGCCTGTCCTCGGTCATGAAGATCACCTGGATCACGTTCGGGCTCGGCTACCTCGCCATCATCGGCTTCCCGCTGCTGTCGGGGTACTGGACCAAGGACGGCATCATCGAGGCCGCGATGGAGCACAGCCCCATCCTCGGCTGGCTCGCGGTCGTCGGCGCCGGCATCACCGGCTTCTACATGTCGCGGCTGTTCTTCATGACCTTCCACGGCACCCGCCGCTGGGAGAAGGACGCCCACCCGCACGAGTCGCCCGCCGTGATGACCTGGCCGCTGATCGTCCTGTCCATCGGCTCGGTGTTCGGCGGCGCGTACCTCATCGTCGGCAACCGCTTCATGGAGTTCCTGTCGCCCGCCGTCGGGCGGCCCGAGGAGCTACCGGTGTTCCACGCGCTCAGCGTTCCCGGCCTCGCCACCCTGGCGCTGGTCGCGATCGGCGCGGTGTACGCCTGGCTGCGGTACGGCCGGGCGCCGGTGCCCGCCGTCGCCCCGCGCGGGTCGTTCCTCACGGTCTTCGCCCGGCGCGACCTGTACGGTGACGCGCTGAACGAGGCGCTGTTCATGCGTCCCGGCCAGTGGCTGACGCGGCTCGCGGTGTTCTTCGACAACCGCGGCATCGACGGCCTCGTCAACGGGCTCGCGGCGACGATCGGCGGCACGTCCGGCCGGCTGCGCCGCGTGCAGACCGGGTTCGTCCGCTCGTACGCCTTGTCGATATTCTTCGGTGCCGCTCTCCTGGTCGGCGCACTGTTCTTCGTAGGGAACCTGTGATGCCCTGGCTCTCAATCCTGATGGGCGTGCCCGTGGTGGGCGCGCTGGCGGTCGCGGCGGTGCCCAAGGGCAACGCCAAGCTCGCCAAGCAGCTCACGCTCGCGGTGTCGCTGGTCGTCCTGGCGCTCACGCTCGCCATGGCGTCCCAGTTCGACCCGTCGGGCGCGCGCCAGCAGTTCAGCGAGGTCCACCAGTGGATCCCGTCGTTCGGCGTCCACTACGCCGTGGCCGTCGACGGGATCGCGCTGGTGCTGATCGCGCTGGCCGTGGTGCTGGTGCCGATCGTGGTGCTGGCCTCCTGGCACGACGCCGAGCGGTCGGACGCCAAGCGGTCGGTCAAGACGTACTTCGCGCTGATCCTGGTGCTCGAGGCGATGATGATCGGCGTCTTCGCGGCGACCGACGTCTTCCTGTTCTACGTGTTCTTCGAGGCCATGCTCATCCCGATGTACTTCATGATCGGGTCGTACGGCGGGGCGCAGCGGTCGTACGCGGCGGTCAAGTTCCTGCTGTACTCGCTGTTCGGCGGCCTGCTCATGCTGGTCGCGGTGATCGCGCTGTACCACGTCGCGGCCAAGGGCACGTTCCTGCAGCCCGAGCTGATCGGGGCCGTCACCGACCCGGCGACGCAGAAGTGGCTGTTCCTCGGCTTCTTCATCGCCTTCGCGGTCAAGGCCCCGCTGTGGCCGTTCCACACCTGGCTGCCCGACGCCGCCGCGCAGGCGCCCGCCGGGGCGGCCGTGCTGCTGGTCGGCGTGCTCGACAAGGTCGGCACCTACGGCATGCTGCGGTTCTGCCTGGAGCTGTTCCCCGACGCCGCCAAGTTCTTCACGCCGGTGATCATCGCGCTGAGCGTGATCGGCATCGTGTACGGCGCGGTCGTGGCCATCGGGCAGACCGACATGAAGCGGCTCATCGCGTACACCTCGATCTCGCACTTCGGCTTCATCACGATGGGCGTGTTCGCACTGACCGCCGACGCGGGCTCCGGCGCCACGCTGTACATGGTGAACCACGGCTTCTCCACCGGGGCGCTGTTCCTGCTGGCCGGCTTCCTGATCAACAGGCGAGGGTCGCAGTACATCGCGGACTACGGAGGGGTGCAGAAGGTGGCCCCGGTGCTCGCGGGCACCTTCCTGGTCGCCGGCCTGTCGTCGTTGTCGCTGCCCGGCCTGTCCACGTTCGTCAGCGAGTTCCTGGTGCTGATCGGCACCTTCGAGCGGTACGTCGTGCCCGGCGTCATCGCGCTGGCCGGCATGGTCCTCGCGGCCGTGTACATCCTGTGGATGTACCAGCGCATGATGGGCGGCCCCACGGCCGAGAGCGTGCGCGGGATGCCCGACCTGAACCTCCGCGAGAAGATCGTGATCGCGCCGCTCATCGCGCTGCTCATCGGGTTCGGCTTCTTCCCCAAGCCGCTGCTCGACGTGATCAACCCCGCGGTCAAGCACACTCTCACCAGCGTGCAGGCGCCGCAGTTCACTCCGGCCATACCCGCGGCTGCCGACCAGAAGGGGCCAGGAGAATGAGCCTGCTCGCCTTCGAGCCCATCACCTCGCCGACCATCGAGTACGGGACGCTGTCCCCGATGCTCCTGGTGTTCGGCGCGGCCATCGCCGGTGTGCTCGTCGAGGCGTTCACGCCTCGCTACCTGCGCAAATCCCTGCAGATGCCCATCACGCTGCTGTCGCTGATCGGCGCGTTCGCGCTGACCGTGTGGCAGGGCACCCAGGGCGTGCGCGAGGCCGCCGCCATGGGCGCGGTCGCGGTGGACGGGCCGTCCCTGTTCATCTGGGGCGCCATCCTGCTGCTGGCGATCGTCAGCGTGCTGCTCGTCAACGACGACGACCACTTCGTCGCCCAGGCGTCCGCCGTGCCCGGCAGCGCCGAGGAGGACCAGGCGCTCAGCCAGGGCGGCGCGCACACCGAGATCTACCCCTTGGTGCTGTTCGCCGTCGGCGGCATGATGCTGTTCCCGGCCTCCAACGACCTGCTGATCATGTTCGTGGCCCTTGAGGTCATGTCCCTGCCGCTGTACCTCCTGTGCGGCCTGGCCCGGCGCCGTCGTCTCCTGTCCCAGGAGGCGGCGATGAAGTACTTCCTGCTCGGCGCCTTCTCGTCGGCGTTCTTCCTGTACGGCACCGCGCTGCTGTACGGCTTCGCGGGCTCGGTCGACCTCGGCGCCATCGAGCAGATGATCGGCACGCACCTCGGCCAGGACAACCTGCTGTACATCGGCATCGCGATGCTCGGCGTCGGGCTGCTGTTCAAGATCGGCGCCGCGCCCTTCCAGGCGTGGAAGCCGGACGTGTACCAAGGCTCGCCCACGCCGATCACCGCGCTGATGGCGTCCGGCACGCTGATCGCCGCGTTCGGCGCGCTGCTGCGGGTGTTCTGGGTCGCGCTCGGCAACCTGGACGAGATGTGGCAGCCGGTGTTCTGGGCCGTCGCCATCCTCACCATGGTGATCGGCGCCATCCTGGCGATCACCCAGACCGACATCAAGCGCATGCTGGCGTACTCCTCGATCGCGCACACCGGCTTCCTGCTGGTCGCGGTGGTGGCCACCGGGTCGCTGAAGCAGAACGCCGCGGCTCTCGGCGGCATCCTGTTCTACCTCGTGGCCTACGGCTTCGCGACGGTCGGCGCCTTCGCGGTCGTCACCATGGTGCGCGACGCGGGCGGCGAGGCCGGGCACCTGTCCCGGTGGGCCGGGCTCGGCAAGAGGTCGCCCGCGCTGGCTGGAATTTTCGCGTTGTTCCTCCTGGCATTCGCCGGCATTCCGCTTACTTCTGGATTCTTCGGGAAGTATGCAGTTTTCGCCCCCGCAGTGGCGGGGGGCGCGACCGGCCTGGTCATCGTGGGTGTGGTCACCTCGGCGATGGCGGCGTTCTTCTACGTCCGCGTCATCGTGCTGATGTTCTTCAGCGACCCCGCCCCCGAGGGTCCGACCATCGCGGTGCCCAGCATGGGGACCGCGGCTGTGGTCGCCCTTTCGGCTGCGGCTACCGTAGTCCTCGGGGTCTTCCCGCAGCCGGTGCTCGACCTGGCGCACTCGGCCGCGCAGTCGTTGTTCGTTCGTTAGGAGTCTCATGGCCGCGCCGCCCGTTGTCGACCTGCCTTTCATCGACGAGGGATTGGCAGCGGACATCGCCAGCGGTCTCGACGCCGTCGAGAAGCTGCTGCGGGCCTCCGCCGACAGTGAGGACGCCTTCGTCGCGGAGGCGTCCAAGCACCTCATCGAGGCGGGGGGCAAGCGCTTCCGCGCGATGATCGTGCTGCTGGCGTCGCACTTCGGCGACCCTAGCGCCCCGGGCGTCGTGCCCGGGGCCGTGGTGATCGAGCTGACCCACCTGGCGACGCTCTACCACGACGACGTGATGGACGAGGCCCCGGTGCGCCGGGGCTCCCCGTCCGCCAACGCCCGGTGGGACAACACCGTGGCCATCCTCACCGGCGACTACCTCTTCGCCCAGGCGTCCGAGATCCTCGCCGACCTCGGGCCCGAGCTGGTGCGCATCCAGGCCCGCACGTTCTCCCGGCTGGTCCGCGGCCAGATCCGCGAGACCATCGGCCCGCGCCCCGGCGTCGACGACATCACCCACTACCTCGAGGTGCTGGCCGACAAGACCGGCTCGCTCATCGCCACCTCCGGCCGCTTCGGCGCGATGCTGGCCGGGGCGCCGGCCGCCGTGGTCGAGCGGCTCACCAGGGCCTGCGAGGCGATCGGCGTCGCGTGGCAGCTCGGTGACGACCTGCTGGACGTCGCGTCCTCGGCCGGGGAGAGCGGCAAGACGCCCGGCACCGACCTGCGCGAGGGCATCCGCACCCTGCCGGTGCTGTACGTCCAAGCCGCGGGCGCCTCCGGCAACCCCCGGCTGCGCGAGCTGCTCGCCGGCCCGGTGCCCGAGGAGCACGTCGAGGAGGCGGTGACGCTGCTGCGCGCCGACCCCGCGATGGACCGCGCCCGCGCCGAGCTGATGTCCTGGGTGGAACGGGCCCGGCTGGACCTCCTGGCCCTGCCCGACATCCCCGCCCGCGAGGCCCTCCTCGCGCTGTGCGCCTACGTGGCCGACCGTTCCGGCTGAGGCACCCGCTCCACAAGCGGTACGGCCACGTGCCGTACCGCTCGGGCGTGGCGCAGGCCCTCCCAGCTGAACACCGCCAGCGCCAGCCAGATCACCGCGAAGCCGATCCAACGGCTCGCCGGCATGACCTCCCGGGCCACCAGGACCCCGCACAGGAACTGCAGGATCGGCGCGATGTACTGCAACAGTCCAAGCGTGCTGAGCGGCACCCGGATGGCCGCCGAGGTGAACAGCATCAGCGGCACCGCCGTCACCACGCCCGCACCGGCCAGCAGCACCGCGTGCCAGAGCCCGAACCGCGCGAAGGTCGCCTCACCCTGGATCTCCAGGAAAAGCAGGTAGCCGAGCGCCGGCCCGAGCAGCAGCACCGTCTCCACCGCCAGGCTCTCCGCGGCCCCGACCCCCACGGACTTCTTGATCAGCCCGTACGTCCCGAAGCTCACCGCCAGCACCAGCGCGATCCACGGCGGCCGCCCGTGGTCCACGGTCAGCACGAGCACCGCCAGCGTCCCGAGCCCCACCGCGACCCACTGCCAGCGCCGCAGCCGCTCCCGGAACACGACCACACCGAACAGCACGTTCACCAGGGGGTTGATGAAGTACCCGAGCGAGCTCTCCACGACGTGCCCGCTGTTCACCGCGTAGATGTACACGCCCCAGTTCACCGACACGAACATCGCGGCGAGGGCCAGCAGCAGTATCGTCTTCGGCCGCCGGACGATGTCCCTGATCCAGGCCCAGTGCCGCCGCACCAGCAGCACGGCGAGCACGGCGACCAGCGACCAGGCCATACGGTGCGCGAGGATCTCCACGGCCCCCGAGGGCTGGAGCAGAGGCCAGTACAGAGGGAAGAGCCCCCACAGGGTGTACGCTGCCGCACCGAACAGGACACCACGTCGTGAGTCAGGCATAATCCCCATCTTCCCTTGTGCTCTCCTTAACCACAAATAAGTAACTCTTGCCCAACCGTTAAGGAACACTAATCCCAGGGAACAAGTCGGACCCCACACTGGTTGCTGAGACTGCAACCCCTGATACCAACGGAGGTGCCCTGATGGGTTGGCTCTTCGGCAAGAACAAGACGTCCATGGTCACCCCCGACGAAGCGCTCCCCGGCCGCGCGGACGCGATCCCCCTCCCCGCGCGCCACGCCGTCCTGGACGCCCCCCTGGCCCCGCCCTACCCCGAGGGCACCGAGATCGCCGACTTCGGCCTGGGCTGCTTCTGGGGCGCCGAGCGCAAGTTCTGGCAAACCCCCGGTGTGGTGACCACCCTGGTCGGCTACCAGGGCGGCCACACCCCCAACCCCACCTACGAAGAGGTCTGCACCGGCCTGACCGGCCACACCGAGGCCGTCCGCGTCGTCTACAACCCCGCCGAAGTCTCCTACGAGGAACTCCTCAAGGTCTTCTGGGAGGCCCACGACCCCACCCAGGGCATGCGCCAGGGCAACGACGTAGGCACCCAGTACCGCAGCGCCATCTACACCCACACCGAGTCCCAGCAAAAGTCCGCCGAAACCACCCGCCACACCTACCAGCAGTCCCTAACCCAAGCCGGCCACCCCGAAATCACCACAGAAATCCGCCCAGCCCCCACCTTCTACCCGGCCGAGGAGTACCACCAGCAGTACCTATACAAGGTCCCCAACGGCTACTGCGGCATAGGCGGCACCGGCGTGAGCTGCCCCATCGGCCTCACCACCGGCGAAGCCTGATCCTCTTCCAGACGGGGCCGTACCCCTTCCCGGGGTACGGCCCCGCTGTCATAAGGCCCTCCGCAGGAAAATGGCCCTCGCTTCGCTCGGACTGTGACATTGGGGCTCCCGCCCCAAACCCCAAGGCAGGGGCTCCGCCCCCCACACCCCCGAACCCGTAAGTAGGTCTGCCCGCGGTCGTCTGGGCTCGGGTGATCGCTGGAGTGCGTCACGTGCGTGCGCAGTGCATGACGCTCCGTTCGGAAGGCGAGTGATTTGCTACTCGAAGTAGTAAGATTGCTCCATGAGTCTGCCTGAACGAGCTTTTCCGCCAGGGGAGGGGCCGGCGGCCAAGGTCAGTGTTTCCCTGCGTGTCGGCAACATCCGCGCCGTCAAGGAACGTGTCGGTGCCCGCGGCTTCTCCGCCTACGTGGACGCCGCCGTGGAGCGTCAAATCGAGCGGGACCTGCTGGAGGAGGCGCTCCAGGCCAACGAACAGGAGAACGGCCCGATTCCTCAGCACTTCCGTGACGAGGCGGAGGATCTGTTCCGCAGCGTGAAATCCGCTCCCGAGTTGCAGGAGGACAGCGGATGGCACGCGCACGAAGCAAGCTGAGCGCCGGGACCGTCATCCTGGACTCCGAAGGCCTCTCCAAGTGGTGTGCGGCCGATCAGCGTGTCACCGCGATCATCCGAGAGGCACAGAGCAACGATTTCCGCGTCGCTGTCAGCGCTCTGACGCCTATCGAAGCCTTTGACACCCGTGTGACGAACGACCGCCTGCGCTGGCACCTGTCGCGCTTGCGCGTAGAGCCGATGACCGAGGATGTCTCCGTCCATGCGCTGGATCTGCTCCGTGCCACCGGTCTCCACGGCCACAAGTATGCGATCGACGCCGTCGTCGCCGCCACCGCCCTTCGCTCCATCCGCCCGGTCGTCATCCTCACGTCAGACGATGACGACATGAGCAAGCTTTGCGGCAAAACAGTCCGCCTAGTCCGTGTGTAGCGCCGACAAATTGCCGCCCTGGCAATACCACTACCACCAGCAGTACCTCTACAAGGTCCCCAACGGCTACTGCGGCATAGGCGGTACCAACGTCAAGCTAGGTGACCCATCCGAGTGGGCCGCCTGCCAGACGGCCTGGTCCCGATCAACGAGTAGCCTTCACAGATCTCGCTGTACGGCTCGCGCTCAACTCCTGGGCGTGGGCTCAGTCCTCAGGCAAGATCACAAGCCGTTCGCCCTTGGGAAGATGGCGAGGAGCGATGATCTGATAGTCGCGTCGATCGAGTGTCGCGACCTCACGCAGATCGAAGCGCTCCGCCAGAGCTACCACGCAAGCATCGACTGCTTGTAGTTTCAACGAAGCGTAGGCCGACATCAGCTCTGACATCCGGCGATAGTCATGCGGAGTCACCTCGATCACGCGAAGTTCGTCGTCGGCGATGGCCGCGCAGAACCCGGCGGCCAGGACTGGGCTGCCGCGGCGCACCGGGTCCGACAGCAGATGACAGATCTCTGTGACCGCCAGGGAAGGCACGACCAAGCGGGCCCAGTGCCGGGTGAGGAACCGCAAACAGCGCTGGTGATCGTTGTCGGCTCTGTTGAAGGCGGCGACCAGTGGACCTGTGTCGCAGAGGATCACGCTGTGGCAACCCCGCCGGACTCCTCATGGTGAGGATACGAGAGATACCGATCATGATGGGCGGCTAGATCCGCTGGCCCTTGGAGCGCACCGACCAACCCCGCGAGATGCCGCGGTAGTCGCATCTCCTCAGAGGCATCCTCGGACACCCCTGAGCCATCGTGGTCGAACTGCATGCTCCCAGTGTACGCAGTGCCCTTCGCCTGAACACGGTATCTGTACAAGGTCCCCCACGGCTACTGCGGCATCGGCGGCACCGGCGTTACCTGCCCCATCGGCCTCACCACCGGCGAAGCCTGATCGATCGAGCTAGGGGCCGCACCCATCCGGGTGTGGCCCCTCAGTCATGTGTGCGGCTCCGCCCGGAAATGGCCCTCGCTCCGCTCGGACTGTCTTCATTGGGGCTCCGGCCCCAAACCCCAAGGCGGGGGCTCCGCCCCCCACCCCCAACCCGTGATGCACGAGGTCCTACGCAAGAAGGGGCTGCGTACAGGCCGGTTGGATAGGGCGACATTCCTGGCCGCGACGCGGGTGATCGGTGATCTGGGAGTCCTAGTCCATGTCTGCGATGTGGATCGGGTCCAGAGAGCTGCTGGCCTGGCCGTCGATTACTCCCTTCGTCTTTTCGACGCCCTGTTCGTCCAGGCTGCACTGGAACGGCGGCTCCCATTGCTGACAACAGACGCGAAGCTGGGCCGCGCGATCAACCACGTCGTTCCAGTCGAACTCCTTCGGGGTGTCACGGCGTAGCGCCGACCCAGCCCCACCGGGCGCCTGAGCATCACTCTCGGACAGTGATGTATCGACCTGACAGGCATCGAACCTCCAGCGCATGTTCTCCTGGTGGAGGCATGCGCAAACCTGCTGAATCTTGATCAGTCGACGCACATCGCCTGGTGGGTGGACCGGAAGACCCATGTGCCGCCACCCGGAGAAGCATAGGTCAGCATCGTGTTATAGGTCCCAGGGGTGCAGTCGTGGCCGACCGCGAGAACGGACTGCCGGGCCCGCTGTTCGGCCGCCGCCAATCCGGCCGCGTAGGTGCTGCCTGCCCCCGTAGCAGTGGCGTTGCGGGGAGTGTCGTAGCCGTCGGCGTGCGCGGCCACAGACGCGGCGGCCAGGCCGACTGCCATCACCGCTGAGACGAGGCCGATCCGGCGGAGCCAAGTGACTTCTTGCATGCTTCTCCTTATGGGGGACGGGTATTTGATCGATCAACATAGGTCTAGCGCGGATCGATACAGCGCGGTATTGACCACTCGGCCACAAGACTCTGGCAACAGTTGTCCTCATGATGGAGCAAACGGCTAATACGGCAGCCGCCATTTGCAGGGTGAGCTGGGAAAATACGCCCCACTCTGCGCGATCTTGTGACGGGAATGCGGCATGACGAGAGCAGCGCCGACCCTGTGCGCTACGAGACGTCCGATCTGGAACCAGTGAGGCGGTCAGGGGTTGGGACGAGTCGTGCCCGCACGCCCTGGCCGACACACGTCGATGCTTCGAGGTGCTTCGTGCTGATCCGCGCTCACGCTCCAGCCACGACCGTCAACATCGGCCTCGTCGAGATCTCGCGACTCACCGACACAATGGCCAATATCTGGAGCACGCTATCGAGAAGCACACCGCCAGACAGTGCGATCTATCGCCCTGGCGATACGACTACCACCAGCAGTACCTGTACAAGGTCCCCAACGGCTACTGCGGCATAGGCGGCACCGGCGTGAGCTGCCCCATCGGCCTCACCACCGGCGAAGCCTGATCCTCTTCCAGACGGGGCCGTACCCTCGGGGTACGGTCCCGCTGTCATAAGGTCCTCCGCAGAAAAATGGCCCTCGCTTCGCTCGGACTGTGACATTGGGGCTCCCGCCCCAAACCCCAAGGCAGGGGCTCCGCCCCCAAACCCCAAGGCAGGGGCTCCGCCCCCACACCCCCGAACCCGGCGTGCATGGACTACGGGAAGCCGATCAGTCGTCCAGCAAGACCGTTAGCCGTTGCCCCCTCAGGAGATGACGAGGAGCTACGACCAGATGATCGCGTCGATCGAGAGTCGCGACTTCACTCAGGTCGAAGCACTCTGCCAGAGCTACTACACAAGCATCGACGGCCTGAAGTCCCAGAGAGGCGTAGACCCAGAGCAATTCCGACGTCCGGCGAAGTCGTGCGGAGTCACCTCGATCACACGAAGTTCATCATCGGCGATGGCCGCACAGAACTCGGCCGCAAGGACTGGACTGCCACGCCGTACCGGGTCAGAGAGCAGGTGACAGATCTCCGTCACCGCCAGGGACGGCACGACCAGCCGAGTCCTGGTCTGCCACCGAACACCCTCGACGCGCGACGCGCTACGCCGAGACCTGGAGGCGGATGCTGAGCAGGTCACTGCCGATTTCAGATGGCAGGCCTCTTCGGTCCGACAGCCGGGAGAGTGCCGGCCTGTTCAGTAGTGCACGCAGAGTAGCCGGGCGGCGCCGCAGAGATGTTGCGTTTATTTCGTTTGGAGCACATACTGCAGGTGAGGAGGTGGATGACATGACAGTTGCTCCGGTTCGACCGAACTCGCGAGATGCCGTGGCCGCTCGCGGTGCGCTCCCACAGGTCCGCGGCTACCTGCGTCGCCATCATGAGAGTCCGGCGCAAATCGACATAGTGGTGGAGGAGACCAGAGAAGCCCTGGTACTGCCCCGTGCAGCGGTAGAGTTGCTGGCGACGATCCTCGCTCATATGGCTGCCGGCCGTGGAGTGTCGGTGGTGCCGGCTCATGCGGAACTGACGACTCAGGAAGCGGCTGATCTGCTCAACGTGTCACGGCCCTACCTCATAGGGCTTCTTGATGCGGGTGAGATCCAGTATCGCTTGGTGGGAACCCATCGGAGGGTTAGAGCCGAATCGCTCATGGACTACAAGCGCAAAGATGACCAGCGGCGTCGCGAGGCCGCAGACGCGCTCTCGGCCATGACTCGAGAGTTGGGCTTCGGCTGACGTGGCGTTTGTCGTCGTCTACGACGCTTGTGTCCTGTATCCGAGTACGCTGCGCGATCTCCTGATCAGGGTTGCGCAAGCAGGTCTGGTGCAGGCGAAGTGGACGGATCAAATCCTGGACGAGGTCTTCGAAGCGATCAGGGAGAATCGACCAGACATTCAGGCGGAAGCTCTTCAGCGCACCCGCACCTTGATGGTAAAGGCAGTGCGTGACTGTCTCGTGACAGGCTACGAGCCGCTGATTGAAGGTCTCAAGTTGCCGGATAGCCATGATCGTCATGTTCTTGCCGCTGCTATCCGCGCTCGAGCTCAGGTGATCGTCACGAACAACTTGAGAGATTTCCCTGCGGACTCCCTTTCCAGCTGGGATGTGGAAGCCAAGAGCGCAGACGATTTCGTCCTTGACCAGATCCACCTCAACCAGAAGGTCGTGTGGGCATGCGTCCAGCAGATCGCCGATTCGTGGAAGAACCCGCCGGGCGCAGTCGAAGACGTCCTCGCAAGTCTTGAGCGAAGCGGCTTGGTCCAGTCGGTGGCCGAACTGAGAGCCGCTTGAGTAGGCCGCTGGCCGTGTAGCTCCCCGCTCACACGCTGGAAGTTCGCGCGCTACGGGTCTGCGGTCGGACCTGCGTTGTCGGGAGCCGGCCGTCTTCAGATATCGGCGCGATCGCCGCTTGCGCGCCGGCCTGTAAGCGGGCCAGGGTGCGGGCGTGCACGTAGACGCCGTACGCCGGCGCGATCACGGTCCACCAGTCGCCGTGTCGGACAGCGGCGTGACTTTGTGGCGAAGTGGTCCCGAAAGGTCGGCATGTGTGCTCAGGGCTAAGCTAGCTGATCATGAATGGGCGAAACGGATTCTTACTCCTCGGATCAACGGTCCTCTTCTTCGCTTTCCTTGCCGCCTTGTCAAAAAATGGAGGTGTGAGTACTGGGTGGGGTCTTGCTGGGATCGGCTTCATGATCGGTGCAGTCGCTTGCGCTGTCTCCGATCTAAAAAGGCACCTGCCTGCTACGAAGCCGCCCCCCTCCAACGATGCTGGAGATGTGTGATTCCGAGGCCGCCGGTAGCGTCGAAGGGCACTCCTTGTATGCGACCCGCCGTGTTCGTAGCCGTAACGGGCCGGCGCGCAGCCGGGACGGGAGTACGTTGCCGGCCGCCCTAGTACGGCAGCGGCACTTGTGATCTATGTGCTGGTGGCCGGGTCGGAGCGGCGGCGGTGGTGGTGATACGCGTACGCAGCGCCGCGGCGATCATCTGCGACTCCAGTTGCGGCTTGGTCGCGAACTCGATACCGGCGGCCGCACACCGGCCCGGTCGGCGACCCAGGACCGCGGCAGGTAGAGCCGGACATCCGGCAGCGCCCGACCGGCCGCGCAGGCGTAGCCGAGGAACACCCCGATCTGGCTGTTGTCGACCCTCCCAAGGGATCGGCCGGGATCCCGCTCGGCGTGGACCCGAAATCAGTGCCAGGTCAGGCACACACCGCATCGAGGATCGACATGTCTGATGTCGTCGCAACGACCCGCTCGAGCCGGAAACCGCAGGTCTGCAACAGCGACTCGTGTTCGCTGCGGGTGCGTTGCCTGCCTCCGGTGTGGATGAGCATCATGATGTCCATGGCTTTGGACCAGTCGGGCCCAGGGTCGTCGGGGATGACGCTCTCCACCAGCAACAGCCGCGCATGCGGCGGAGCGGCCTTTCGTACGGCGGCCAGGATGGCCGTGGCCCGCTCGGCGTCCCAGTCGTGGATCACGTCCATGAGCATGTAGGTGTCGCAGACCGGCAGCGGGTCCTTGAAGAAGTCGCCGGCTTGCAGTGTGAGCCGATCGGAGGCGATCTCCGCGGCACGCTCGATCACCGGGGGCAGGTCGAAAAGGATGCCCGTGGTTCGCTCGGCCGCGTCCACCACCGCCCGCAGTAGGTGTCCGTGGCCGCCGCCGATGTCGGCGATCGTTCCGCAGTCCGAGAAGTCGTAGGCGGCCAGGACACTCGCGACCTGGATACGCGCCTTTGAGACCATCGCGGCGTCGAAGACCCGGCCCGCCTCGGGATCACTCTGAAGGATGCCGAAGAACCCGTCCGGATTCAGCTTGTTCGTGGCCGGGAGTCCAGTCTGGAGTGAGTAGTCGAAGTAACCCAGTTGCTTCGCAGTACGTTCGGTTCCGAATGTTGCCACGAAGTCACGCCAGGACTGGGGATGGTCGGAACGGAGCATTCGTGACGCGCCGGTGTGGGTGTAGCGGTCGTCGCCGGCCGCGAAGACGCCATGGGCAGCGAGGAGGCGAAGCACACGACTGAGGGCCTCGGGATCCGCCCCGGTGACTTCGGCCAGCTCCTGGGCCGTCCGCGGCGTGTCGTCGAGCGCGTCGGCGACGCTGAACCTGGCCACGGAGGCCAGACAGTGCCCGACAAACAGGCCCCCGAGCGCCGCGGTCAGTGTGTCGAAGGGCCCCGTCTGTCGATCGAGCGCGGCGTGGTGATCATCACTGGCGGCCATGAAACGCCTCCGATTTGTCCCCGGCACGTGGACGGCGCAATCGTCAGCGCAATCATTGCGCGAGCCGTAAGGCGTCGTCGACAGAGGGATAACCCTGCTTCGGTCCCGACGAAACGTGTTGACTCAGCTGCGCCACGACCCGACTGCGTACCCCTGACAGGAGTCGAACCTGAATGCCGCCCGGTTCGTGGCCTTGGTGGCGGCTCGAGCGCTGGTCGCGCAAACCGTCAGGGGTTTCAGGCTTGGTGGGCTCGGCGGAATGTGCGGCGGTAGGTGTGGGGGGTGACACCTGTGGTTCGTTTGAAGCGGTCGCGGAAGGTGGTGGGGGAGGTGAAACCGACTTGGGTGCCTATGTGTTCGATGGGGTGGGTGGTGGTTTCCAGTAGGTGTTGGGCTTGGCGGATGCGGGCTCGGTGGAGCCATTGGAGGGGGGTTGTGCCGGTCTGGTCGCGGAAGTGGCGCATCAGGGTGCGGGGGCTCATGCGGGCTTGGGTGGCGATGTCGGGCACGGTCAGGTCGCGTGACAGGGAGGCTTGTAGCCAGATGAGCAGGGGTTCTAGTGCGGAACCTCGGGGGGTGGGTGGGAGTGGCTGGACGATGAACTGGGCCTGACCGCCTTCTCGTTCCAGGGGCATGACCGACAGTCGGGCGGCGTCGGCGGCTACGGCGGAACCGTAGTCGTGGCGGATCAGGTGCAGGCACAGGTCCAGACCGGCCGCGGCGCCGGCGGAGGTGAGGATCTGGCCGTTGTCGACGTAGAGAACGTCGGGCTCCACCTCGATGTCGGGGTAGGCGGTGGCCAGTTGGTCGGCGGCGGCCCAGTGGGTGGTGGCGCGTAGTCCGCCGAGCAGTCCGGCGGCGGCCAGGGAGAAGGCGCCCGAGCAGATGGAGGCGATACGGGTGCCGTTGGCGGCGGCGGCCTTCAGGGCCTGGTGTACGGCTGGGGGCAGGGGGTCCATCGGGCTCGCGGTGCCGGGGATGATGATCGTGTCGGCGGCCTCCAGACCGTCCAGCCCCCAGGGAGCGCGCAGTGTGAACAGGCCGGCGTCCACCTCCGGGTGTTCGGCGCAGATGCGCACCTGGTAGCCGGGACGGCCGTCCCGCAACCGCGTACGGGTGAAGACCTCGATCGGGGTGGAGAGATCGAAGGGAATCACCAGGTTGAGGGCGAGGACGGCGACGGTGTGCATGGCGGAACAGTACCCATCCGCCTGTATCGCGCCGAGGCTCCGGATCCGCTGCCGCTGAGAGGTCTCCCGGTCGGCCCTTATGGCGCTATCCCGTTGAGAGATGTCGGGAATCCCTCTGGGGGGCGAACCGGCGGCCCGGCTAGCGTCGGTGACGTTTCCGGCGCACAGGAGCACTCAGATGATCATGACCGTTGTCCCGCCGGTGTTGATCGGCCTGCTCTATGTCGTGGTGATGTCCCTGATTCGCGAACCGCACCGGCGCCGCTTCAACGCCGTCATGCTGGCCGGGGCGGGAGGCGCCTACCTCAGCGGCGGTGGTCTGGACGGTTGGGAGTTCGCCTTCACCGCGGCCGTCACCTACTGCGCTTACCGGGGGCTGGAGTCGTGGACGTTCATCGGCGTCGGCTGGCTGCTGCACACCGCATGGGACGTCCTGCACCATCTCAAGGGCAACCCGATCATCCCGTTCGCCCATGACTCGTCCCTCGGCTGCGCCATTTGTGACCCGGTCATCGCCCTGTGGTGCTTCCGCGGCGGCCCCTCGCTCGTGGACCTCGTCCGTTCCCGGTGGGGACTGCTCGACCGCTCCCAAGGCGGCGCGGCCTGAGGGCGGGAACACGACGTATCCGTCATCGAATCGTGGTGGCCGACGGTTGGCGGGGGAACCGCACGGGGAGCTGGATGAGCTGGACGAGGCTCATGCCGAACAGCAGGACGCCGAGGGGGACGTGCAGGGCTTTCATGTGGGCGATGCCGAGGGCTATCTGGGTCAGGGTGAGTGCCAGGAAGGCGGTCGCGTACAGCAGGGACCTGGGGGAGCCGCCGCCTGGGTGCCATATAAGGATGGCGGTGATCACGTGCAGTACGGCTGTGGTGAAGACCGCGTACGCCGAAACGCTGTGCAGTGGTCGCCCGGCGGGTGCGGACAGCAGCAGGCCGGCGGTCACCGGCGCGGAGGAAACGGCAAGGGTCTGCAGGATGATCGCGACGCGTAGGTACACGGGGGCTCCTGAACGGCAGGGGACGCGTTGTCTCTACAGTCCGACGAGTCAGGTGGTGGGAGTGTGAGGTGGCGTGCCGGGCTCACACTTCGGAGGGTTGTTTCGTCGGACTGGTGAAAGCAGCAGGAGCAGCGACGGAGCCGACTAGGTCATGAGCACTTCATCTGGATCAGGGGCCGCCTGGGGCGATCCGAGTGTCGGCGCGATCATGGGTGAGCGGAGGCAGTTGATCAACCTTGCCTACCGGATGCTCGGGTCGCTGACGGAGGCCGAGGACGTCGTGCAGGAGACGTACGCGCGCTGGTACGCCATGTCTGCGCGGCAGCGGGAAGGCATCGAGTCGTCCGGTGGCTGGCTGACCACCGTGGCGAGCCGGATATGCCTGGATCTGCTGGGATCGGCGCGGGCGCGGCGGGAGCGCTATGTGGGGGAATGGGTACCTGAGCCGTTGCCTGAGCGTACGGAGTGGATCAGCGGGCGGACGGGGGCCGGTGGAGCCGACCCCGCCGACCGGGTCACTCTGGACGAGTCGATCAACATGGCTTTCCTGGTCGTGCTGGAGTCGATGACTCCGGCCGAGCGGGTCGCGTTCATCCTGCACGACGTGTTCCGCTACTCGTTCGCCGAGGTGGCGGAGATCGTCGGGCGTACTCCGGTGGCGTGTCGCCAGCTGGCCTCTTCGGCCCGTCGTCGCGTTCGCGCGTCGCGGGCCCCGGCGGCTCCGGTGGCGCGGCAGGCCGGCCTCGTCAAGGAGTTCAAGCAGGCATGGGAGGCCAAGGACATCGAGGCGCTCATCGGTCTCCTCGACCCTGACGTCACGGTGACCAGCGACAGCGGCGGTCTGGTCGAAGCCGTGCTCCGCCCGATCGTGGGTCGCGAGCAGGTCGCGCGCTACGCCGCCGATCTCGCCGGCAGGGTGTCCGACCTGACGTTCCTGGAACGTACGGTCAACGGCCGTCCCGGCCTGGTGGCCCAGCGTGACGGCGTCGTCGTGACGGTGCTGGCCATCCACGTCGAGGGGGACCGGATCACCCACATCTGGGCGGTGCGCAACCCCGACAAGCTCCGGCTGTGGGGGGTGTGATCACCCCCCGGGACCGTCCAGAACTCGGAAAGGAAGACCTCACCATGTCCACACCTACGACGATCGAGCAGGACGACCTGCGGTCGCGTCTCCCCGACCCCGCGCAGTTCTTCACCGAGGTGGGAACGATCGCCGGGGCGATGTCCAAGGCCCCCGGAAACGGTTCGATCCCGCAGGCCACGATCACCCTGGTGCATCTGCGCGCCGGGCAGATCACCGGCAGCACGTACCACACCGTCCGGCAGACCGGCATTCTGCGCGACGCCGGAGAGCCCGAGGAGCGCATCACCGCCGTGGCGTCATGGCGGGACGCCCCCTACTTCAGCGACGCGGAACGGGTCGCGCTGGAGCTCGCGGAGGCCGTCCTCCTGCCGAACCCGTCCGGAGAGCGCGTCGGCGACGATCTGTACGCCAGGGCGTCCGCTCACTACGACGACAAGGCACTCTGGACGCTCACCCTGGCGATCGCCCAGATCTGCTTCTTCATCCCGGTCGCGCTCATCGCCAAGCCGATCCCCGGCATGCCTATCGGGAAGAACTACCGCAAGTAATCACCGGCGGGTGAGAGTCATTTGCCCGAGGCGGTAATGACGAGGTCTGTCGCGTCAGGTGCTTCCGCTGGGATCGGAGGGCTGCCCGTCGTCCTCCTCGGGTGAGGCTTTGTGTTGTGAGGCCGGTACCGCGATCTGTTCGGTGGTCTTGTCGCGTGTCATCCAGAGGTAGACCAGGGCGCCGGCGAACAGCACGATCGAGGTCCACTGGTTGATACGGAGTCCGAGGAGTGTCACCGCGTGGTCCACTCCGCCTACCGGGTCGATCCGTAGGCCCTCGATCCAGAATCGTCCGAACGTGTAGCCGGCGACGTAGAGGGCGAACAGGCGGCCGTGGTGCAGGGTGAATCGTCTGCCGGCCAGGATCAGGGCGAAACCGAGGGCCGCGTCCCATAGTGACTCGTACAGGAAGGTCGGGTGGTAGAGCACGCCTGGCTCGCCGCCGTGCGCCTGGTCGATCTCCAGGCCCCAGGGCAATGTGGTCGGACTGCCGTACAGCTCCTGGTTGAACCAGTTGCCCCAGCGGGCGATCGCCTGCCCGAACGCGATGCCGGGCGCTACCGTGTCGGCCACGGCACCCAGAGACAGGCCACGGCGGCGGCACGCCAGCCACATGCCTACGCCTCCCAGGGCGACCGCGCCCCAGATGCTGAGCCCGCCTTCCCAGACGAACAGCGCCTGGTAGGGCTCCTTGATCGCGCGTGGGCCGAAGTAGGTCTGCCAGTCGGTGATGACGTGGTAGAGGCGGGCGCCGATCAGGCCGAAGATCACCGCGGGGATCGCGAGGTCGCTGATCGTGCCCTTCTCGCCGCCGCGGGCGCGCCAGCGGCGCTCGCTGAGCCAGATGCCGAAGGCGATCGCGACGATGAAGCACAACGCGTAGGCCCGGATCGGGATGAATCCGAGATACCAGACCCCTTCGGAAGGGCTCGGAATCGAGGCAAGGGGCATGCGGTGAGGCTAGTCAACGTGAGGCCACTTGGCCGTCTTCGTGACCTGATCGCAAACCTTTTACGACCTGATGCCGGCATTAAACGAACCGGTGCGGCATCGGACGGCGGCCTTGCTCCGTGTTTTAGGCGTTTACCGGCAGCTGATCGCGGGCCGGGTCATCGGCCGGCGCAGCGGGGCATGTTCGGGACGGGGTGGGTGGGGGCGGTGACGTCCTCGGCGCCTACGTAGCCCCAGCCCTGCCAGCGTTCCTTGCCTGGTTCCGAGCGGTCGCCACGGGTGTAGTACCAGATCCTTCCTCCGTCGGCCTGGACGCGGCCCAGTTCCCAGCAGATGAACCAGCTCTTCGGGGTGTCGAGGACGGCGATTTTCTCGGTGCTGTTCACGTCGACGTAGAGCGGGGTGTCGGGGAGGTTGACGCAGACGAAGTCCCTGGTCCATACGTGGCCGCCTTCTCTGGCGTCGACGTGTTTGACTCCGTTGCGGTCGGTGCAGGCGGGTGAGCTTTCGGCGTCGGCTCGGTAGGTCGGGCCGGGGCGCCAGATGAGGACGCCGCCTATGACCAGGATCGCCATTCCTGCCAGCGTCCACCAGGTGCGGCCCTTGCGTGGGATCGGCAGGTACTCGCGCAGGCCTTTCGCCGGGACCGGGGAGTCGGGCTCCGCAGACGACGAGGATGACGAGGGGGCCTCGGCGGGGTGTTCCGCGGGTGGTTCCGCTTCGGAAAGCTCGGTGGACTGGGCGCGTACCCAGCGCTGGTGGAGTTCGATGATCTCCGGCTGGGTCGCCTGGCATTCCTTGGCGAACTGCTCCAAGAGGGTGAAGCGCGGGGGCACGCCCTCTCCGGAGCAGTAGCGGTGGAGGGTGGACTTACCGACGCCGAGCCGCTTGGCGAGGGCGTCGTAGCTACGGCCGGTCTTGTTCTTCAGGTGGCGCAGATAGGTGGCTAAATCCTCGACCGGAGACGGCTCTGACACCTTGGCTCCTCGAGTTCCGACCCGAGTTTGACACCCCGAAGGTTAACAGCAGCACCACCAGCATCAGTGGTTTATCTCCCACCTTGTCCCAACGCGTACGGGATTGCGCTGGTTAGAGCCGTTCCATGTCCCGCGGTCCCCGAGTTGTCCCAATCCTCTTGCTGTGGGACGGGCGCCCGGCCACGGTGATGACCGTCAGGCGATGAAGATCACCAATCTGACTCGGCCCCTACCGGTCGCCCGGATCACTCGACCGTCAGGAGATGCATGAACATGCGTCCGTTCTTTTCCTTTCCCTCCGCGCCGCGAGGAACACGGCGCCCCCTGTGGGCGAGCGCGGTGACCGCCGCTGCGCTCGCCGTCCTCGCCGCCGGTCTGCCGAGCCTTCCGGCGCACGCGGCGGTCGCCGCACCCAACATCCAGATGCCCTTCCCCTGTGGCCAGCAGTGGCGGTTCGACACCTGGGGGCACGCCCCGGCGCTCGACATGGTCAAGGAACCGAACCAGGAAGGCACCGAGGGGGCCACGCTGATCGCGCCCGCCCCCGGAACGGTGAACAAGTCGTACTACCACGAGAACGCCGGCAACGTGATTCAGATCAATCACGGCGGCGGCTATTTCACCACCTACCTGCACCTGCAGTCCCGGGCCGTCGGCGTGGGCGCCAGGGTCGCGCAGGGTGCCGTCATCGGGAGGGTCGGGCGGACGGGGCCCACGTCCAACAATCACCCCCACCTCCACTTCGAGCTCGGTTACGACGCGAACGGCAACGGGGAGGCGACCTGGGGATTCGAGGGCGCCGAGCGGGTCAGGCCCATGTTCAACGGTGTCCTGTACGGCGGCGCCAACAACCAGACCAACAGGAACGTCACGAGCCGGAACTGCGGCGGCTCCGGTGATCTGGGGGTGCTGGACTTCTATCTGACCGACGATCAGAGTTCCAGCGGGTCGACGCGGCCGGTGTTCCAGTACGGCAACAGTCCGATGGTGCCGATCACGGGTGACTGGGACGGCGATGGCACCGACACGGTGAGTACTTATGATCCGACGACGGGGCGGTTCTTCATCAGTAATACTCCGGCGACTGGGCAGGCTCAGTACACGTTCTTGTACGGCAATCCGAACGCGGTGCCGTTTGTTGGGGACTGGGATGGTGACGGTAAGGACAACGTGGGTGTGCACATGGGTAATGGGTTCTATATGCGGACCAGTCCGGTGACGACCGCGACCGAGACGACGCAGTCGGTGGCTTATGGGGATGCTCCGATGCTTCCGCTGGCGGGTGACTGGGACGGCGACGGTAAGGACACCGTCAGTGCCTACGATCCGGGGGCGGGCCGGTTCTTCATCAGCAATACTCCGGCGACCGGGCAGGCTCAGTACACGTTCTTGTACGGCAACCCCAACTCTGTGCCGTTCGTCGGGGACTGGGACGGTGACGGTAAGGACAACATCGGTGTCCGCATGGGCAATGGGTTCTATCTGCGGACCAGTGCGGTGACCACGGCCACCGAGACCACTCATTCGGTCGCCTACGGCGATCCCGGGGACCTGCCGGTGATCGGTGACTGGAACGGTGACGGCAGGGACAGCCAGGGCATCGTCCGCTGACCTCAACCCGCAGTGGGCCGTACCCCTCGCGGGGTGCGGCCCACTGTGGTGACGACCTGGCGGCCCGTCATGGGCCTGGACAAAGTGCCCACGTCTGGATACACCCACGTTGTGGCTAACACAGATTCGCAACCCCCCAGTCAAGCCAGCCGTCGTGCCTTCATCTCCCTCTCCGCCGCCGCGGCGACCGCGGCGACCGCGGGTGTCACCCTCGGCGCCGCTCCGGCCGCGGCGGCGGGCTCGGGCGGGTCGTCCGGCCCGGGCCGGCCTGCCGACAAGCAGCGTCCGGACGCCGAGTTGCGGGCCCTGCTCCGTGAGATCGACCATCGGCGTGTCGAGGCCACGGTGCGCAAGCTCGTGAGCTTCGGGACAAGGCACACGCTCTCCAGCCAGGACGATCCGAACCGCGGCATCGGCGCCGCGCGTGACTGGATCTTCGCCGAGATGCAGCGGTACGCCGCGGCGTCCGGCGGGCGCATGACGGTCGAGCTGCAGTCCTACATCCAGCCGCCCGGCACCCGGATCCCCACCGCCACCCGGATCACCAACGTCGTCGCCACGCTGCGCGGATCCGTCACGCCCGAGCGGGTCTACGTGGTGTCCGGCCACTACGACTCGCGGGTCACCGACGTCATGAACGCCACCGCGGACGCGCCCGGCGCCGACGACGACGCCTCGGGGGTGGCCGTCTCGATGGAGCTCGCCCGCGTCATGGCCACGCGCCGGCCGAAGGCCACCATCGTCTTCGCGGCCGTCGCCGGGGAGGAGCAGAACCTCTACGGCGCGCGCTACATGGCGGCCCAGTACAAGGCCGCGGCGGCCGACGTGCAGGCGATGTTCACCAACGACATCGTCGGCAGCAGCGTCGCGGACGACGGCACCCGGGATCCGCGCACCGTCCGGCTCTTCGCCGAGGGCGTGCCCACCGCCGAGACCGCGGCCGAGGCGAACGTCCGCCGCGCGGTCGGCGGGGAGAACGACTCGCCCGCCCGGCAGCTCGCCCGCTTCGTCACCAGCGTCGCGGAGAACGACTCCACCGGGATGGACGTCCGGGTCATCTACCGCCGCGACCGCTACCTACGGGGCGGAGACCACATCGGCTTCCTCGAACAGGCCTACCCCGCCGCCCGCTTCACCGAGCCGAACGAGAACTACGACCACCAGCACCAGGACGTCCGCGTCGAGAACGGCAAGCAGATCGGCGACCTGCCCGAGTTCTGCGACTTCCCGTACATCGCCCGCGTCGCCCGGGTCAACGCCGCCACCCTGTGGTCGCTCGCCCAGGCGCCCGGCACCCCCAAGAACGCGAGGGTCCGCACCGACCAGCTCACCAACGACACCGACCTCGTCTGGACCCGCGGCACCGAGCCGGACCTCGCCGGCTACGAGGTCGTCTGGCGCGAGACCACCAGCCCGGACTGGACCCACGTCATCCCGGTCGGGGACGTCACCGAGGTGCGCATCGACCTGTCCAAGGACAATGTCTTCTTCGGCGTGCGGTCCGTCGACAGGGCCGGGCACCGCAGCCCCGTCAGCTTCCCGGTGCCCGCCTGACCCGGCGCGGATGCCGGCCACGCGGTGGCGTGACCGGCATCCGTCTGAAGCCGCTAGTCGTTCGGCGTGGGGGACGGGGTCGGGGTGAGGGAAAGGGCGGCGGCGAGGTCGATGCGCTTCGTGGTCACCCTGGTGCCGCCGCTGCGGTAGACGATGTCCTTGCCGGTGGTCTGCAATCGCTCGACGAGCCCTTCGCCGGGCAGGTCCGGGTTGGCCTGCCGGACCAGTGCCAGGGCCCCCGCGACGTGGGCCGCGGCGAGGGAGGTGCCGCTCAGGGACCTGAAGGTGCCGCCGGGCACGGCGGACCTGACGGCCACGCCGGGCGCGAAGAGGTCGAGCAGCGGGCCGCGGTCGCCGAAGCGGGCAGGACGGTCGTGGTTGTTGGTCGCGCCGGCCGCCACCACCGAGGAGATGCAGGCGGGGCTGGCGACGCCGTCCGCGTACCGGTCGTTGCCCGCCGACACGACGGTGGTGACGCCGAAGTCCTTGAGCCAGAGGATCTCCCACTTGAGGGCCCCGTAGGCGGGGTCCGCGTCGCAGTGGACCTTGTGCTTTGGCCCCACGGAGAGGCTCAGGTTGGCCGCCACGACGTTCAGGCCCGCGTGAACCTGGTCGACGTACTGCAGCGCGAGCTTCTGGTCGGAGGTGAAGCTGAGGAAGCACGGCGCCGAGGTGCCCTGTTCCTGGCAGATGGGACCGTTGAACCGGGAGAACACCTGGATCGGCAGGATGCCCGCCTCCGGCGCGACGCCGCCGGAGGGCCCGGGACCGGCCTTCTTCCCGGCCGCGACGCCCGCGACGTGCGTGCCGTGGTAGCACTCGACCACGCCGTCCACCACGCATTTCGCGGTCTCGGCGTCGGCCGCGCCGGCGCCGATCTCGGACTGCTGCCCGCTCGGGCACAACGAGTCGGCCTGGTAGAGCGGGTCGGGATCGGAGGTGGAGAAGCAGGCCTCCCGCACGATCCGCCCGGCGAAGAACGGGTGATCCCGGTCGATGCCGGTGTCGAGGATCGCGATGGTCGACCCCTTGCCGGTCCAGCCCGCCTTGTTGGCCTTGCGCGAACCGATCAGCCTGGTGGTGCCGTCGAGCGTCGCCTTGCTCAACTCGTCCCGGTAGACGGCCCTGACCATGTCGTGGGCCATGGCCGCGTCGAGGGTCGGCTGGTCGACGGTGACGACGAGGAAGTCGCCGGAGCTGGTCGCGTCGATGACCGTGGTCTCGTCCGACGCCGCTTCGAGGGCCGCGGCCACCCGGGTGACGAAGCCTCTGACCTCGACGATCGCACGCACCTTCTTGCCTTGGCTCACCTCGGCCAAGAGGTTCTCCGCGACGGCCGGGGCGGCGGCCGTCGCCTGGGCCGACGCGCCGGCGACCGGCGTGGCCGTCAGGGTGATGACGAGCACAGCAGTGCTCGCCAGTAGAGACCGTAGTCTCACTGGTCCTCCGAGGGGGGTTGAGAGGAAGGGAGGCCGTCAGCGGGCAGAAGGCGCTGAGCTGTGGAAATGCCCGGCTACCTCCGCTCGCCGATGACGGGGACATCCCTTTGCGCGGTGAACGCGAGGCTCACGGTATTGATCGAGACCGACAAAAACGCCACGCCCGTCAGCCCCCCGCCGCTCAGTCGCGGGCGTGGGCGTCGAGGATGTGGGCGATGGCCTCGGTGATCTGTTCGGCGAAGGAGAGGTTCAGCCATTCGTCGGGGACGTGCATGTTCGAGTCCGAGCCGAGGGCGCCGGTGACGACGAACTGGGCGCGGGGGTAGCGGCGGGTGAGCATGTCCATGAACGGGATGCCGCCGCCGATGCCGAAGCCGTGGGTGGGCTTGTCGAAGACCTGGGCGTCGACCTGTTCCAGGGCGGTGGTGAGCCAGGGGGCGGGTGCGGGGGACTGCCAGCCGTTCAGGAGCATGAAGTCGCTCACCTCCACCTGGGCGCCGTAGGGGACGTCGGTGGTGAGGATCTTCACGAGGGCGGCCTTGGCGGCTTCCGCGTCGACCGTCGGCGGGGTGCGGAAGCTCAGGCGCAGGGACGTCGAGGCGCGCAGTACGGCTCCGGCCACGGCGGGGTCGGGCAGGCCGGCGGCGCCGATCACGGACAGGGTCGGGCGCCAGGTGTTGTTGAGGATGAGGTCGACGTCGTCGTCCGAGGACGGGCGCATGCCGGCGACGAGCGGGAATCGGCGCGCGACGGCTCCCGGCTCCAGGGCGGCCAGTGCCTCGGCCTCGGCGCGCCGAGGCTCGGGGATCGGGACGTTCATCTCGGGGATGGTGACCTCGCCGGTCGCGGAGTCCTCCAGACGGTCGAGCAGGAGGCGCATGACGCGGAAGGAGCTCGGGACGATGCCGCTGGCGATCCCGGAGTGGGCGGCGGTGTCGAGGACGCGTACCGTGACGGTCGCCTGCACGGCGCCGCGCAGGCTCGTGGTCAGCCACATCCGCTCGTAGTCGCCGCCGCCGCCGTCCAGGCAGACCACCAGGGTGATCTCGCCGAGACGGCCGGCCAGGTGTTCGAGGTACGCGGGCAGGTCGGGGCTGCCGGACTCCTCGCCGGTCTCCAGGAGCAGGAGCGCACGGGCGTGCTCGCCGCCCGCGGCCCGGACGGCGGTCAGGGCGGTCGCCGCCGCGTAGCCCGAGTAGCCGTCGTCGACCGAGCCGCGGCCGTAGAGGCGCCCGTCGCGCAGCACCGCCTGCCACGGCCCCAGGCCTTCCGACCAGTCGCCCAGCGGGGGCTGCTTGTCGAGGTGGCCGTAGAGGAGCACGGTGCCGCTCGCCGCCGCGCCGGGGGTCGCGGGCACGTCCACGAGGAGCAGCGGGGCACGGCCGTCGAGCTGGACGATCTCACACCGGGCGCCCGGCAGGTCACGTGAGGTGATCCAGTCCCGTACGTGGTCGACGGCGGCGCGCAGGTGGCCGTTCCGCTCCCAGGCGGCGTCGTAGGCGGCCGACACCGCGGGGATCTCCACCAGGCCGGAGAGGCTGGGCAGGACGTCTTCGTTCCAGCCCTTCCTGACCGCTTCCCGAACTCTTCCGTGCTCCATAACCGAATCATGGCATCCCGGATCGGCGAAGGCTCTGCCGGGCTTGGCCGCTCATGAGGGGGGTCCGTCGCCCGTGGCGCACGCCACGGCGGCGTCCCGGTGCTCCTGCGCGCACTTCAGGTCGACGGTGTTGGAGACGCCCGGCATCGCCTGCGCGGCTCGCATGACGGCGCGCCAGTCGGTGCCCGGCTGCATCCTCAGCTGGAACGTCAGCGGCATGTCCTCCACGGAGACGGCATCGAGGAGCGCCTCGTCGCTGTCGAAATCCTCCCGGAACTCGACGTACGCCGTCGCCTTGTCGCGGAAGGTCACCGATCGCACCTGCGGCATCGCGATGAGAGCGCGCCGTACGGCCTGGATCTGTTCCGGTGTGACGGCCCTGCCGCCGCCCGCCCCGGGAGTGGCCCACCGCCCGCCGCACGAGGGGTACGGGGAGTCCTCGGTGCACAGGAAGACGGCGATCTCGGGGCCGCCCTCGCGGTAAGTCCCGGTGAACGCCATCGGCATCATCACCGCCGGGGAGTCCGCCGGCTCGTCCCGCGCTCCGGAGGCGGTGACCGCCCCGGCGAGGACCACCGCCACCCCGGCGGCCACGAGCCAGGGACGCCAGGAAGGACGCCGCCGCGTCCTTGCCAGCGGCCGTAGGGTGCCCGGCTCGATCGTGGCACCAGCCTCGGCCAGCGCGTCCCGCAAGCGTGTCTCCATGCGCTCGTTCATGTCTCCTCCTTGAGCACCCGGCTGAGCGCGGCCAGCCCGCGCGCGATGGCGGACCGGGCGCTGCTCGCGCCGATCCCCATGGTCCGCGCGATCTGCGTGTCGGAAAGATCTAGGTAGTAGCGCAGCGTGAGGGCCTCCCGCTGCCTGGGCGGCAGGCTCTGCAGCGCGACGAGTACCTCGCGGTGCTCCTCGCCCGCCAGCGCCGCGTTCTCGGCCGACCACACCGGCGCCTCGTGGGGCACGCCCCGCCGCAGGACCGCCGCCCGGCGCCTGAGCACAGAACGGCAGCCGTTGAGCACCGCCGACCGTACGTACGCCAGCGCCCTGTCCGGGTCGCGGAGCCGTGCGCGGCCCTCGTGCGTGCGGGTGAACGCCTCCTGCACCACGTCCTCGGCCGTGGCCCGGTCACCCACCATGATCAGTGCCAGCCTGACGAGACCCAGGTGATGCGCGGAGAAGATCGCCGCGACGTCCACGCGTTCTCCGATCAGAGGGTCCCTCGCGGAGACCAGTTCGACTTCCACATCACAGAGACGCGCACGCAGCCGGGTTGCTGCCTCGGGCCTGCGGCGAAGTCCGGCGGATCGCGGCGAGCGGGAACATGGAGCCCTTCAGATGCACGGGAATTGCTAGTTTCATGGCTCTGGCCAGGTCAGTATCGACAATTAGTTTGTGGAGTTGACAAACTTATTTCAGGAATTTTAGCCTTTCGGCTGGCGCGGTTCCCAGCCGAGAGCGGATGAACGATGTCGACGACAAGGGCCGTCACCCCTCAAGGACGATCTCCATCCCACCGATGGATCGGCCCCGCGCTGCTGCGAACGTACGCGGGACCGCGGTCCGACATCGGCTTGTGAGGCCCGGACGGCGAATGATTAGGCTGATGACGTGACATCCGGAGCCGAGCGCGGGACGGCGATGCGCGCGGACGCCGCGCGCAACCGCGTGCGGGTGTTGCAGGTCGCCCGTGAGCAGCTGGCCAACGGGGACGACTCGCTCATGCTGAACACCATCGCGCGGCTCGCGGGGGTGGGTGTCGGGACCGTGTACCGGCACTTCCCCAACCGGCACGCGCTGCTCGAAGCGCTCATGGCGGAGCGCTTCCAGCAGCTCGTCGCGGAGGCGCAGGCCGCGGCGGCCGACGAGGACGCGCTCGCGGGCCTGCACCGCCTCCTGCGGTACGCGCTCGGGCGCGCGCTGGACGACGCCGGGTTCGCGGCGGTGCTCGCCTCCGCCAGCGACGCCGACGCGCAGACCTCGCGGATGAAGGCCGAGCTCGACCGCGCCGTCGCGGAGCTGCTCGACCGCGCCCGCGACGCGGGGGCCATCCGGCGGGACATCGAGGCGGACGACGTCCGCCGCCTGCTCTGCGGCATCGAGCACGCGGTCCGCGCCGGCGGCGACGACGCCGGCCGCGCCGAGATGTACCTCGCCGTCCTTCTCGAGGGCCTCCGCCCGCCGCGCTGACGGCCTGGTAGTCCGTCCGCGTCGCGCCGACGGCCTGGAAGTCCGTCCGCGTCGCGCCGACGGCCTGGAAGTCCGTCCCCGTCGCGCCGACGGCCTGGAAGTCCGTCCCCGTCGCGCTGACAGTCCGGAAGTCCGTCACCGCACACCCTTGTCCAGCTAAACGGATAGTAATCCGCTTGTGCTACCGTGCGGATCGGGAACCGGATGACTATCCGGTACTGAACCGAAGGGGCGGGCCGTGAGCAAAAGGGCTGTGGTGACGGCGGGGACCGGGGGGATCGGCCTGGAGACCGCCATGGGGCTGGCGGCGACGGGTCACGCGGTGACCGTGGTCGGGCGGAACGCCGAGCGGGGCGCCCGCGCGGCCGAGCGGATCGACGCGGTGACGACCGGCCCGCGGGCGAGGTTCGTCCAGGCCGACCTGGCGTCGCTCGGTGCCGTGCGGGCGCTCGCCGCCCGGCTCGCCGGGGAGGGGCCGCTGGACGTGCTGGTGAACAACGTCGGCGCGATGTTCGCGAAGCGGCAGCGCACGGTGGACGGGATCGAGGCGACGTTCGCCGTCAACCACCTCTCCCCGTACCTGCTGACCGAGCTGTTACTGGAGCCGCTCCATGCCGGCGGGCCGAGCCGCGTCGTGAACGTCACCTCGGGGTCGATCCGGCTGGCCAAGCGCACCTTCGACGCCGTGGAGCCGCCGGGTGGCTACTACGGCTTTCACTGGTACGGCCGGGCCAAGCTCGCCAACCTCGCGTACACCCTGAATCTGGCCGAGCGGCTGCGCGGCACGGGCATCTCGGTCTTCGCGGCCGACCCCGGCGGCGCCGCCACCGACATGACCGACGGCACCATGCGGTCACCCGCGATCGTCTCGCCGGGGCTGCGGCTGCTCTGGCCGCTGGTCCGGCGCACCTTCGAACGCGCCACGTCCGGCCCCGCGTCGGTGGCCGCGCGGCCGTCGATCCTCGCCGCCACGGACGCCTCGCTGGACGGGCGGACCGGCCTGGTCATCGGGCCGAAGGCCCACCCCGTCCCGCCCTTCCGCCCCGCCACCGGCTCAAGCATCGCCGAGGACGTCCTCAGGCTCAGCCGGTGGTCGGCCCCGCTCGTCCCGCCGGCCGAGGTGGGCTGATCCGTCGGGGTGGCCTGGTTCAGACGGCCGGATCGCGCAGGATGCCGAGGAGGCGTCCGGTGAGGTCCGTCAGGTCCGCGGGGGTGAAACGGGCGAGCCGCCCGGTGAGCGCGAGTTCGTACTCCTCGCCCCTCGGGGTGGCGGTCAGGCCGAGGTCGAAGCTGGCGTCGTCCACCTCGTGTTCCCAGACCCGGGCGCGCAGACCCTCCCAGCCCGGCGGGGGCGCCGGGTCGTCCCGGTGCACGACGGCCGCCTGGAAGGCGGGGTGGACGCCGGGCAGGCGGTGGCCGCCGATGCCGGAGACGAGCGCGTCGAAGGGGATCTCGTTGGCCAGTGCCCCGGCGACTGCCTCTTTGACCTGGGCGAGCAGCGCCGGGAAGTCGCCGGGCAGGCTCACCCGGAGCGGCACCAGGTTGATGAAGCACCCGACGACCGGCTCCAGCTCGCGCCGGCCGCGACCGGTCGTCACCATCCCCACCACCAGGTCGCGCCGCCCGCTCAGCCGGTGCAGCAGGATCAGGTAGGCCGACAGCAGCACGGTGAACGGCGTGGCCGGACCGGTCTGGCGCAGGCCGTCCACCACGTCGCGGCGGACCCGCACGGCCGTGGTCGCGCTGCCGCGTCCGGTGCCGGCCTTGTGCGGGATGCGCGGGAACACCGGCTCGACGCCGGCCAGCCGTTCCCGCCAGTACGGCAGGCGCCCCGGCGCGCGCTCCCGGGCCCGCTTCACCGACCAGGCGGCGTAGTCGGCGTACTGCGGGTCCGGGGGAGGCGCGAGGTCCGAGCCGGAGTACAGGGCCGCCAGGTCGTCCGCGACCAGGCCCACGGAACCGCCGTCGCAGGCGATGTGGTGGCAGACCAGGAACAGCCGGTGCTCCAGCGGGCCGAGCCGGTACACCGTCAGCCGCAGCAGCGGGCCATGCGTCAGGTCGAACCGTTCCCCGGCCGCGGTGAGGGAAAGTTTCAGCGCCTCCGCTTCCCGCTCCTCCTCCGGAAGGCAGGTCAGGTCGAGGAGCTCCAGCGGCACCGGCTGCGCGGCGCGGACGACTTGGTACGGCAGGCCGTCGATCGCCGTGTACCGGGTGCGCAGCGACTCGTGCCGGGCCACCAGCGCGGTGAGCGCCGCCGAGAGGCGGGCCGGGTCGAGCTCGCCGGTGACCGCGACGCCCAGCGTGACGTTGGGGGGGACGGCCTCCGGGGTGGCCTGCCCGGCCAGCCAGATCCGGCGCTGCTCGTGGGAGCACTCCAGCGGGGCCCCGGTGCGTGGCAGCCGCGGGATGGCCGTGGCCGCCGCCTTCTGGGCGAGCAGCCGTGTCATCAGCTCGCGCCGCCGGTCGGACAGGCTCGCCAGCCGCTCCGCCTGGCCCTCCGTCACGGGGTGTCCTCGGCGGGCGGTCCGGGGGACGGGGCGGTGCCGGAGATCCCGGTGCCGACTTCCTCGGTCGGTTTCATTCCCTTCTCCGGTCTTTTGCAGGGGCCGACCTGGGGGCGCTTCTCCATGGTCCACCGGAAGGTTTCAGCAAAGAGAGTGGAATCACCTGCGAGGGATGTCAAGTGAACAAACTTTGTAATGTTCTCGATATCGCCCTGTAAAGGTTTCAGTCCGGCATTATGTGCACTTTCGGTGCCGCGCGGCAGGGGTGCATATCGATTCGATCTTGACCTAAAGGGAGCCGCTCCTTACCCTGACAGTTCCGTGGGAGCGTTCCCACGCAGGTTTCCACCTTCGCGTGACGGATGCCGTCGTGCTCGCTTCCACGCGAGGCCCGAGGCACCAATAGGCACCACCTGGCACCGGTTGGCGGGCGCCTGAAACGACCTTCGAGCTGGGACGACCACACCTGTCCGACAGAGGATGGCGCGATGCGCGAAACGCCGCAGCGGGAGATCTCGAACGACTCGGTCCAGCAGTTGGATCCTAACGACACCGCGCGGGAGCTGCCGGATCTGCCGGGAATGGTGGGGTTGTTCGAGGAGTGGGCGGCGGGGACACCGGAGCGGCCGGCGGTGGTGGCCGGCGGGGTGCGGTGGAGCTACGGAGAACTGAACGCGGCGGCCAACCGGCTCGCCTGGCGGCTGGCGGAGGCGGGGGTGCGGCGCGGGGATGTCGTCGCCCTGTACGCGCGCCGGTCGGCCGAGACGCTGGCCGCGATGCTGGCGGTGTCGAAGGCGGGGGCGGCGTATCTGCCGCTGGATCCGGAGTATCCGGCGGCGCGGGTGGAGCTGGTGCTGGCCGACAGCGGGGCTCGGGTCGCGCTGGTGTCCGGCGGGGTGCGTGAGCGGTTGCCCGCCTTCGGCGGCACGGTGCTGGAGCTGGACGCCGATCACTCGGCTTATCCGGCCGAGGCCCCGCCGGTCGTGGTGGATCCGGCGGATCCGGCCTATGTGCTGTACACCTCCGGATCGACCGGGCGGCCCAAGGGTGTGGTGGTGCCGCACGGGGCACTGCTGAACTTCCTGGTGGCCATGCGGGAGCTGCTGGATACAGGCCGGGACGACGTGTGGCTGGCGCTGACGTCGTTGTCGTTCGACATATCCGGGCTGGAGCTGTACCTCCCGCTGGTCACCGGGGGCCGCACCGTCGTCGCCGACTCCGGCACCGCCCGGGACGGCCGCCTGCTGGCCGAGCTGATCGCCGCCGAGGGTGTCACCCATGTGCAGGCGACCCCGTCGGGCTGGCGGGTCCTGCTGGCCGCGGACTTCACCGGCCCCGGCGTGACGGCGCTCGTCGGCGGCGAGGCCCTTCCCCTTCCCCTGGCCCGTGACCTGCGCGCGCGCACCCGCCGGTTGGTCAACGTCTACGGCCCCACCGAGACCACCATCTGGTCCACCGCCTGGGAGGTACCGAACGACCCGGACCGCGTCTCCATCGGCCGTCCCATCGCCAACACCCAGGTCTACGTCGTCGACGACCACCTCGACCCGGTCCCCGAGGGAACTCCCGGTGAGCTGCTCATCGGCGGGCACGGCCTGGCCCACGGCTACCTGCACCGTCCCGACCTGACCGCCGCCCGGTTCGTCCCCGACTCCTACGGTCCCGCCGGTGGCCGTCTCTACCGCACCGGGGACATCGCCCGGCATCACGCCGACGGCACCCTGGAATACCTCGGCCGCACCGACAACCAGATCAAGCTGCGCGGCCACCGCATCGAACTCGGCGAGATCGAGTCCGTCCTCGAAGACCACCCCGGCATCCGCCAGGCCGTCGCCGCCGTCCACCGCGAGACCCTGGTCGCCTACCTGGTCGGCACCGCCGACCCCGGCGACCTGCGGGGAGCGCTGGCCGAACGGCTCCCGGCGTACATGATCCCCACGGTCTTCGTGCCGCTGGAGGCCCTGCCCCTCACCCCCAACGGCAAGATCGACCGCAAGGCCCTGCCGCGGCCGGAACTCCCGGAAGCCGGGTCGGGAGCGGCGCCGCGGACCGCGGCCGAGCGCCAGGTGGCCGAGGTGTTCGCCGAGGTCCTGAAGCTGGACGCGGTCGGCGCCGACGACGACTTCTTCCTGCTCGGCGGCCACTCCCTGCTGGCGGCCAAGGCGGCGGCGCGGCTCACCGCGCGGCTCGGGGTCGAGGTCCCCGTCCAGGCGCTGTTCGCCCGCCCGACCGTGGCCGCGTTCGCCGCGGCCGTGCAGGACCTGGAGACGTCCTCGGTGCCGCTCGGTCCCCGCCCTGCCGGGACCCCGCCACCGCTGTCCGCCGCGCAGGAACGGATGTGGTTCCTGCACCGGCTCGACCCCAAGGACATCTCCAACGTCTACCTGGCGTACCGGCTGCGCGGCCCGCTCGACCAGGACCGCGTGGCCGCCGCGCTCACCCGCGTCGTGGCCCGGCACGAGGCGCTGCGCACCCGGTTCCCCGAGACCGACGGCGTGCTCCTCCCGGTGGTCGAGCCGCCCGCCCCCTTCCCGCTCGAACGCTTCGACCTTTCGGCCCTCCCGGAGGGCGAGCGGGAGACCGAGGCCCGGCGGCTGGTGACCGAACGGGTGAACGCGCCGCTCGACCTGGCGGACGCGCCTCCGCTGCGGGCGACCCTGATCAGGCTCGCCGAGCGCGAGCACGTCCTGTGCGTGGTGCTCCACCACATCATCGGCGACGGCTGGTCGCAGAACGTGCTCCTCGCCGACCTGGTCGCGTTCTACGAGGGACGGGAACTGCCCGAGCCGGTGCTGCACCAGGGCGACGTCGTGCACTGGCGGCGGGAACGGGACGCGGCGGGGGAGGGCGACGCCGCCGTGGAGTTCTGGCGGGAACGGCTGGCCGGGGTCCCCGCCCTGAACCTGCCCACCGACCATCCACGCTCCCCCGGAGGCGACCGCAAGGGCGCCTTCCACCGCGCCACGCTGCCGCCCCGGACGGTGTCCGCGCTGGAGAACCTCGGCCGGACGACGGGCACGACGCTGTTCATGGTGATGCTCGCCGCCTACCAGTCGCTGCTCGCCCAGCAGACCGGGCAGTACGACATCCCCGTCGGGACCGCGGTCGCCGGCCGGGACCGGGTCGAACTGGAGCCCGTGATCGGCTACCTGGCCGGAACCGTGGTGGTGCGCGGCGACCTGTCCGGCGATCCCGCGTTCACCGACCTGCTCGGCCAGACCCGTGAGGCGGTCCTGGAGGCGTTCACCCACCAGGACATCCCGATGGAACGGCTCTTCGGCGGGGCGCGCGACGCCGGCCCGGCGGCGGTCTTCGAGACCATGTTCATCCTGCACACCCAGGTCGGCGCCCGCAACGACACCCTCGGGGAGACGACGGTGGGGGTGTTCCACGCCGACCACACCCCGGCGCGGTTCGACCTCATGGTGGACGCCTGGATGTCGGACAGCGGGCTGGAGCTGACCTTCGGCTACGACGGGGCGCTGTTCGACCCCGGGACGATCGAGGGATTCGCGGCCCGGTTCGTCCGTCTGCTCGACGGCGTCACCGCCGAGCCGGGAGCGCGGCTGTCACGGCTGCTGCGGGTGGACGGCGCCGAGCGTAAGCGGGTGCTGCACACCCTCAACGACACCGCGCTGGCGTTGCCGGCCTCGCCCGGGATGGTGGGGCTGTTCGAGGAGTGGGCGGCGAGGGCGCCGGAGCGGCCGGCGGTGGTGGCCGGCGGGGTGCGGTGGAGCTACGGAGAACTGAACGCGGCGGCCAACCGGCTGGCGTGGCGGTTGCGGGCGGCCGGGGCCGGGCCCGGTCAGGTGGTGGCCCTGTACGCGGGCCGGTCGGCGGAGACGCTGGCCGGGATGCTGGCGGTGTTGAAGGCGGGGGCGGCGTATCTGCCGCTGGATCCGGAGTATCCGGCGGCGCGGGTGGAGCTGGTGCTGGCCGACAGCGGTGCGCGCCTGGCGCTGGTGTCCGGTGGGGTGCGTGAGCGGTTGCCGGCTTTCGGTGGCACGGTGCTGGAGCTGGACGCCGATCACTCGGCTTATCCGGCCGGCAACCCGCCTGGCGTGGTGGATCCGGCGGATTCGGCCTATGTGCTGTACACCTCCGGTTCGACCGGGCGGCCCAAGGGTGTGGTGGTGCCGCACGGGGCGTTGCTGAACTTCCTGGTGGCGATGCGGGAGTCGCTGGGGTCGGGTCAGGACGATGTGTGGCTGGCGCTGACGTCGTTGTCGTTCGACATATCCGGGCTGGAGCTGTACCTGCCGCTGGTCACCGGCGGACGCACCGTCGTCGCCGACTCCGATACGGCCAGGGACGGCCGTCTGCTGGCCGACCTGGTCGCGTCCGAGGGTGTCACCCATGTGCAGGCGACCCCGTCGGGCTGGCGGGTCCTGCTGGCGGCGGGCTACGCCGACTCCTCGGTGACGGCCCTGGTCGGCGGCGAGGCCCTTCCCCTTCCGCTGGCCAAGGAGTTGCGGGCCCGCACCGGCCGGTCGGTCAACGTCTACGGCCCCACCGAGACCACCATCTGGTCCACCGCCTGGGAGATCCCGGCCGACCCGGACCGGGTATCCATCGGCGGCCCCATCGCCAACACCCAGGTCTACATCGTCGACGACCACCTCGACCCGGTTCCCCAGGGCGCCCCCGGTGAGCTGCTCATCGGCGGGCACGGCCTGGCCCACGGCTACCTGCACCGTCCCGACCTGACCGCCGCCCGGTTCGTGCCCGACCCGTACGGTCCCCCCGGCGGCCGTCTCTACCGCACCGGGGACATCGCCCGGCACCGCGCCGACGGCACCCTGGAATACCTCGGTCGCACCGACGACCAGATCAAGCTGCGCGGCCACCGCATCGAGCTGGGCGAGATCGAGTCGGCGCTGGAAAGCCACCCCGCCGTCGAGCAGGCCGTCGCCGCCGTCCACCGCGAGACCCTGGTCGCCTACCTGGTCGGCACCGCCGACCCCGGCGACCTGCGGGCCGCGCTGGCCGAACGGCTCCCGGCCTACATGATCCCGTCGGTCTTCGTACCGCTGGAGGCCCTGCCCCTCACCCCCAACGGCAAGATCGACCGCAAGTCCCTGCCCGCCCCCGGCAGCCGCCCGGAGGTGCCGCTCCGCCCCCGGGCCGAAGGCACGCCGGTGCCGCTGTCCCCGGTGCAGGAGGGCCTGTGGTTCCTCCACTCCTACCAGGACGGCGACCCCGCCGCCCATCTGGCCACGGCCCTGCGGCTGTCCGGGCCGCTCGACGAGGACGCGCTGGTCCGCGCCCTCGCCGCGCTGACGGCCCGGCACGAGGCGCTGCGCACCCGCTTCCCCGGCGACGAGGGACGGCCCCGGCTGGTCATCGAGCCGGTGTACGAGCCGCCGGTGACGCGGCACGACCTCACCGGGCTGCCAGGCGCGGCGGCGGAGGCCACGCGGCTGTGCGAGGCGTGCGCCGCGCAGCCGTTCGACGTGTCCGCCGTCCCCCCGGTCCGGGCGGCGCTGATCCGCCTCGCCGCGGACGACCACGTGTTGTGCCTTGTGGTCCACCCCCTGATCGCCGACGAGTGGTCCCTCGGCGTGCTGACCGCGGACCTGGCCGCGCTGTACGGCAAGGGCGAACCGCGACCGCCGGCCGTGCAGGACGGCGACGTCGCGCTCTGGCGGCGCAGGCGCGAGGATCTGTCCGGGGCGGCGCTGGAGCGTTCGTGCGGACGGCTGGCCGGAGCCCCGGTCCTGGACCTGCCCCTCGACCGGCCGCGGCCCGAGGAGCTCACCCGCACCGGAGGGCTGCACGAGCTGCGGCTGCCCGCGGAGCGGGCCGGGCGGCTGGAGGAGCTCGGCCGGGAGGCGGGCGGGAGCCTGTTCACCGCGCTGCTCGCCGCCTACCAGGTGGCCCTCGCCCGGCACACCGGGCAGACCGGCTTCGTCGTCGGCCGACCGGTCGGCGGACGCGAGGAGCCGGGGCTCGAAGGGGTCGTCGGCCACCTCACCCGGTACCTGGTGATCCGCGGGGACCTGTCCGGCGACCCGGCCTTCACCGAACTGCTGCGCCGCACCCGGGCCGCGGAACGGGAGGCGGAGGAACACCAGGACATCTCGGTCGAACGCCTGGTCTCCGCCCTCCAGGTGGAGCGCGACGCCGGCCAGGCGCCACTGTTCCAGACCGAACTGGCCGTGCGCGACGTCCCGGCGCCACTGGAGTCCTTCGGCGCGCTGCGCCGCGCGCCCTTCGCGCCCCGGCCCGCCGAGGTCGTGCACGACCTGGCCCTCACGGCGCGGCCGGAGCCCGCCGGTCTCGTCCTGTCCTTCTCCTACGACGCCTCGCTGCTGGACGCGGCGACCGTCCAGCGGTTCGCCGAGCGGTTCGCCGTGCTGCTGGAGCGGGTGGCGGCCGGGCCGGACCGCCCGATCTCCGAGCTGCCGCTGCACACCCCGGCCGACGAGGTCCAGCTGTCCGCCTGGGCCGGGCTGCCGGAACGGGTGCTCGACCCCTGGGGCGGGCCGGTCCCGCCCGGAGCCACCGGGGAGCTGTGCGCGCCGGGCGAGGACGGCGAGCCGCGCCGCACCGGGGACCGCGTCCGCCGCCACCCGGACGGGCGGCTGGAGACGCTGGGCCGGATCGACGACCAGGCCGTCATCGGCTCCGCGACCGCCGCCGGGCCCGGCGCCGGCCGCGCCTACGTCCCGCCGCGCACCGACGCCGAGGCGCTGGTCGCCGACGTCTGGAGCGACCTGCTCGGCGTCACCCGGGTCGGCGCGTTCGACGACTTCTTCCACCTCGGCGGGCACTCGCTGCTCGCCGTGCGCGCCGCCGCGCGGCTGGGCGCCATGATCGAGGCCGAGGTGCCGATCCGCGCCTTCTTCACCCACCGCACCCTGGAGGAGTTCGCGCGAGTGGTGGAGGAGACCCTGCTCGCCGACCTGGAAGGCCTGTCCGATGAGGAGGCCATGCGCCTGCTCGACTCCACGGAGGTGCCGTGACGAGCCCGTCCCCGGCCAAGCAGGCACTGCTGGCCCAGCGGCTGCGCCGCCGCGGCGCCGCCGCGATCACGGTGACCCCGCGCCCGGAGGGGACCGAGCCGCCGCTCTCGCACGCCCAGGAGCGGCTGTGGTTCCTGGAGCAGTACCTCCCGGGCACCCCCGCCTACACCGTCTCCCGCACGGTGCGGGTCGGCGGCGCGCTGGACGCCGGGGCGCTGCGCCGGGCCGTCCACGAGGTGACCGCCCGGCACGAGAGCCTGCGCAGCCGCTTCCTCACCTCGGAGGACGGGACGCCGCGCCTGGTCATCGACGCCGAACCGGCCACCGAGTTCCTGGAGGCCGCCGCGGACTCGGTGGAGGCGGCCCGCGTCCTGGTCTCCGCCGAGCTGGCCCGCCCGTTCGACCTCGCGGCCGGACCGCTGATGCGGGTGCTGCTCGTACGGCTGGGCCCGCTCGACCATGTGCTGCTGGTCGCCGCCCACCACGCGGTCACCGACGGCTGGAGCGGCGACATCCTGCTCAACGAACTGCTCACCCTGCACGGCGGGCACGGGCCGCTGCCCGCCCTGCGGGTGCAGTACGGCGACTTCGCCCTCTGGCAGCAGGCGCGCGTGGGCACCCCCGCCTACCGGGCCGACGTGGACTACTGGCGGTGCCGGCTCGCCGGGGTGCCGCCGCTGGAGCTGCCCACCGACCTGCCGCGTCCCGCCGAGCAGGCGTTCACCGGGGCGGCACGGCCGTTCCGTCCGGACGCGGAGCTGGCCTCGGCGGTCCGCGCCGTGGCCGAGGCCCATGGCGCCACGCCGTACATGACGATGCTGGCCGCCCTCCAGGCCGTGCTCGGCCGCTGGGCCGGGCAGACGGACTTCGCGGTGGGCAGCCCGGTCAGCGGGCGAGGGCTGCCCGAGCTGGACGGCATCGTCGGGATGTTCGTCAACACGCTGGCCATGCGCGCGGACCTGTCGGGGAACCCGACCTTCGCCGAGCTGCTGGCCCGCACCCGGGATTCGGCGCTGGACGCCTTCTCCCACCAGGCACTGCCTTTCGACCAGCTCGTCAACGAGCTGAACGTGGAGCGCGACGTCAGCCGTCCGGCGGTCTTCCAGGTGATGTTCGCGCTGCAGAACCACACCGCGGGGCCGCCCGGCTCCGGCGAGCTGGAGCTGTCGCCGTTCGTCGCCGACACCATCGTCAGCCGGTTCGACCTCAGCCTCTACCTGCACGAGAGCGCGGACGGCTTCGACGGCACGCTGGTCTACAACACCGCCCTGTTCCACGCGGACACCGTCGACCGCATCGGGGCGGGCCTGATACGCCTGCTGCGCTCAGCCGTCGCCGCCCCGCACACCCGCCTCGCCGACCTGGACATCCTCCCGGCCGCCGAGCGCGCCCGCGTGCTGGAACTGGGCACGGCTCCCGCCCCCGCCTCGCTCGGCGCGGAGGGTCTGCTGCACGAGCTGGTCTCGGCCCAGGCGGCGCGCTCCCCCGGCGCCGCCGCGGTGATCTTCGAGGACGAGACGCTCACCTACGCCCAGCTGGACCGGCGCGCGAGCCGCCTCGCCCGCCACCTGCGCGGCCTCGGCGTACGGTCCGGCGATCGGGTGGCGGTCTGCCTGGAGCAGTCCGCCGGGGTGGCCGTCGCGCTCCTCGGCGTGCTGAAGGCGGGCGCAGCCTACGTGCCGTTGGACCCGGAGCAACCCGCCGAGCGCGTCGCGTACATGATCGGCGACGCCGGGGTCCGCACCGTGATCACCTCGCCGGAGGCGCGGGAGCCGCTGCCGTCCGGGCTCACCGAGGTCACGCTCGACGCGCCGGGCCTCCGCGCCGAGGCGGTGGACGCCGTCCCCGAGGCCGTTCCCGAGGCGGGGGACGCCGCGATCACGCCGGACGACCTGGCGTACGTGATCTACACCTCGGGGACCACCGGCCGTCCCAAGGGCGTGGCGGTCCAGCACCGGGAGGTGGTCACCTACCTGGCGGGGGTCCGCGAGCGGCTCGCGGTCGAGCCCGGCGCCTCGTTCGCGCTGCTCCAGTCGCTGGCCTTCGACTTCGGTGTCACGATCTTCTACCTGGCGTTGCTGACCGGCGGCCGTCTGCACCTGATCCCGTCCCGGACCTCGGCCCGCGAGCTGGCCGAGCACTTCGGCCGCACGCCCGCCGACTACCTGAAGATGACGCCGTCGCACCTGGCCGCGCTGCTCGCCGAGGCCACCGCCGCCGAACTGCTGCCCCGCAGGCTGCTGATCCTCGGCGGCGAGGCCTCCGGCTGGGGCTGGGCCCGGGAGCTGGCCGCGCTCGGGCGCTGCGCGGTGGTCAACCACTACGGCCCCACCGAGGCGACGGTCGGTATGACGACGTTCACCGTCGACCCGGCCGTGCCCGAGCAGGGCACCACGCTGCCGATCGGCCGCCCGCTGCCCGGCGCGCGCGTCCACGTGCTGGACGAGCGGCTGCGCCCGGTCCCGGTGGGCGTGGCCGGGGAGATCCACCTCGGCGGCGCGCGGCTGGCCCGGGGCTACCTCGGAAGGCCCGCGCTGACCGCCGAGCGCTTCCTGCCCGACCCCTTCGGCGAGCCCGGCGCGCGCATGTACCGGACGGGGGACCTCGGCCGGTGGCTGCCCGACGGCAGCCTCCAGTTCCTCGGCCGCCGCGACCTGCAGGTGAAGGTGCGCGGCTACCGCGTCGAGCTCGGCGAGATCGACTCCGTCCTGTCCGGCTTCCCCGGCGTCGCCCAGGCGGTGGCCGACCTGCGGGGCGGCCGGCTGGTCGGCTACCTGCTGCCGGAGGACAGGTCCGGTGAGGACGCCGGGCGCCCGCCCGCCGCCGAGGTGCGGGCCTGGTTACGCGACCGGCTGCCCGACTACATGATCCCGGCCCGGTACGTCTGGCTGGACCACCTGCCGCTGAAGTCGCACGGCAAGGTCGACCGGGCCGCGCTGCCCGAACCCGGCGACGAGCGGCTCGACGGCGGCTCCGGGTTCGTGCCGCCGCGGACTCCCGCCGAGGAGACCGTCGCCGGGATCTGGGGCGACGTGCTCGGCCTCGCCCAGGTCGGCGCGCTCGACGACTTCTTCGAGCTCGGCGGGCACTCCCTGCTTGCCATGCGGGTCCTGGCCCGGCTGCGCAAGGCCGCGCCGGAACACCGGATCACGCTGATAGACCTCTTCAAGCACACCACCGTCCAGGAGACGGCGGCGCTGCTCGAAGCGGCCCCCGGCGCCGGTCCGGGCGGCCTGCTGCACCGGCTCACCCCGGCCCGCGCCGCCACCACGACACTGGTCTGCGCGCCGTACGGCGGCGGCAGCGCGGTGATCTACAAACCGCTGGCCGACGCCCTCCCCGACGACTGGGCCCTGTACTCGATCGCGGTGCCCGGCCACGACCTCGGCGAGGAGGCGATGCCGCCGGACGAGGTGGCGCGGATCTGCGCCGAGGAGGTGATCGCCACCGTCCGGGGGCCCGTCGTGCTGTACGGCCACTGCGGGCTGGGGGCCATGCTGGTCGCGGAGATCGCCCGGCTCCTCGAAGCACGGGGACGGGACGTCGAGGCCGTCTACCTGGGTGGCATCTACCCGTTCGCCCGGCCGGAGGGCCGCCTGACCAGGCTGCGTTACCGGCTGGACGACCTGCGCGGCGACCAGGGCCGGGTGAACGCGCTCACCGCGGCCGGTCTCGATGTCTCCGACCTGAGCCCCGAGGAGCTCAGGCTCATCGTCGCCAACCGCAGGACGGGCACCCGGGCGGCCGAGCGCTACTTCACCCGGCTGTTCGAGGAGGAGGCCGGACGGCTCGCGGCCCCGGTCGTCTCGGTGGCGGGAGAGCGCGACCCCGTCATGGAGTTCTACCAGGAGCGGTACCGCGAGTGGCATGTCCTGTCCCCGGTCACGGCCTGTGTGGTGATCGACGAGGCCGCCCACTTCTACCTGCGGTACCGGGCGGACGAGCTGGCGGAGATCGTCACCCGCGTCCACCTCGCGATCGGGACCGGCCGGACCGCTCCGATCGAGCGCGGCACCGGCGAGCGGACCTGGTGGCTGGAGGGCGTCTCCGGCGCGACCCCCGGGACGGCGGACGACGGCCCCGCCGCCGAGGGCCGGGACGGCCCGCGTGCTCCGGACGGCGGTGGCGAGGGCGGCCGGGACGGTACCGAGGGCCGCGCGGGCGGCGCCGGTCCGTCCGGCGGGCCGAGGCGGGCGGGGCCGCCGCCCAGCATGCGCCGATTCTTCGGGGTGGCCGCCGGGCAGGGGATCTCGATCATCGGGTCGGCGCTGACCGAGTTCGCGATCCCGATCTGGATCTACCTGACCACCGGCTCGCTGGTCGACTTCGCGTTGTTCTCCATACTCGCGCTGGTGCCGGGGATGGTGGTGGCGCCGCTCGCCGGCACCATCGTCGACCGCAGCGACCGGCGCCGCGTGATGCTGCTCGGCGACGTCTGCGCCGGCGGCGCGCAGCTGGCGCTCGGCGTGCTGCTGTGGACCGGCAACCTGGCGATCTGGCACATCTACCCGCTGCTCGCCTGCCTGTCGGTGGCGCTGGCCTTCCAGCGGCTCGCGTACGGGTCGGCCATCCCGCAACTGGTGCCCAAACGCTTCCTCGGCCACGCCAACGGCGTCGTCGGCATGATGAACGGCGCCGCCCAGCTGATCGTCCCCCTCGCCGCGGCCGGGTTGATGGCCCTCATCGGCCTGGAGGGCATCCTGGTCATCGACGTGGTGAGCTACGCGGTCGCGATCGGCAGCCTGCTGCTCATCCGTTTCCCCGCCACCATGGCCTGGCGCCGCCGCGAATCGATGACCGCCGAGCTGGTCAACGGCTTCCGCTACTCCTGGGGGAACAAGGGCTTCCGCCGCATGATCACCTTCTTCGCGGTGGTCAACCTGTTCATGGCCGCGCTGTTCCTCATGATCTCCCCGCTGGTGTTGTCGTTCGCGTCGCTCACCGACGTCGGCACGGTCGCCTTCTTCGGCGGCCTCGGGGTGTTCACCGGCGGCCTCGTCATGGCGACGTGGGGCGGCCCGCGGGTGCGGCGGTTCCGCGGCCAGCTGATGTTCACCCTGTCGCTGGCGGCCTCCGCCGTGGTCATCGGGGTCCGGGAGGATCTCGTGGTGATCGCCGCGGGGGTGTTCGGCCTGTTCCTGTCGCTGACCCTGCTCAACGGCGTCTACACCACGATCGTCCAGGTCAAGATCCCGCAGCGCTACCACGGCCGGGTCTTCGCGCTGAACCAGCTGGTGGCGTTCTCCACCCTGCCCGTGGGCTACGCGGTGATCGCTCCGCTGGGCACGGCCCTGTTCGAGCCGCTGCTCCTGGAACAGGGCGTGCTCGCCGGCACGGTCGGCCTGCTGATCGGCACCGGCGAGGGCCGTGGCATCGGCCTGCTCTACATGCTGCTCGGCACCGCCATCGCCGTGTGCGTGCTCGTCGCCCGCCGCCGCCGCGTGCTGTGGGACTTCGACGACCTGGTGCCCGACGCGCCGCCCGACGACCTGATCGGCTTCGAGGCCCTGCGGGACCGCGGCGCGCTGGTGAAGGGCAAGGCATGACCGGGTGACGCGGGTCCGCGGGGTCCGCGGTACCCCGCCCTCGCTGTGTCAGCCCTCGGTGGGCGGCTTCTCGTAGTAGTCCTTCATCGAGGGGTAGTAGTCGGTCCATTCGCCCCTGGGCTCATACGGCGGCAAACCCGCGCATGCTGTGCATCCCGGGAATGGTCCTCGCGGAGGGCGCGCTCCGCGCGGAAGGCGCAAGGGCTGTTCTCCTGCGGGGGACACCCCCGCACCCCCGGGCCTGCCGGGCTCACCGTGCTCCACCGCGATGCCTTCCGTTAGATCGGTATCTCGCCGTACGGCGGCGCCGGATTCGCCGTGCCACGTCCCACCGCCGCGGCGCCGGAGAAGGGCCCGTAGGTGGGTCGGGAGCACGTCTCGGCCGGGGCGCTGGGTGCGGTGGGGCACGATGAGCCCCGCAGGGCCGGGGGTGCGGGGGTGTCCCCCGCATCGGAACAGCCTTTGCGCCTTTCCGCGCGGAGCGCGCCCTCTGCGAAGACCATTCCCATCGGCGCCGCGCACACCACGGGTTGACCGCCGTACGGCGGCGCCGACTTCGCCGTACCACGTCCTACCGCCGCGGCGCCGGAGAGCGCTTGTCACGGGAGCGGGTGTGCTGCGGGCGGAGGGGGCGCGGGGTTGGGTGGGGGGCTCTCGGACCGGGGTGGCCGGTCAGGCGTCGTGGTGGGGGCGGTGGAGGACGACCGCCGCGACGATGATCAGCAGGAATGCGGCCAGGCCGGTGGCGGTGCGCATGGCGTGGAAGGTGTCCCACTGCCGCAGGATCTCCTGGTGGCCCGGCGGGGCCGAGCCCGTGGCGGCCCATCGCTTGATGTCCTGGTGGAGGGGCACGTTGCCGAGCAGGGTGATCAGCAGGGAGCCGAGGCCCAGCACGGCGGCCCCCGCGGGCAGCAGGCGCGGCAGGCCGCGGGACGCGAGAGCCAGGCCGAGCGAGCTGATGATCGCCAGCGCCATCGCGGTCCGCATGACGGGCTCGTTGAGCCTCATCATGGCGCTGTGGAAGGTGAGCCTGACCTCAAGGGGCACGGCGTTGAAGGCCGGCACGATGTTGACGGCGCCGTAGGCGAACGTGCCCGCGAGCAGGCCGGTGGTCAGCAGTGCGAATCCCTGGAAAAGCCCGGTCACGCCCGCGCGCACCCGGGCGGGTGGTGCGGGGGTCGTCCGGGTGACGATGCTCTCCGGGCCGGAGGATGCCCGCCCCGGGTCGGGTCTCTCGGTCAGGTCCATGACTTGAGATCGTCGTCCGGCGGCGGCCCGCGGTCATCCCGCCGGGGAGGGCCGCCGGACTACGGCGGGAGGCGTGAGCACGGGCCGGTCCGCTACGCCGGTCGCGGTAGGAGGGCTCGGCCTCTCGTCACTTCTCCATCAGTTTGTCGAGCTTGTCGAGCAGGCGGGCGGCCGCGTCCTCGATGTCGTCGTGGTCGCGCTGGGCGGCGCGGGCCTTGGCGGCGATCACGCCGCAGCGGTGGACCTTCTTGAAGTCGCCGTAGGGGAACTTGTACCTGCCCTTGGTGTCCTCGGGGTGCTCGTCGTCCTCGCCCAGGTGCCATTTCGCGTACTCGGCGAAGTCGTGCTTCTCCAGGAACTTGTTCTCCTGGTCGGCCGAGGGCTGGTGATCGCTCCAGTCGCCGTTCTCGTCGAGCTCACGGTGACCGTCGGCGATGAGCTTCTTCGCGAAGTCGAACGCGCGTTTGTTCAGAGTGACAGCCATGATCTTCTCCCTTCTCTCCAGCGGTCCGCTTAAACCTGGTGGCCGGGGGTCCGTCAGGCCGAGGCGGACGCGGTGAAGCCGGCGACCGCGCGGGCGAAGGCGCCGGGCTCCTCGATGTGGCCGAAATGGCCGCTGTCCTCAAGGATCAGCAACTCGGAGCCGGGGATCAGCTTGTGAAGCTCCTGCCCCCAGCGCACCCCGCAGATGACGTCGTACCGGCCGACGATCACCAGGGCGGGGAGGGTGAGCGTCCCGAGGGACTCGCGGTCGTCGATCATGTCGGGGACCAGATGCTCGTCGAGGCCCGAGATGTGTGATCCGCTCACCGTGTCCCGCATGGGGGCGAACTCCCGCTCGCGGCCCCAGTAGTCGGCGAAGTACGCCGGGAGCAGGCCGCGCACGGCGGCGGTGAACTGCTCGTCGCCGGAGATGGCGCCGATCGACCCGAAGGCCTCCAGCACGCGGGCGAGGCCGGGGTTCCCCGCGTTCCTGCGGGCGAACTCCTCCACGCCGCGCACGGCCTCGGCGATGTGCTCGGGCCCGGTGACGGGGGCGCTGTCGTACAGGATGACCCCGGCGAGACGGCCGGGGCGGCGCAGGGCGTGGTACTGGGCCACGAAGCCGCCGTGGGAGTGGCCGAGGAGGAACACCCGGGGGACCGCGAGGTGGTCGATCAGGGCCTCGACGTTCCGCGAGTAGCGGTCCCGGGTGTACCCGTGGGGATGCGACGGCAGGCGGCCGGAACCACCCGTGCCGATCGGCTCGACGTACACCATGGTCAGGTGCTTCTCCACCTCCGGCATCCGCAGGTAGTCCCAGTGCACCCCGGGGCCGCCGGGGTGCGCCAGGCACACCGGCCCGGTGCCGTGGACGTGGTAGCGCTGGGTGACGCCGTCCACCTCGACGGTGTGGGTGCCGGGCGACAGCGGGTTGGTGCTCATGGGATCTCCTCCGGTCCTGGTGTCGTGACTGACACCGGCAGGACGCGGAGGCGGCGGGAGAGTTCGGTCAGGCCTGTGTGACGGTGCTCACATACGCCGGGGCGTGCGGGTGGTAGAGCCGCAGGCTGTGGACCCGGCCCCGGTGCAGGGACATGAGCCAGGTCACCGCGGGCGGGCAGTGGTCCGGGTCGTGCGCCGGGTTGCTGATGTCCATCTCCCAGATCACGATGTCGCGGCCGGCGACGACGTGGGCGAGGTGCTGGCGGACCCCCGCTTCGAGGTCGCACTCCATGCCCCGCAGGAGCAGGTCGCGCCCGCCGATCGGCCCCGGCCCGCCGAGCAGCGTGACGTCCGGCGACCACCGCTCGGCCAGGACGCGGGCGAACTCGCCCTTCTCGGCCGCCTCCAGGGTGGCGAGCGCCTCCCTGCGGCTCGCCGCGGCCAGCGCGGCGGCGTCGCCGTGCGCGGTCGCCGCGGTCGCCAGCAGGGCCTCGGCCATCTTGGCCCGTCCCTGGCTGAGCCTGCTGCGGACCGTGCCCACCGGCACGCCGCAGGCCGCGGCGATGTGCTCGTAGGACGTGACGCCGTTGCTGAAGTGGCGCAGCATGACGGCCATGCGGGTCGGCGGGGACAGCTCCTCGATCGCGCGCCAGATCCAGTCCCGCATCGCGTGCCGTTCCATCACCTGCTCCGGCGTCGCGTCCGCGGACGGCAGCGCCGCCTCGTCGACGGGCCACACCTCCCGCACGGACCGCAGCCGCGTCCGGCACGCGTTACGGACGATCATGCGCAGCCACGCCCCCGCCGCGGCCGGGTCCCGGACGTCGCCGATCCGCCGCAACGCGACCACGGCCGCGTCCTGCACGACGTCGTCCACGTCCGGCCCGTACCCGAGCAGGCTCAACGCCACCGCCCGCATGCCGCCCTGGTGCCGCGCCAGCAGCACCCCGAGCGCCGCGACGTCCCCGGCCTGAGCGCCGAGCGTGAGCTCCAGATCCGAGATCACACCGTTCCCCCCTCCGGCTCGCCCAGCATATGCGGACAATTCGCCCAACCGGAGGGTCGTGTTTCTCGGCCTAGGTCACTTGCCGATGACGGCGTTCATGTTCGACACGAACTCCTTGGGGGAGATGGACAGCTGGAACAGGCTGGAGATGTTGTCGAGCAGCACCTCGGCGGCCGTGGGGCTGAGGGCCTGGTCCCAGGACTGGCCGAAGGTCTTGGCCTTGCTGGCGACGCCGTACACGAAGCTCAGCCACTCGGCGTCCTTGGAGGCGCTGAGCAGGCTCTCGGTGCCCTTGACGATGGGGACCGAGCCGGTGGCGATCCAGTCCTTGACCTCGGCGTCGGTGGACAGGCCGGTGGACAGGAACTTCTTGGCGATGTCCTTCTGCGCGGGGGTGGCCTGGGAGTAGATCGAGAGGTACTGGGCGGGGTTGCCGACGGTGTTGCTCGGGTCGCCCTTGCCGCCGTCGACCGGCGGGAAGCTCATGTACCCGAGGGAGCCGCTCGGCACGAAGTCGCCGCCCTCGGTGGCGAGGATGCCGTAGCTCCAGCTGCCGTGGAGCATCATGGCCGCCTTGCCGGTGTGCAGGAGGGCCTGGTCGGCGTTGGAGTCCGCGGTGATGGACGAGAAGCCCTTGATGAAGCCCTTGGCCTTGACGAGGTCCTGCACCTTGGTCAGCGCGTCGATGGAGGCGGGGTTGGACCAGGCGTCCTTCTCGCCGTCGAACACGGCCTGGAACACCTCGGGGCCGCCGATGCGGTCGAACAGGAACTCCAGCCACATCATGTTGGTCCAGCGCGACTGGCCGGCCAGGGAGAACGGCGCGATGCCCTTGGCGTTGAACTTGGGCACCAGGTCCATGATGTCGCCCCACGACTGCGGGGGGCTCGCGCCGATCTGCTCGAAGAGCTTCTTGTTGTAGTACAGGACGATCGGCTGCACGCGCTCGATGGGCAGCGCGTAGACCTTGCCGTTGACGGTCCCGGCGCCGAACGCCGAGTCGAACAGCCGCGCCCGGACCGCCGGGTTCTGGTCCAGCCACGGCGTGAGGTCGTCGACCTGCCCGGCCTGCACGTAGCTGCGCAGCGTGCCGCCGCCCCAGCCGAAGACGAGGGTGGGCGCCTGGCCCGCGCCGAGCGCCGTCTTGATCTTCGTCTTGTAGGCGTCGTTCTGGAAGGTCGTCGCGGTGATCTGGCCGTTCGGGTTGGCCTTGTTGAACCGGTCGACGGCGGACCGGCGCACCCCTTCCGCGGGCTGCGCGGACAGGAACCAGTAGGTGGCGTTGCCGGCGTTGCCTCCGCCTCCGGCGCCGCCGCCGGGGCCGGAGGTGCCGCAGGCGGCGAGCGCGGCCCCGACGGGCAGGCCCATGGAGAGGGCGAGGAAGGTACGGCGAGACGGTGTCCTGGGCTCCACGTTGATCTCCGTACTCGAAGGCCGAGGACTCGCCACGGCTCGTTGGGGGTCGGTGGTGTCGCCGACGAGCCGGAATCAGCACCTTCCGATGCCGGTCGTCCATTCTCTCGGGGATCGGTGCAATGAAAGTTTCATAATATTTCCGATATATCCGTGCGGCACGCAATCTAGATTTCATGTGTGCGCATGTCAAGGGCCATCCACACCGGTCAAGGTGACCTGGTCATCCGCCCCGAAAGGGAGTGAAATCCGGTCACGAAAGCCGCTGCGGAGGGTGACTGCCGGTCAGCGTGCCGGAACGGTGACGGACCCCACGACCCGGCGTTCATCGAGGCGTCCGGCACCCGGCCGGCGGCACGACCACGCCGGCTCCCCGGGCGGCCAGAGGATCTTCGTGTTCGCGCCGGCGCGGCCGTCGCGCGCGGCGGCGCGGAGGAGCATCCCGCCGCGGCGATCAGAGCCATCGTGCAAGGACGGCACCGGGTCGCGATCGGCGGACCATGATGCCGTGCCACTCCATGTCACCGTTATTCGGCGAGAAACTGTGGCGGATTCCGGTGTGTGGCGACAATCCTGGAGGGGAGCGGTCATGCGGAGTTCCCCCGGATTTCCGGAGAGTGGCGACGTCGTGTCCGAGAGCTGGGGAGGATCATGGATTTCGGCAAGGAGAATGACCTCTGCGCACGGATCGCCGCCAGTCTGCGGAAGGGGAAAGAGGCCAGGCCGCTGGCGCTTCTGGTGGGCTCGGGACTGAGCCGGCCCGCGGTTCCCGGGGTGCCGGAGATCGTCAAAGCGGTGCGGGCCAGCCTCGGTGAGGAGGCGGCGGAACTCGACTCCTCGCTGGAAGGAGCGGTCGACGAGGGGGAGATGTATCGCCGGGCATTCGCTTTCCTCGGTCGGCGCCGGGACCCGGAGGAACGTGACAAGATCATTCGCCTGTGCGTGCTCAGCGCTTACCGGAAATCTCTCAAGACCCAGGCTGATATCGCCCAGGACAAACTCGTCGACTACGAGGCGGACGTCGACAACTGGAAATTACCGCCTGGCGTCGAGGCGCTCGGAAGAATATGGCGAGGGCTGCCCACCCATTTCCGCGGACCCATCGTCACCACCAATTTCGACCCGCTCTGCGAGATCGCCATCGGCCGCGCGGGCGGGCAGGCGATCCGCCGCATCATGGAGCACGACGGCGCCTTCCTGCGCGACGTCGACGTGCGCACCCTGGACGTGCCGCAGGTCGTCCACCTGCACGGATACTGGCGGGACTCGGCGACGCTGAGCATGGCCGCCCAGCTGGACCGCGAGCGTCCCGCGCTGGCGGGGTCGCTGCGGGTGCTGCTCACGCAGTACACGCTGGTGGTCATGGCGTACCGGGCCTGGCGGGACGTCGTCACCCAGCAACTGGTGCAGATCATCCGCGAGCAGTCGGCGCGCGAGCTCGACGTCCTCTGGTGCTTCTACGGTGGGGAGGCCGAGCTGCTGCGCACGGCCGGGGAGAACGACCTCATCGCGAAGCTGCTCGAAGCGCCGGGCAACATCCAGTTCTACGTGGACATCGACGTCAACACCACCCTGCCCGCGCTGGAACGCAAGGTCTCCGACCACCTGGAGTTCCCCGAGACCGTGCGGTACACCCGGGGCCGCGGCAGCCTGCTGGGCTGGATCCCCGTCACCGACCAGCTGCTCACCGGCAGGGACACCGAGGAGGACGATCTCGCCGCGATCGACTTCTTCGACGGACGGCTGCCCAACTGGCGGGACGCGGTCAACCCGCGCATCCCCAAACGGGAGCTCGTCGGGGCCCTGATCGGGCGCCTCAACGTCACCCTCTACCAGCCCCGCGCGTCGCTCACGCTGGTCCACGGGCCGAGCGGCGAGGGCAAGACGACCGTGCTCATGCAGGTGGCGGCGGCCATCGCGGCGCGTAACCCCTCCATCGTCGTGCAGTTCAGCTCGGACGGCCGGTGGGGCTCGGTCGACGAGATCCGCTCGCTGCCGCCGGAGTCCAAGCACCTGCTGGTGATCGACGACGCGTTCCGGTCCATCGACCGCCTGCGCGACCTCGTCGCGGAGATCAACAAGGCGGGGCTGTCCCACATCCACCTGCTCCTCGGGTCGCGGGACACCGACTGGCGCAACGCCGGGGGGTTCGCGTTCACCTGGAACAAGTACATCCCCGACCGGAAGTACTTCCGGCTGCGAGGCGTCAGCCCGCTCGACGCGGCCGAGATCATCACGTCCTGGGAGGCGCTGGGGGAGCAGGCGCTCGGGGCCATCGCGTCGCTGAGCCACGACGAGCGGGTGCGCGAGCTGCTCGACGCCGCCTCCGAGCAGAGCAGCCAGAACGACGGCGCCTTCCTCGGCGCGCTGCTGAAGACCCGGTACGGCGACGGGCTGTCGGACCACGTGCGCGAGCTGCTGGTGCGGCTCGACCAGCACCGGCTCAACACGCTGGACGGCGAGTCCGAGTACACGCTGCGCGACGTGTTCTTCCTCATCGCCCTGCCGCACGCCGCCGGCGTGCGCACGCTCACCTCCGTCGTGCTGGAGGAGTGCTTCGCCCTCACCCAGCAGGAGGTCTTCGCGAGCATCGTGCTGCCGCTCGGGAACGAGGCGGCGGCGTCGTACAACGGCAAAGAGATCCTGATCCGCCACGGCCTGATCGCGCGCACCGCCTGCGACCTGGCCGAGGACGTCGGCGCGGACCTCGCCGAGACCACCGTGCGGCTGGTCAGGGGCGCGATCCGGGCCATCGACCGCCACGGCCCGCGCGGCGACCTGCTCGACCTCGCCTACCTCTCCGCGAACCTCAAGGACCCCGACCTCGCCATCGTCGCCGCGGAGGCCGCCGTCGAGGCCGCGCCGAACCGGCTCTCCTACCGGACCAGCCTCAGCCGGGCGTACCGTCTCGCGGGCAGGTGCCGGCCGGCGGTGGACGTGGCGGTGGCGACCCTGCCCCTGCTGATGACCGCCGAGGACGCCGCGACCGGCACCCGTCCGGTCTTCACCGAGTGGGGGGTGGTCGAGGGGACCATCGGCCACCCCGCGCGCAACGCGGTGCTGGCCGGGGCCGCGCTCCAGGACTACGACCGGTTCGGCAAGCTCAGCGGGAGCCACGCCTCCACGTCCATCTCCTGTCTGGGGCTCGCGCTGCGCAGGCTGTGGGAGGTGCACAAGGAGCAGGTGTACCTCCGGGGGCTGGCGGCGGTGATCGCGGTCGGACGGGTCGTGCACGAGTCGGACGGGCAGACGAACCTGCACCGCCGGTGGCTCGTCGACCTTGAGGCGATCATCGACAGGCACGGTGTCGCGGCCGACGGCCTGCCCGCCTCCCACCACCTCACCGAGGCCTGCCGGGCCGCCCTCGGCAGGCTGGAGGAGCCGTTCCCGTCGAACATGCCGCCGCTGCGGTTCGCCTTCAAGAGCCTGATGCGGCTCGCGGGGGAGTGAGCGCGGGCTCCCGCGCCGCTCGTCGTCGCGCCGGTCGTCCCGGCCGGTGCCGTCCTGCTGTCCACGGCCGCACGGCGTGCGCTCTGTTTGCGAAAAGTTGCAAGCGCTTACGACGACAACCGCAAGAAGCAAGTGTCACGCCGTACCTAGAGAGCAAGATTACGAAACTATTTCGCAGGACCCTTGTGGAACGGGGCATCCGACGCCTACTGTCACCTCACCCTCACGGCGTTCGTGCTGCCTTCGAAACATCGTGAGGTCGCTCACCCCCCGAGAGAAACGAGCATTCGATGTCACGGAGGTTCACAGGGGCAGTGGCGAGGTGGTCCGGCGGATCGCGGCGTGCCGTGGTGGCGGTCGTGGCGCTGGCGGCGACCACCGCCGGCCTCGGCGCGGTGCCGGGCACCGCACTCGCCGACAAGGGCCGCTCCCCCGTCGTGACGCGGGCCGCCCTCGACCCGTCGCTGGTGGCGGGGCGCGGCGCCCGCGTCGGCTTCCTCGAACAGGAGGCGGAGAACGCCGCGACGAACGGCACCGTCATCGGGCCGGACCGCGCCGCGTACACGCTGCCCTCGGAGGCGTCCGGCCGCAAGGCCGTCAGGCTGACGCCGGGGCAGTACGTCGAGTTCACGCTGCCGAGCGCGGCCAACGCGATCACCGTGCGCTACAGCATCCCCGACGCGCCGACCGGCGGCGGCATCACCGCGCCGCTCGACGTCACGGTGAACGGCGGCGCCAAGAAGGTGATGACCCTCACGTCGCAGTACGCGTGGCTGTACAACCAATATCCGTTCAGCAACGACCCGAACGGCGACCTGCTGCACCCCGACTGGTGGATCACCGAGTGCCAGTGCGTGCCGAACGCCACCACGCCGGCCCCGGTGATCACCAAGCCGTTCCGGCCGTCGCACTTCTACGACGAGCAGCGCCTCCTGCTCGGCAGGACCTACCGCGCCGGTGACCGGGTGCGGCTGACCGCCCCCGCCGGGAGCGGCGCCGCGTGGACCGTCGTCGACCTGCTCGACTCCGAGCTCGTCGGGGCGCCGCACGTCCGGCTGGTGGCGGCGAACGTGCTGCTGTTCGGCGCCGACCCGCTCGGCAGGCGCGACTCGGCGGACGCGTTCGACAAGGCCATCGCCTTCGCCAAGCGCAACAGGCTCAAGGTGTACATCCCGCCGGGCACCTACCAGGTGAACCGCCACATCCTCGTGGACGACGTGACGATCGAGGGCGCGGGCAACTGGTACACGATCGTCAAGGGCCGCGAGGTCGCCCTTCCCACCCCCGCCCCGGACGGCTCGGTGCACACCGGCGTCGGCTTCTACGGCAAGGACGCGGCGGCGGGCGGCAGCAGGAACGTCCACCTGTCCGGCTTCGCCATCGAGGGCGACGTGCGCGAGCGCGTCGACACCGACCAGGTGAACGGCGTCGGCGGCGCGCTGAGCGACTCGACCATCGACGGCCTGTACATCCGCCACACCAAGGTGGGCATGTGGTTCGACGGCCCGATGCGGAACCTGCGCGTCACCGGCAACGTGATCGTCGACCAGATCGCCGACGCCATCAACTTCCACACCGGCGTGCGCGACTCGCTGGTGGCCGACACCTTCGTCCGCAACACCGGTGACGACGGCCTCGCGATGTGGTCGGAGAAGACCGCCAACACCGGCAACACCTTCGACCACAACACCGTGCAGACCCCGGTGCTCGCCAACGGCATCGCCGTCTACGGCGGCACGGACAACACGGTGTCCAACAACCTCGTGGCCGACCCGATCCGGGAGGGCAGCGCCCTCCAGGTGGGTTCCCGCTTCGGCGCCGAGGCGTTCACCGGGCACCTGTGGATCAGGAACAACACGACGGTGCGGGCCGGCACGTTCGAGCTGAACTGGAACATCGGTCTCGGGGCGATCTGGTTCTACGCGCTGGAGAAGACCATCGACGCGGACATCCAGGTGGTGGGCAACCACTTCCTGGACAGCACCTACAACGCGATCATGCTGGTCAGCGAGTGGGGCGTGAAGGACCTGTACTCGATCTCCAACGTCCACTTCAAGGACATCAGGGTGGACGGCACCGGCACCTCGGTGGTCAGCGCCCGGGTGGCCGGTTCGGCGACGTTCGAGAACGTGGACGCCCGCAACGTCGGCGCCGTCGGCGTCAACAACTGCGGGTCGTTCCACTTCACCCCGGCCGGCTCGGAGTTCTCCCTGACCGACCTCGGCGGCAACGACGGCGGCGGCACCACCGGCCCCTGGCTCGCCGCCTGGGAACTGCCCAACACCATCACCTGCGACGACCGCCCGCCGGTCGTGGCGCCCCCGGCGCCCTCCCCGTGGTGACCCTCCGATAGGCCCTCCTTGGCCGGGCCGCCGCGCACGGCCCGGCCGAGGGAGGCCGTCCGGCGAGAAAGCCCGGCCGGCCCGCGAGTCAGCCGATCACAGCGACGGGTAGGCGTTGGCGACCAGCATGGCGAACTGGGCGTGGTGCCAGCGGCCGGTGTGCGGGGCGCCGGGGAGCGAGCCGTTCAGCTCGTCGGTGTCGTAGCGGCCGTAGCGGGTCGGGTCGCACATCGGGTCGTACCGGGCGTTCGGGTCGTCCTCGTCGGTGATGGGCGGCGTGCTGACGCCGTCCGACTCGCCGGGGGGCTTGATCCAGAGGTAGGCGTGGATCCCGCTCGCGGGGGCCGCCCTCGGGCGTTCGCCGAGGCCCGCGCCGGTCTGGTTGCAGAAGTTGAAGTGATAGGAGCGGCGGTCGATCCTGCTCTCGTCCACGTAGGTGTTGAGCTGGGTCGACGTGCTGACCGCGGACGGGCGGGCCGGGCCGCCCCAGCCGTTGCGCGAGGTGTCCACGACCATACCGATCGAGGCGGAGAAGCCGCGGCTGATCAGGGCGTTGCGCAGTCCCGTGGCGTAGTCGCGCTCGTCGAAGACGCGGTTCCAGTCGAAGTAGCTGCTGGTGTACACCGGGCTCCCGCCGGCGATGTGCGCCGGGTCGGGCAGGAAGACCTCGTCGATCGGGACGTAGTCGGTGACGTTGGTGGCGAAGCCGTCCACCGCGGCCAGGCCCTGCGCGGCGCCGCGCACCGTGGTGGTCAGCCGGTCGAGGAATCCCGGCAGGACGGTGTCGTAGCCCATCCAGGGGGAGAGCCCGGCGTCCAGGTAGAGGTAGGTGTTGGGGACCGCGCCGAGCGTGTTCAGGGCGTACCGGATGCCGTCGGTGTACACGCCGCTCGCCAGGGCGGTCTGGCACATGGGTTCCTCCTGGTTGGTGGCCATGGACAGCGCGGCCAGCGAGCGCGGCTCGACGACGAACGCGACGTGCAGGCCGCGGTAGCGCGGCCGGGCGACGATCTCGGCGATCGGGTCGATGAACTCGGCCCTGTACCTGTTCAGGCCGGTGCTCGACGCCAGCTCGCCGCCGCCCGCCGGGTTGGTGCAGTCCCGGTACGGCAGGTCGTACAGCACGAAGGTGGCGTACGTGGCCTGCTGCGCGAGGGCGCCCTCCAGGTGGTCCACCAGGGTCCGGGTGACGCCGCCGCCGCCGGTCACCTTGGAGATCCGGTCCAGCCAGACCGCGGTGGAGACGTCCGCGACCGCCCGCATCCGCCGCGCGGCGTCCCCGCCCGCCGTGACGGCGGACGACTCGACGTTGGCCGACCAGTCCGGGTTGACGTAGCCGCGCCCACCGTCGAACGGGTTGGCCGGGTTACCGGTGGTCGGCGTCGGCGTCGGAGTCGGCGTTGGCGTGGGGGTCGGCGTTGGCGTGGGGGTCGGGGTGGGGGTGCCGGGAGGGGTGCACGTCACGCCGTTGAGCGTGAAGGCGGCCGGGTGGGGGTTGCTTCCCCGCCACGTGCCGTTGAAGCCCATCGTGAGCGTCCTGCCCGTCGGCACGTCGGCGTCCAACGGCTGGTTCCGCGCGGTGACCCGGGTGCCCGTCTGCCGCCACACCGCCCCCCAGCCCTGGGTGAGGACCTGGCTCCCGGGGAACGCGAAGGCCACCGTCCAGCCCCGGAACGCGCCGCCGGTGTTCCTGACCTCCAGGGTCGCGGTCAAGCCCCCGGAACCGGTGCCCCACTGCCACGCCGTGTACTTGGCCTCGCACGAGGCGGCGGCCGACGACGCGCTCTGCGCGGTAAGCACGCCAGCGGTGGCGAGGGCGAGCGCCACCGGCACCGTCAGGGCACGGTACCGGCGGCCGGTCCCGGGTCTCATAGAAGGTCCTCTCCTGGAGCGGGGCCGGGCGCCTGGACGCCCGGCCTGCGGGGGTCAGAGCGCGGGGTAGGCGTTGTCCACCAGCATCGCGAACTGCTCGTGGTGCCAGTCGCCGTAGAGCGGGGCGTTGGGCAGCGCGTTGGTCAGCACGATCGGGTTGAACCGGTTGGTGGCGGCCGGGTCGCACATACGGTCGACCACGGATCCCGGAGGCACCACAGGGCCGCCCACGCCGTCCGACTCGCCCGGCGGCTTGACCCACAGGAAGGCGTCCACGCCGGGGAGCGGCGCGGCCACCGGGCGGGCGCCGACGCCCGCGCCCCGCTGGTTGCACCAGCTGAACCGGTACGGGCGCCGGTCCACGCGGCTCTGGTTGACGTAGGGGTCCAGTTCGGTCGAGGTGCTCACCGAGGTAGGCCGGTTCACCCCGCCCCAGCCGTTGCGCGAGGTGTCGATCACGGTGCCGATGGAGCTGGACAGGCCGCGCTGGATGAGGGAGGCGCGCATCGCCGTCGCGTAGTCCCGCTCGTCGAAGTAGGGGTTCCACTCGAAGAACGTGGCCGAGCGGAGGGGGACGCCGCCGAACATGAGGGTGGCGTCGGGGAGGAAGGGCTCCTCGGTGGGGATGTAGTCGGCGACGTTGGTCGCGATGCCGTCCAGGCTCGTCGCCCCGCCGGCCGAGCCCCGCACGGTGGAGGAGATCAGGGTGGCCAGCGCGCCGAAGTTGTCGTCCCAGCCGATCCATCCGGAGTGCCCGGCGTCGAGGTAGGTGTAGACGTTGGGCAGCGGCGAGAGCCGGTCCAGGGCATGGCGGATGCCGTCCACGTAGACGCCGCTCTGCGCCGCCGCCACGCAGGACGGGTAGTTGTTGCCGGTCACCAGATCGGCCAGCGAGCGCGGTTCGATGATCGTGGCGATGCGCAGCCGGGAGTACTTGCTCTTGGAGACGATGGAGGCGATGGCGTCGATGTACTGGGTCTTGTACCAGTTCAGGCCGTTGTCCGCGGCGTGCAGCTCGGCGGGCGACACCTGGGCCAGGCAGTCCTTGTCGGGAAGGTCGTACAGCACCAGGGTGACGTAGCCCGCGTTCTGCGCCAGAGCGTCGTCCAGGTGGGCCTCCAGGCCTCGGACGCCGACGGTGCCGGTGACCTTGGCGATCCGGTCCAGCCAGATCGCCGTGGGCACCGTCCTCAGGCGGCGCATCCGCTCCGCGGCGGACCCGCCTGCCGTCGCGGCGGAGTTCTCGACGTTGGCCGCCCAGTCGGCGTTGACGTACCCGGACACCCCGATGAAGGGGTTGTCGACCGGGACGGTGGGCGAGGCGGTCGATCCCGGGACGTCGTTGTCCAGCTCGGCCACGTTCAGCGACACGGTGCCGCCGCCGCTGATCTGGCTGCTGCGGAAGTCGAAGACGGCCGTGCTGTTCAGCGAGTCGGCGTCCTCGGCCGCGGTCACGAGGATGGTCTGCGGGACGTTCCAGTTGCCCTGGGTGAAGGTCAGCGGGCCGCCCACGGCCAGGTCGGTGTCACCCTGGACCCGGCCGGCGACGACGATGGTGTCGAGGGTCGGCCGCGCGCTGAGCCGCACCTGCACGATCCCCTGGCCGCCCTCGGGCACGATGAGCGCCGTGGGGGTGATCAGGATCCGCAGCGGGGTCGAGCCGGGGCCGTCGTTGTCGATCTCGGCGGCGTTCCACAGCACGGCGCTGCTGCCGGGGATCTGGCTGCTGCGGGTGTCGAAGATGGCCGTGCCGTTGGTGGTGTCGGCGTCCTCGGCGGCGGTCACCGCGAAGTTCTGGGGGATGTTCCAGTTGCTCGGGGTGAACGTCAGCGGCGGGCCGCCGGCCAGGTCGGTGTCACCCTGGACGCGGGCGGTGCCGACGATGATGTCCCGGGTGGGCTGCGAGTTGAGCCTGATCTGGGCGCTCGCCTGACCGCCCTCGGGCACCGACAGCGTGGTGGGGATGACGATGATGCGCAGCGGGGACGGGAACGTCGGGGTCGGGGTCGGGCTCGGCGTGGGGCTCGGGATCAGGACGTAAGCGCACGGCACCCCGTTGACGGCGAAGTCCCTCGGGGGCGGGTTGCCATCGGTCCAGTTCCCGTTGAACCCGACGGTGAAGGACGCGCCGGTGGCGACCGAGCCGCTCCAGGCCTGGCTCTGCGCGGTGACCCGCTGGCCGGACTGGGTCCAGGTCGCCGCCCAGCCCACGGTCAGCTGCTGGCTGCCCGGGAACGTGAAGCTCAGCGTCCAGGCCGTGAGGGGGTCACCGGTGTTCTTGACCACGATGGACGCCGTGAAGCCGCCCGATCCCGTGCCCCACGTGTTGGAGGTGTAGACGAGCTCGCAGGCCACCGCGGCGTCGGCCCGCGGCGAGGTGACGAGCACCAGCCCGGCCGCGGCCAGCACCGCCGCCGTGAGGATCGTCAGGACCTTGCGGTGGAATCGGCTCTGCGCATGCCCCATTGACAATCATCTCCAAGATGGATCTCACCGTGAGCCGCCGTCCCCGCCGTGACGCCGCCCATCGCCCATCCGGGTCTCCCGCCGCCGGACGCTGGTGTTCCAAGGGTCGGCATGTTTCGGGAAGGTGTACATAACGCCGCGGCCGCGCTGCCGGGGGTGAGTCGCTAAATGAGCGGGGCAGCATGGCCGAATCAGCGCGGAACCTCGGCGGACACCGTCCGGAAGCTGGGTAAACGGCCATCCGCGGCCGGACAACCCGGTGAAAGATTCAGCTCACCCGGCCCGCGGATCCTCCGCGAGCGGGAGCCGATGTGCCGCTAGGAGACGGGCTCCAGGAACTCCAGGCGGTTGCCGTGCGGGTCCTCGGAGTGGAAGCGGCGCAGCTCCGGGATCTCGTCGGCGTAGGTGACGGGGTAGCCCGCCTCGGTGAGGCGGCGGGCCCAGTCGTCGAGGTTCCGGACGAGGAGGCCGGGGTGGGCCTTGCGGGCGGGGCGGAAATCGGGCTCGACGCCGAGGTGCAGCTCGATGCCGTCGCCGCGGAACCAGCAGCCGCCGCGGGCGGCCAGCACGGGCGGCTTGGGGATCTCGGTCAGGCCGAGCACATCCTCGTAGAACGCGCGGAGCACGGGCTCGCTGCCCGGGGGGCAGCCCAGTTGCACGTGGTGGATCACCGGGGGTACCTCACGCTTCCGTAGGTCTCGCGCGCGCCGGGGGAGGCCGCGCGCGATCCCCATCATCGTTCATCGGCCCGGGCCCCCCAGGACCGCATCACGGAAGATGTGGGCGGGCCCGGCGGGGTGGCAGCATTCTTCGATGTCGGTGAGGAGAAGCGCATGAGCGAGGAACTGCCGAGGGCCGACCACTGGACGAGCTTCGACCAGCTGTGGGCGGCGCAGGACAAGCAGCTGCACATGGTGTTCGAGCAGGTGGCGAAGTCCCCCTTCTACCGGGAACGGTTCGGCGGCCGGCCCGTCACCGGGCTCGACGGGCTCCCGATGACCTCCAAGGAGGATCTGCGGGACAGCTATCCGTTCGGAATGCTGGCGGTGCCGAAGACACGGCTCGCCACCTATCACGAGTCCAGCGGGACCAGCGGCGCCGCGACACCCACCCCCACGTACTACACGGCGGAGGAATGGGCCGAGCTGGTCGACCGGTTCCTGCGCAACTCGATCCCGATGACGGCCGAGGACACGCTGCTGGTGCGCATCCCGTACGCGCTGGTGATGGCCGGGCACCTCGCCCACCAGGCGGGCCTCGCCGTCGGCGCCACGGTGATCCCGAGCGACTGCCGGTCGCTGGCGTCGCCGTACTCGCGGGTGGTCCGCGCCCTGCACGACCTGGACGTCACGCTCACGTGGTCCACCCCGAGCGAGTGCCTGGTGTGGGCCGCCGGGGCCGAGCTGGCCGGGTACCGCACCGAGACCGACTTCCCGGCCCTGCGGGCGTTCTACACCGCCGGTGAGCCGCTCAGCCCCGCGCGCCGCGCCAGGATCAGCGAGCTGTGGGGCGGCACACCGGTGCTGGACGTGTACGGCTCCACCGAGGTCGGCTCGGTCGCGGGCACCTGCCCGGCGGGCGTCATGCACTTCTGGGCCGACCGCCTGCTGCCCGAGGTGTACGACGCCGCGACCGGCACGTTCGCCCGCGAGGGCGCCGGGCAGCTCGTGGTGACCCCCCTGTACCAGGAGGCCATGCCGCTGATCAGGTACGACCTCGGGGACGACGTCGAGATCCACTACGCCGAGTGCGAGTGCGGCTGGTACCTGCCCACCATCCGGGTGCTCGGCCGGATCTCCCACGGCAACGAGGTCGCCGGCAAGAGCCTGTCCGTACGCCAGGTCGAGGAGGCCGTCTACCGCCTGCCCGTCGAGCTAGGCGTGCTGTTCTGGCGGGCCCAGGCCCGCCCCGACCGTCTGGTCGTGCAGATCGAGGTCGACCGGCCACACGCCTCGGACGCCCGCGCCGCGCTGACGACCATCGCCGAGGAACTGCTGGACGTACCGGTCGCGGTGGAGCCCGTTCCCCTCGGGACGCTGGTCCCGTCCGAGCTGCTGCTCGGGAGGCTGGACGCGATGAAGCCGCGGCGGCTGTTCGGGCCGGACGAGGACTGGGACGCCGCGATCCTGCGCTGCTGAAAGGCCGGGCGGGAAACTCGCTGGGGCGGGCAACAGGAGTGATGGCACACTTCACTCGTGACCGAACCTTCTGGACAGATCGCCGTCGCCCAGCACAAGAACGATCGGCCCGACCTTCGGCGGCTGCAGAGGCGGACGCTCGGTGTGCTCTCGGCGGCGCAGATCGCCGGGGGGATCGGGGTGGCCACCGGGGCCGCGCTCAGTTCTCTGGTGGTGGCGGAGATCTCGGGGTCGGTGGCGATCAGTGGGTTCGCCGGGACGGCGACGGTGCTCGGGGCCGCGTTGCTGGCGATACCGGCGGCGCAGCTCGCCGGGCGGGCCGGGCGGCGGGCCGGGCTGCTGCTCACGTACGGGGTCGCGGTGCTCGGGTGCCTGATCTGCGTGGGGGCCATCTCGATCAGGTCGTGGCCGCTGCTGCTCCTTGGTCTGGTGCTGTTCGGGGCGGCGAGCGCGGGTAATCTCGCCGCGCGGTACTCCGCGACCGACCTGTCACCGCCGGGTCACGCCGGGCGGCACCTGTCCCTGGTGGTCTGGGCCGCGACGATCGGGTCGGTCGCCGGTCCCAACCTTGCCGACCCCGCCGGGCACGCCGGTGCCGCGCTGGGGCTCGGCGCCGAGGCGGGGCCGTTCGCGCTGGCCGCGCTCACGTTCGCGCTGGCGGCCGTGATCGTGGTCGCGGGGCTGCGTCCCGACCCGCTGCTCGTGGCCCGGGGCACTCCGGGCGAGGGGGACGGCGGGCCGGTCGCGCCGAAGAGGACTCTGCGCGGGTCGTGGCGGGTGGTGCGGGAGACGCCCGCCGCCCGGCGCGCGCTGGTGGCGATCGCGGTGAGCCACACGGCCATGGTGTCGATCATGTCGATGACGCCGGTCCACCTCGACCACGGCGACATGGGCCTGTCGATCATCGGGATCGTCCTGAGCGCGCACATCACCGGCATGTACGTCTTCTCCCCGCTGGTCGGCTGGCTCGCCGACCGGATCGGCGCGATCCCCGTCCTGGTCATCGGCCTGCTCCAGCTGCTGCTGGCCGCCGGGCTCGCCGCCTCCGCCGCCCCGCACGACGTCGCCCTGCTCAGCCTCGGCCTGTTCCTCCTCGGCACGGGGTGGTCCTGCGGCCTGGTGGCCGGGTCCGCCCTGCTCAGCGAGTCGGTGGCCCTCGACCACCGCCCTTCCGCCCAGGGCCTCTCCGACCTGCTGATGAACGTCTGCGGCGCCACCGGCACGATCGCCGCGGGCCTGATCGTCGCCACCGGTTCCTATGCCCTGCTGGGCATCGCCGTGGCCGTCCTGGTGGCGATCCCCGCCGTGTGGCTCGGTCTCGGACCGCCCCGCCGGACGGCCGGCGCCCGCTGACCGCGAAATGTCGGTGGCGTCGGTCAGAGTGGCCGAATGCACGAGACCGACTCCGAGCTCGAAGAGCTCCAGGCCCTGCTGGACGTCTCCCTGGCGGGTTCCACCGCCCACCTGCGCTCCATCGTCAAGCCAGGCGAACGCACGATCCCGGCGCGACAGCTCACCGAAGTCCTCACCGGCATGTGCACACTCGCTCTCTCCACCGTCACCGCCCGCGGCGAGCCCAGGATCGGCGGCGTGGACGGCCACTTCCTCCACGGCAAGTGGATCTTCGGCACCTCCACCACCGCCGCCAAGGCGGTTCACCTGCGCACCCGCCCTGCCGTGAGCGCCGCCCACATGCGCGGCGAGTCCCTGGGCGTCTTCACCCACGGCGCCGCCCGCATCCTCAACCCCCCCGACGCCCCCGCCGACCCCGGGTGGCCGGAAACCCTGGCCTACCTGACCACCCACTACGGGGAATCCCCCACCAACTGGGGCGACGTCGCCTACTACCGCCTGGACCCCCACTGGATGATCGTCTACACCTTCGACCCCAAGGACATCACCCCCGCCTGACCCGCGGGGGATTGTCGGTGGGGTGCACATACTGGGGGGATGGAAGCTCGGATTTCGCTGATCACACTGGGTGTGGCCGATCTTCGTCGGTCGTACGAGTTCTATCGGGACGGGCTGGGGCTGCCCACCACCCGCAAGCCGGAGGAGGGGATCGTCTTCTTCCAGATGTCGGGGACGGTGCTGGCGTTGTATCCGTACGGGGAGCTGGCGGAGGACGTCGGGCCGGGGTGGGATGTGCCGCGGTCGAAGTTCACGGGGATCACGCTGGCGCACAACGTCAGGGAGCGGCATCAGGTCGACGAGACCCTCGCGCTGGCGGCGGAGGCGGGGGCCGAGATCGTCAAGCAGGGGCAGGACACGGCCTGGGGCGGGTATACGGGGTACTTCACCGACCCCGACGGCTATCTCTGGGAGGTGGCGTGGGGGGCGTTTCCGTTCAAGGAGGACGGGTCGCTCGACGTGGGGTGACCAGGGGCCGGCGTTCCCGTTCGAAAGCGCGGGAAAAGGGGTGAAGCGGAGAGCGGTCGGGCTGGTAGCTTGCAGGTGGCCGTGACATCGCACGAGGAGGTGAGACCCATGAACGCTGTATCGACGTGGGTGCTCCCCCGGTTCGTCATGGCCGGGCGATCGAGGTAGGTGTCGCCGGGAGCGCCCCGAACCCCATGGCGATCCCGAAGGGCAACAACCTATGCATTCTGTGCGTTTCACCGCGGAGACATCGTCGGACGGTGTCGTCGAGCGCGACTTCACCGTGGGTGAGGTTCCGGGCGTGCTCTGGTCGCCGGTGTCCGGCTCCGGCTCCGTGTCCGGCCGCGCGCCTCTGGTGCTGCTGGGGCACGGCGGCGGCCAGGACAAGAGGGCACCGGGGATGGTCGGGCGTGCGCGGCGGCTGGTGACCGGCTGCGGGTTCACCGTCGCGGCCGTCGACGCGCCGGGACACGGCGGCCGGCCGCGCACGGCGGCCGACGAGCGGCAGATCGCCGCGCTGCGGCAGGCGATGGCTGCGGGCGAGCCGGTCGGCCCGATCGTCGTCCGGTACAACGCCGAGCTGGCGGAGCGGGCCGTGCCGGAATGGCGGGCGACCCTGGACGCCCTCCAGGAACTGCCGGAGATCGGCGCCGGAGGGCCCGTCGGGTACTTCGGCCTGACCATGGGCACCGCGATCGGGGTGCCGTTGACGGCGGCCGACCCCAGGATCACCGCCGCGGTCTTCGGCGTCTTCTGGCACGACTCCCTGACCGAGGCGGCGAGACAGATCACCGTGCCCGTCGAGTTCGCGCTCCAGTGGGACGACGAGCACATCCCCCGCGAGTCCGGTCTCGCGTTGTTCGACGCCTTCGCCTCGAAGGAGAAGACGTTGCACGCCAACGCGGGCACACACATGGCGCTGCCCAGGTTCGAGGCGGACAGCGCGGTCCGTTTCTTCGCCCGGCATCTCGGCCGGGCCGGCACATCACCGGCCTGATGTGACAGGCGGCGGCGCCCGGCCGCCGGCCGGGCGCCGATATCTCCTTATGGAGGAAATGGGCGAAGGTTTGCCGTGTGGTGGCGGGATCGGTGGGTGGGGCAGTGCGAGAGGTGGGCATAAGGGGCGTGGGCCGACCTTCAGGCCTTCGCAGGGGCATGGTGATGCGGGGGATGCGGCGCCGGGCTCAGGCAGTGGGGAAGGTATGGGACATACCTCGGGGGAGCATCGGCGGGCGCGGGGAATGCCCGCCGAGGTGACGAGCTTTGTCGGACGCCGGCAGGAGATGGCCGACGTACGGTCGAAGCTGTCCACGTCGCGGCTGGTGACGCTGGTCGGCGCCGGCGGGGTGGGCAAGACCCGGCTGGCCGCCCGCATCGCCACCGAGGTGCGGCGCGCCTACCCGGGCGGGGTGTGGTTCGTCGAGCTGAGCACGGCCGAGACCTGCGATCTGCTGCCGCAGAGCGTCGCCGACGCGCTACGCATCCAGGAGGACCCGGCCCGCCCGGCCATGGAGTCCGTCGTCGAGTACCTCAGGGACCGCCGCGCCCTGCTGATCCTCGACAACTGCGAGCACCGGCTGCACGACTGCTCCGTCCTGCTGCAGGAACTGCTCGCCTGCGCCCCCGAGCTGCAGGTGATCGTGACCAGCCGCCAGGCCCTCGGCATCGCCGGAGAGCAGACCCTCTCGGTCCTGCCCCTCCCGCTCCCCGACCCCGACCGCCCGGGCCTGCCCACCGAGAACCTCGCCCAGGTGGACGCGATACGGCTGTTCGCCGAGCGCGCCGCCGCCGTCGTCCCCGGCTTCGCCGTCACCGACGGCAACCGCGATGCCGTCGTGCGCATCTGCCGCCGCCTGGACGGCATCCCCCTGGTGATCGAGCTCGCCGCGGTACGGTTGCGCGCCCTGTCCGTCGGCCAGCTCCTCGAACGCCTCGACGACCGGTTCCGCCTGCTCACCGCGGGCTCCAGCGCGGCCAGCAAGCGGCACCAGACGCTCCGCGCGCTCATCGACTGGTCCTACGAGCTGTGCACCGGGCCCGAGCGGCTGCTGTGGGGCCGGGCCTCGGTCTTCGCCGGCAGCCTGGACCTGGAGGCCGCCGAGGCCGTCTGCCCGGGGGACGGGATCGCCCGCGAGGAGGTCATCGACCTCGTCATCGGGCTGGTGGAGAAGTCGGTGCTGCTGCGCGAGGAACACCCCCGCGGCGTGCGGTACCGCCTGCTGGACACCATCCAGGAGTACGGCGCCGAGAGCCTGGCCGCCTCGGGCGACCACGAGCGGCTCGCCCTGCGGCACCGCGACTATTACGCGGGCATGGCCGCCGCCGCCCGGGAGCGGCTGTTCAGCGGTGCCCAGCTGGAGCTGCTGACCAGGCTGCGGCTGGAGCACGCCAACCTGCGGGCCGCGCTGCGCTTCTCCCTGGACCACCCGGACGGGGCCGAGACCTGCCTGCGGATGGCCATCGACCTGCTCTACCACTGGAAGACCAGCAACCACGTGCGGGAGGGGCGCCGGTGGCTGGACGAGGCGCTCGCCCAGGTCACCGAGCCCAGCGGGACGCGGGCCCGCGCGCTGGCGGGCAACGGCTGGCTCGCGATCTTCCAGGGGGAGAAGGCCGACGCGCTGGCGATGCTCATGGAGAGCCGGAGCCTCGCCGAGCGGCTCGGCCTGGACGAGGTGCTGGCCGACGTCGTCCTGTACTCCGGGATGATCGCCATGGACGACCGGGACCCCGAGTCGGCGAAGAAGCTGTACCACGAGGCGCTGGCCGGTCACCGGGCCGCCGGGAACGACCGGGGGGTCGCGCTGACGCTGAACCGGCTGTGCCTCGCCTATTCGGAGGAGGGCGAGTCCGAGCGGGCCGTCGCCGCCGCCGAGGAGTCCCTCTCGATCTGCGCGGCGCACGGCGAGGGCTGGCACCGGGCGTACGCGCTGATGGCGCTGGCCGTCGAGATGTGGCGGCGGGGCGAGGTGACGCGGGCGACGTCCCTGGCCCAGGACAGCCTGCGGTTCACCGGGGCGATGGACGACTGGCTCGGCATCAGGGTCGCGCTGGAGGTGCTGGCGTGGGCCGCGGCGCGGGACCGGGACTGCGGGCGGGCGGCCCGGCTGCTCGGCGCGGTCTGCAACGTCCGGCGCACCCCCGGCATGCCGCTCTCCGGTTTCGGGCATCTCGCCGAGTTCCATGACGAGTGCACGGCCCGCATCAGGACGGCCATCGGCCCGTCGGGCCTGGCCCGCGCGGCCTCGGAGGGAGCGTGGCTCCCGCTGGAGGAGATCCTCTCCTACGCCCTCGGCGAGCGGGAACTGGCCAGCGAGCCCGCCGTTCGCCCGTCCCCCCTGACCCGCAGGGAGACCGAGATCGCCGAACTGGTCGCCCGCGGCCTGAGCAACAAGGAGATCGCCGCCACCCTGGTCATCGCCCAGCGCACCGCGGAGGGCCACATCGAGCACATCATGGGCAAACTGAGCGTCCACTCCCGCGCCCAGATCGCCGTCTGGGCCGAGGAACAGCGCGCCTCCCACGGCCCGGAGCCTCCGGCCGGCACCAACCAGCCGGGCCACTAGCGAAGCGGGTCGATCGGTGGCACGGCTCCGCGCTGCTCAAGGGGCGGCGGGCCGGGAAACGCGGTGGTGCGGCTCCGGAATGCTCACGGAGCGGCGGGCCGGGACGCGTGGTGGTGCGGCTCCGGAATGCTCACGGAGCGGCGGGTCGGGACGCGTGGTGGTGCGCCTCCGGAATGCTCACGGAGTGGTGGGGGCCGGGGATTCGCGGTGGCGCGGCTCCGGGGAGTTCACGGAGCGGTGGGCCGGGTGGAGTACGTCGATCGGTGGTGCGCCCCCGGAGTTCGCACGGGGGATGGGGGTGGTCAGTAGGGGAGGACGCGGCCTGAGGGGGTGCGCAGGTCGGGGGTTTCCGTTTCGGGGCGGCGGCGGGCCCGGCGGAGGCGGAGTTCGCGGACCAGGCCGGGGCGGCCCGCCCCGGGGGCCGGGGTGGTGCGGGTGCCCTGGGCGCGGGGGTCGGAGGCCGGGGTGTCAGGCATCGTGGTGGCCGTTTCCGGGGGAGCAGGCGACCTCGAACCAGACGACCTTGCCGGTGGGGACGGGGTAACTGCCCCAGCGGTCGGAGAGCGCTTCCATCAGGTACATCCCGCGTCCGCCCTCATCCGCTTCGTGCGGGCAGCAGATCGCCGGCATGGCCGGGTTGGTGTCGCGCACCTCGCAGCGGCAGGTGCCGTTGTCCATCGAGAGGGTGATCACCGCGCCCCACGCGTGACGCATCGCGTTGGTGACGATCTCGCTGACCAGCAGCTCGATGACGTCGCCGCAGGTGGGAACCCCCCACTCGGCGAGCTGCCTGCGCACCCGCCGGCGGATCCGGGGGACCGTGGTCGGCTCGGGGGCCAGCAGCCAGGAGGCCCGGGACCCGTCGCGCCATGCCGATCGCACGGGCAGGACCGGCCTGCTCTGGGCGCGTGTGGCCATCCGGGCGTCCGACGTGATCACGGACATGGTCACGCCGCCTGCATGTACGAGCGATTGGGGGGCGTCCGGTGGATGGGGACGCTGCGCCCGTCCGGCATGAGCTCACCAGTGTCGTCGAAGACAACCACGCCGTTGCAGAGCAGTCCCCACCCCTGCTCGGGGTGGAACGCCACCATGCACGCCGCTTCGTGGTCTACGGCGTTCGCGGGCGGGCACTGAGGTTCGTGGTGACACATGGGACTTACCTTCGTATCTGATCTATCTCGTGGCTGTCGTGGGCTTTGCCATCGCGTCGAGTATGCCTCGAACGGTTAATACCAAGTAACGGGATAACTACCCATTTCGCTACCCATAGCGCCCAAATAGGTACGAAACCTTTACCTGCCACGACTACCACGCTGACCTGCCCCCTCGCGGGCCCCCTCCCCGCGTAGAGACGGAAAAGCCGTGGGGGTACCCGGTAGGTCAGGACCGGATACCCCCACGACCGGGAGATGGATCACAGAGCCCGCAGACCCTGGATCACCTCCCGAAGGATGCGCTCTTCAGGTAGCGACGAGACGGACGCGGGCGGCCGTACGGTGATCAGCTGCTGGTCGCGCAGATCGCCGAGCAGGACGCGGGTGACCGTCAGCGGCAGGCCGCTGTCGGAGGTCAGGTCGACCACCGAGATCGGCTGCGTGCACAGGCGCAGCACCCGCATGTGCTCCGGCCCGAGACCGGGGCCTGGACGTGCTCCCGGGACGATGCGGACGATCGCCACCATGTCGAACGCCGGGCCGGTGGGCCGGGTACGGCCACGAGTGACCGTGTACGGACGGACGAGTGGCCCGGCGTCCTCGTCGAGCCAGCGCTCTCCGTCGCTCATGACATATCCCCCTCCCCGTCACGCGCTCGCTGCCAGCCTGCCCGGAACGAGGAGAACATGTCCGGCGACGGCCCGGGTGGCTCCGCCGGCGGCTCGTCCACGGCCCCGGCCGCGCCCGCCGCCCGCTCCGCGGCGGCGGCCCTGGCCGACTCCCTCAGCTGGGGCGCGAGGCTGGCCTGGCGCACCCGGTGTGGCAGGCCGAGGCTCCGGCCCTTCGCCGCGCCGGAGTCGCCGCGCACGTCGGGGGCGGGGGCGACGTCGTCGTCACCGACGACCAGTACCTCGCTCTGGGAGAAACCGTCGGATTCGTCCGGCTCGGCGTCCAGCGGCGCACGGTGAGCGGGCACGTAGCCGTCACCGTTCACCTTCCGGAAGCCGTTCCCGTTGCCGTTGGACGGTGTCGCGACGGCGCCCGCCTCCAGCGCGGTGATCTGCTCGACGGAGTACCCGCCCCCCGCGGGGATCCGGGTCACGAGGCCGTCGGGGATCAGGATGATCGCCGTGGTGCCGCCGTACGGGGAGGTGCGCAGGGATACGCGGATGCCGCGCCGGGCCGCGAGACGGCCGACCACGAACAGCCCGAGCCGGTCGCTGTCGGCCAGGTCGAACTCCGGCGGGTCGGCGAGCCGCTGGTTGATGTCGGCCATCTCCTCGTGGGTCAGCCCGAGACCGCGGTCCTCGACCTCGATGACGAAGCCGCGGGCCACCGCCTCGCCGCGGACCTCCACGTGGGTGTGCGGCGGGGAGAAGATCGTGGCGTTCTCGACCAGCTCGGCGAGCAGGTGGATGACGTCCGTGGTGGCCGCCCCGCTGAGCGCCAGGTTCTCCGGGATGGTGAGGTGCACCCGCAGGTAGTCCTCGACCTCCTCCACCGCCGCGCGCACGACGTCGTAGAGCGGCACGGGGTTGCGCCAGCCACGCCCGGGGACGGCCCCGGACATGATGATCAGGCCTTCCGCGTGCCGCCGCATGCGCGTGGTGAGGTGGTCGATGCCGAAGAGGTCCTCGAGCAGGTCGGGCTCGGTCACCCGCTGCTCCAGGGAGTCCAGCATGGTCAGCTGCCGGTGGAGCAGCGACTGGTTGCGCCGCGCCAGATTGAGGAACACCTTGCTGACGCCCTTGCGGATCTCGGCCTGGCCGACGGCGGCCTCGATCGCGGTGCTCTGCACCGAGGTGAAGGCCCTGCCGACGTTGACGATCTCCTCGGTGCCGCCGGTGCTGATCGGCGGCGTGTCCGAGGCGACGTCGACGTCCTCGCCGCGCCGCAGCCTGCGGACGACCTCGGGCAGCTTGTGGTGCGCGAGCTCCAGCGCGGCGCGCTGCAGCTCGACCAGCTCGGCGGTGATGCGCCGGCCGAACCGCACGCTGACGTACAGCGACAGGCCGATGCCGACCAGACCGAGCAGGGCCACGATGCCGACCTGCCACAGCGTCTGGGCCGCGATGCCGCCGGCCCGGTCCGCGACCTGCTGGGCGGCGATGCCGGCCTGCTTGTCGAAGGTGATGCTGAGGCTCTGGATCGTGGAGCCCCAGGTGGCGGAGGCGCCGGGCAGCGGACGGCCGGGCCTGACCTCGTTGTTGACCGAGTCCTCGATCGAGGCGTACCGGGTGTAGGCCGGCGAGTTCTGCAGAACGATGTACGGCCGGCGCAGTTCGGCGTCCATGAGCTGGAAGCCCATCTCGTACAGCAGGCGCCGCTTGGTCGTCATCGACGTGAACAGCGTGCGTTCCTCGGCCGTCATGGCACCGAGGCCGACCACGGCGGCGAGCAGGGAGGCCTGCTCGTTCATCAGCTCGCGGCTGCGGGCGAGCAGGGTCAGGGCGCGGGTCGGCTCGCTGAGCGAGGGGTCGTCGGACAGCTGGTTCTTGTCGTAGATCCGGGTCACCGCGTCCGACATCAGCCGGTAGGCGTCGAGCGCCAGCATGCGGGTGAAGCTGCGGGTGTCGACGCGCGCGCGGATGTCGGGCAGCCGCCGGGTCACGCTGACGAAGTCGGTGACGGCGGTGAGCAGCGCGGGATTGGTGACCTCGCGGACGTTGTCCGCCAGTGCCAGCTTCTCCAGGACGGCTCGGGACCGGTCGGTCCTGGCTCGTTGTTCGTCCAGCTCACTGCGCTCGGCGGAGCCGGACCCGAGGTAGAGCAATGATAAATAGCGCTCCTGCTGGATGTTTGCCGTGACGGCCCGTGCCGGGCTGATCACGTTGTCGTAGACCGTTCTGATCTGCAGGAGCCGCAATCCATCCTGCGTGGTGATCGTCGCGGCGAACGTCCAGATCCCGATGAGGGAGACCAGTGGCACCAGTACCAGTGTCAGGATCTTGAACTTGATGGATCTTCTTTGCCCGCCCATGTGACCTCGCAGGGGAACCGGATCGTTACACGCGGGTTATTGGTGGCGAAACATTACCAACGGGGATCGTGCGTAGGTAGTGCCCTCAAGCAACGAAACGGCTCCTTTTGAGCAGGAACTCCAACTTAACCGGTAGCGTTATGTGTCTAGTTGTCAGACAATCCATGTCATGACAACAGATCATTTCGCCGGGCGCCGGACCGCCTCCGGTGCCGCCGCCGTGGTGGCCGCCGCGGTGCTGTGGGGGACCGCGGGCACCGCCGGGACCCTCGTGCCGGACGGCTCGGCCGGCCCGGTCGCGCTCGCGGCGGCGCGTCTGGTCATCGGCGGCGCCCTGCTCGCCGTGCTCGCCGGTCCGGCCGCCCTGGCCGCCCTGCTGCGCGCGCGCCCCGTGCCGCTGCTCGCCGCCGCCGGCGCGGTGGCCGCGTACCAGTTGTGCTACTTCGCCGCCGTCGGGCGGACCGGCGTGGCGATCGGCACCGTGGTCGCCATCGGCAGCGGCCCCGTCTTCACCGGGTTGCTGTCCTGGCTGTGGGACCGTGAGCGGCCCGGCCGCCGCTGGAGCCTCGCGACGGCCGCCGCCGTGGCCGGGTGCGCGGCCCTGGTCTCCGGCGGGCAGGCGGTCGGCGCCGACCCGCTCGGCGTGCTGCTGGCGCTGGCCGGCGGCCTGCTCTACGGCTTCTACGCCGTCACCGCCGCGCGGACCATCACGGCGGGGGCGCCCTCCGGCGCGGTGATGGGTGTGCTGTTCGGCGGGGCGGCGGTGATCATGCTGCCCGTCCTGCTGTGGCACGGCCCGGCCTGGCTCGCCGAGCCGCGCGGGCTGCTCACCGCCGTGTACCTCGGCTGCGCCACCACCGCCCTTTCCTATTACCTGTACGGCCGGGGCCTGCGCACCACGCCGGTGGCCCGCGCGGCCACCCTCGCCCTCGCCGAGCCCGCGGTCGCCGCGCTGCTCGGCGTGCTCCTGCTGCACGAGCGCCTCGCCCCCGTCTCGTTCGCGGGCCTCGCGCTGCTCGGCGCCGGCCTGGTCGCGGTCGCCCTCCCCGAGCGGCCCCGCCCGGCCGCGCCGGTACCGCCCCGGGCGCGGGGGAAGGCACAATCGTCGGCGTGAAGCTGCGCCCTGTCTCCACGGTCGAGGCCCTCGCCGCCGACCTGCGCCGGCGGGTGCTCTCCGGCGAGATCGCCCCCGGGACCCCCCTGCCCGAACAGGAGCTGTCCGCCCGGTACGGCGTGGCGAGGCCCACCGTCCGGGAGGGGCTGGCCGTCCTGGTGCACGAGGGCCTGCTGCGGCGCGAGCCCAACCGCAGCGCCTACGTCCCGGAGGTCACCCTCGGCGACCTGGCCGACCTGATGTTCGTGCGGCGCCCCCTGGAGGGCCTGATGGCCACCAAACTGGCGGGCAGCCGGGTGCCCGGGGCCGACCGCGCGTTGTCGCGGATGGCCGCCCTCCCGCCGGACGCCCCGTGGGCCGACGTCGTCGCCGAGCACATGGCCCTGCACGAGGAGCTGATCCTCGCCGTGGGCAGCCCCCGGCTGGAACGGGTGTACTCCGTGCTGGCCGCCGAGACCCGTCTCGGGCTGGTGCGGCTGCGCACCGTGTACCAGGACAGGGAACGGCTGGTCGCCGAGCATCTGGGGCTGCTGAGGGCCATCGCCAACGGGCCCGCCGAGGTGGCGAGAAGGGCGGTCTCGGCCCATTTGGATCACACCTGGGGCGCTGATTAGCCACTTCCCTTGCACGGATGGCTCGGGAGTCGTCACAATCGCGCCCATGCACGGCAACTCAGTGCCGGATTCCTATGTATACGTCACCGAAGAGGGCGTGACCCGCCACTACGCCGACGGCAGCGTCGAGGCCCTCGCGTGGGAGGACGTCGTCGAGGTCCGTGTCGGGGGCGTCACCGAGTCCGACATCCTGATCGTCCTTCTCGACCGTGACGGTCAGGGCTGCGTGGTGCCGCGCTCCGCCACCGACGCGACCTTCCTGGCGAGGCTCCGCTACCTGCCGGAGTTCGACCTGGACCGGCTCAGCGAGGCGTTCCTCACCGCCAACTCCAGCTACGTCGTCGTCTGGCGCAGCCCCGACCCGCCGTCCCCGCTGCCCGACCTCGAATACGACTAGGACGCGGGGCCGCCGTGCCGCCCCGCGCCCGAGCGGAAACGGCCGACGCCCTCCGCCGCGGCGCGCAGCGACTCCGTCCCGTGCCGGAACTCGTTCCGCATGGCCTCCTCCAGCGGCAGCCCTTCCTGCTCCAGCGCCGACATCCGGTCGCCGCGCAGGCACGCCTGCGGCAGCGCGGCCAGTTCGGCGGCGAGCTCCTCCGCGGCCCGCCTGGCCTGCCCGGACGGCACCACCCGGTCGGCCAGCCCGATGGCCAGCGCCTCCTCGGCCCCGACGGCGCGGCCGGTGAGGATCATGTCCATGGCCCGGCCCGCGCCGACCAGCCGCGGCAGCCGCACGGTCCCGCCGTCGACGAGCGGCACGCCCCAGCGGCGGCAGAACACCCCGAACGTCGCGTCCCGCGCCACCACCCGCAGGTCGCACCAGATCGCCAGCTCCAGCCCGCCCGCCACCGCGTGGCCCTCGACCGCGGCGATCACCGGCTTGCTCAGCCGCATCCGGGTCGGTCCCATCGGCCCGTCGCCGTCCTCGCCGACGCGGTTGCCGCGCGCGGTGCCGATGGCGTGCAGGTCGGCGCCGGAGCAGAAGGTGCCGCCGTCGCCCCACAGCACGGCCACCGCGGCGTCGGACTCCTCGAACTCCCGGAAGGCCGCGGCGAGCGCGTCGGCGGTGGGCCCGTCCACGGCATTGCGGACCTCGGGGCGGTGGAGCACCACCGTGGTGACCGGCCCGGAGCGCCGCACATCTATGCCAGACATGGGGTGAATGTAACCAGGTGGCCGTTAGGTACACGGTTTTGGACCGTTCCGTCAAGGGCGACGCTGCCCCTGGATCTAGGCCGATTGTGGCCATTGCCCAGCTATATCGCTGGTTAGTGATGATCTTTAGTATTTGAACGGGTACCCGTGCTCGTGTTGTTACGGAGAGACGTGACAACCAAAGTGACGCGACAGCCGTCTGTTATCTGCACGACGAGGCAGGAGCAGGGTAGGGGTGGGCATGAGGGTGGGGCTGGAGGAGCGTGCCGTCACGCTGCTCGACACGAGCCCGCTGAATGCGTCCAGCATCTGGACGCGCTCCTATATGCGGGCACTTTTAGCAGGCGACATGGCATGCGCCCTGATCGCCTGCGAAGCAGTCATGGGATTCAGGCTCTGGGTGGGGGCCTTCATCCCATGGTCGGAGTTGCTCTTCGGCTTCGGCCTGGCGCTGGCGTGGCCGTGTGCCATGGCCCTCGCCGGGGTGTACCGGGAGAAGAGCCACGGCGAGGGCAGTGAGGAGTTCCGTGCCGTCTTCGACGGTGGAGTGGGTGTCACGGCCGCGGTGGCCATCGGGGCCTACGCCACCCAGACCATGATCGCGCGCAGCTACGTCATGGCGATGCTGCCGCTGGCGACCGTGCTGACGCTGGTGTTCCGCTACCGCATGCGCAAGCGGCTGCACCGGCGCCGGATCGAAGGCGAGTACCTCCGCCGGGTGGTGGCCGTCGGCCACCGCACCGCCGTGCTCGACCTGGTGATGCAGTTCCGGCGCCAGCCCTACCACGGGATGCGGGTCGTCGCGGCGTGCCTGCCGCCCGGCCAGTTCCCCGGCAACGGCCTCGACATCGACGGCGTGCCCGTCTACGGCGACTTCGCCGACGTCGCGACCGTCGCCGACAAGGTCAGCGCGGACGCGGTGGCCGTGCTCGCCTGCCCCGAGCTGGACGGCGCCGCGCTGCGCCGCCTGGCGTGGAGCATCGAGACCAAGGGCACCGAACTGTTCGTCGCCCCGGCCCTCATGGACGTCGCCGGCCCGCGCACCAGCATCCGCCCGGTCGCGGGCATGCCGCTGCTGCACGTGGAGCACCCGGAGTTCGACGGCGCCCGCCAGGTGGTCAAGAGCCTGTTCGACCGGCTCGTGGCGACCGGGGCGCTGGCCGTCCTCGCTTTCCCCATGCTGTTCATCGCGGTGCTGATCCGCACCACCAGCGACGGCCCCGCGCTGTTCACCCAGATCCGGGTGGGCCGCGACGGGCGCAGCTTCCGGGTCTTCAAGTTCCGCACCATGGTCCAGGACGCCGAAAATCTCAAGCTGGATCTCCAGGTTGACAACGAATTCGACGGCGTGTTGTTCAAGATGAGGAACGATCCACGGATCACCCGGGTAGGCGGGTTCCTCCGGCGCTACTCGCTGGACGAGCTGCCGCAGCTGCTCAACGTCCTGCGCGGCGAGATGTCCCTGGTCGGGCCCCGGCCCCCGCTGCCCGACGAGGTCGCGCAGTACGGCACGGACGTCCGCCGCCGCCTGGTCGTCAAGCCGGGCATGACCGGCCTGTGGCAGGTGAGCGGGCGTTCGGATCTCACCTGGGACGAATCCGTACGCCTCGACCTTCGCTACGTCGAGAACTGGTCCCTCATACTGGACCTGCAGATTCTGTGGAAGACGTGGTCGGCCGTCGTCCACGGGGGAGGGGCCTACTAGTGAAGGCACTCGTGCTCGCCGGCGGCGCCGGCACACGGTTGCGGCCGATCACCCACACGTCCGCCAAACAACTCGTGCCCGTCGCCAACAAACCCGTGCTGTTCTACGGCCTGGAGGCCATCGCGGCGGCCGGGGTGCGCGAGGTCGGCATGGTGGTGGGCGACACCCAGCAGGAGATCGAGGCGGCCGTCGGCGACGGCTCGGCGTTCGGCCTGGAGGTGACCTACCTCCGGCAGCGGGCGCCGCTCGGGCTGGCCCACGCGGTGCTCATCGCCCGGGACTACCTCGGCGACGACGACTTCGTGATGTACCTCGGCGACAACTTCATCGTCGGCGGCATCGAGTCTCTCGTGGACCGTTTCAGGACCGAGCGCCCGGCCGCGCAGATCATGCTGACCCACGTGGCCGACCCCCGGCAGTTCGGCGTGGCCGAGCTGGACGACGCCGGTCGGGTCGTCGGGCTGGTCGAGAAGCCCGAGTTCCCGAAGAGCGACCTCGCCCTGGTCGGGGTGTACCTCTTCACCCCGGCCGTGCACGAGGGCGTGGCCGCGCTCAAGCCCTCGTGGCGCGGCGAGCTCGAGATCACCGACGCGATCCAGTGGCTGATCGACCAGGGGCGGCGGGTCGAGTCGACCGTCATCTCCGGCTACTGGAAGGACACCGGCAACGTCACCGACATGCTGGAGGTCAACCGCATCGTGCTGGACGGGCTGGAGCGCCGCCTGGACGGCGAGATCATCGGCGACTGCGAGATCATCGGCCGGGTCGTCGTCGAGCCGGGCGCCGAGGTGACCCGCTCGCGGCTCGTCGGGCCGGTGGTCGTCGGCGCCGGGGCCGTGGTCCGGGACTCCTACGTCGGGCCGTACACCTCGGTCGCCGAGGGCTGTCAGATTCTGGACAGCGAGATCGAGTACTCGATTCTGCTGCGCCGTGCGTCAATCATCGGGGTACGCCGCATCGAGGCGTCCCTGATCGGGCACGACGTCGAGGTCACGCCCGCTCCCAACACCCCGCGAGCCCATCGGCTGGTGCTCGGCGATCACAGCAAGGTGCAGATCAGCTCATGAGGCTTCTTGTGACCGGCGGCGCCGGGTTCATCGGGTCCCACTATGTCCGCACCGTCCTGACCGGCGGCTACCCGGCGTACGCCGGGGCCAAGGTCACCGTGCTGGACAAGCTCACCTACGCGGGCAACCTCGCCAACCTCGCCCCCGTGGACGGCGGCTTCGAGTTCGTGCACGGCGACGTGTGCGACGCCGCGCTGCTGGCCGACACCGTCCCCGGGCACGACGTGGTGGTCCACTTCGCCGCCGAGTCGCACGTCGACCGGTCCATCGACGGCGCGGCCGACTTCGTGCGCACCAACGTCCTCGGCACGCACGCGGTGATGCAGGCCTGCCTGGACGCGGGCGTGTCCAAGGTCGTGCAGGTGTCCACCGACGAGGTGTACGGCACGATCGAGGAGGGCTCGTGGGCGGAGGACGCCCCGATCCGCCCGCGGTCGCCGTACTCCGCGGCCAAGGCGGGCGGGGACCTCATCGCCCAGGCGTACGCGGTCACCCACGGTCTGCCGGTGTCGATCACCCGCTGCGGCAACAACTACGGGCCCTACCAGTACCCCGAGAAGGTCGTCCCGCTGTTCGTGACCAACCTGCTGGAGGGCGACAAGGTCCCGCTGTACGGCGACGGCGGCAACGTGCGCGACTGGGTGCACGTGGACGACCACTGCCGCGCCATCCAGCTCGTGGCCGAGCGCGGCGAGCCCGGCGAGGTGTACAACATCGCGGGCACGGCCGAGATGGACAACGTCGAGCTGACCGGCCGCATCCTCACCGAGCTGCGGGCCGGCTGGGACATGGTCGAGCGGGTCACCGACCGCAAGGGCCACGACCGGCGCTACTCCCTGGACGACGCCAAGCTGCGCGCCCTCGGGTACGCCCCGATGACCGGGTTCGACGACGGCCTGTCGTCCACCGTGCGCTGGTACGCCGACAACTCGTCCTGGTGGAAGCCGCTCAAGGGCCGGCGGTGAACCGGCCGCTGATCACCGGCGCGAGCGGCATGCTCGGCCGGGCCGTCCTCGCTGCGCTCGCCGCCGACCCGTCGGGCCCGCAGATCACCGCGTACGACCGGGCCGGTCTCGACCTGTGCGACGCCGGCGCCGTGCGCGCCGCCGTCGCGGCCGACAAGCCCGACGTGGTGGTGAACTGCGCGGGCTGGACCGCCGTGGACGCCGCCGAGCACGACGAGGCGGGCGCCATGGCGATCAACGGCGACGCCGTGCGCACCCTTGCCGAGGCCTGCGCGGACCTCGGCGCCACCTTGATCCACATCTCCACCGACTACGTCTTCGACGGCGCCGCGCGCACGCCGTACGCCGAGGACGCGGCGCCCGCGCCGGTCAGCGCCTACGGCCGCACCAAGCTCGCCGGCGAGCGCGCCGTGCTGGAGACGCTGCCCGAGACCGGGTACGTCGTGCGGACCGCCTGGCTGTACGGCGGGCCGCGCCGCGACTTCGTCAGCACGATGATCGCGCTGGAGGCCGAGCGGGACACCGTCCACGCGGTGGCCGACCAGACGGGACAGCCGACCTGGGCCGGGGACCTCGCCGCGCAACTGATGTTGCTGGCGCGCTCCGGCGCGGCGCCGGGGGTCTACCACGGCACGGGCGGCGGCTCGGCGACGTGGTACGACCTGGCCCGCGAGGTATTCACGCTGCTCGGCGCCGGCCCCGAGCGGGTGCGGCCCACCGGGAGCGACGCGTTCCCGCGACCGGCCGCCCGGCCCGCGTACGGCGTGCTCGGCCACGACCGCTGGGCCGCCGCCGGGCTGACCCCCATGCGGCACTGGCGGGACGCGCTGCGCGCGGCCTGGCCGTCGATGGCCGGAGGCCGCGCCTGATGTACCTGTCGGAGACCCGCGGGGCCGACGCGCGCACGCCGTCGCCCGCGGGGGACCAAGCCCCGGACGGCGCGCCGGGCGACCACGGCCTGCCCGGGAAGAACGGCCGGCCCGGCGCGCCGCCCGGCGACCACCTCGCCGTCCCGTCCCGCCTCGGGGACGGCGGCACCAGGCGGATCCTCGCCGGGAACGTCGTCGCGCTCGGCATGGTGAGCCTGTTCACCGACATCTCCTCGGAGATGGTGACGGCCGTCCTGCCGCTGTACCTCATCTACCAGCTCCAGCTCAGCCCGATGCTGTTCGGCCTGCTCGACGGCGTGTACACCGGCGCGACCGCGGTGCTGCGCCTGGTGGGCGGGCACGTCGCCGACCGGTTCCGGCAGCGCAAGCTGGTCGCCGGGATCGGGTACGGGCTGTCGGCCGTCTGCAAGCTCGGCTTCCTCGCCGCCGGCCGCTCCGTGCCGCTGATCGGCCTGGTCGTCGGCCTGGACCGCACCGGCAAGGGCCTGCGTACCGCCCCGCGGGACGCGATGATCTCGCTCAGCGCGCCGCCGGAGGCGCAGGGCCGGGCCTTCGGGCTGCACCGGGCGATGGACACCGCGGGCGCGCTGCTCGGGCCGATCCTCGCCTTCGGGGTGGTCGCCGCGGCCGGCGCCGCGTACGACGCGGTGTTCGTGGTCAGCTTCTGTGTCGCGGTGATCGGCGTGCTGGTGCTCGTGCTGTTCGTCAGGGAGCCGGGCGGCGCGGCCCCGGCGGCCGGGCGGCCGAAGGTCTCGCTGCGCGGCACGCCCGGGCTGCTGCGCGAGCGCACCTACCGTCGCGTCCTGCTGGCCACGCTGCCGCTGTCGCTGGCCACGATCAGCGACTCGTTCCTTTACCTCATGCTTCAGCAGCGCATGGACATCGACGCCGGGTGGCTGCCCCTGCTGCCGGTTGGCGTGTCGGCGGCCTACCTGGTCGCCGCGATGCCGCTCGGGCGGCTCGCCGACCGGATCGGGCGGTCCACCGTCGTGATCGGCGGGTACGCCGCCCTGCTGGTCTGCTACCTGCTGGTGCTCCTGCCGCCCGGCCCGGTGGTCCTGGTGGCCGTGCTCCTGCTGCGCGGCCTGGTGTACGCGGCCACCGACGGCGTGGTCAGCGCGCTGGCCGGCCCGCTGCTGCCCGAGGAGCGGCGGGCCACCGGTCTCGCCGTCGTGCAGACCGGGCAGGCACTCGGCCTCATGGCCGCCTCGTGGGTCTTCGGCGCGCTGTGGACCGCGCAGGGCCCGCAGACCGCCGTCCAGGTGATGGCCGTCGCGCTGTGCGCGGCGCTGGCCGTCGCCGTCCCCCTGCTGAGGAAGGCACGCCGGTGAACCTCTCCGTGATCATCCTGACCTACCGCAGCGCGGGATACGTCACCCGCTGCCTGGACGCCGCCAGGGTGGCGGCCGAGGGCCTGGACGCCGAGATCATCGTCGTCGACAACAACTCGCCCGACGACACCGTGCGGGTGGTCCGTGAGGCCGCCCCCTACGCCAACGTCGTCGCCAGGGACGTCAACGGCGGCTTCGCCGACGGCTGCGCCGCCGGGGCCCGGGTCGCCAAGGGCCGCCACCTGGTCTTCGTGAACCCCGACGCCGAGGTGCGGCCGGACGCCTTCACCGCGCTGCTGGACTGCGCCGAGCGGCACCCCCGCGCGGGCATCGTCGGCGGCCGGTGCCTCACCTCCGGCGGCGGCGACGACCCCCGCTCCTGGTGGGGACGGCCCACGCCGTGGTCGGTGCTGTGCTTCGCCACCGGCCTGTCCACCTTGTTCCCCGGGCACCGGCTGTTCGATCCGGAGTCCCCGGTGACGTGGACCGGCGAGCGGCGGGTGCCGATCGTCACGGGCGCGATGATGCTGGTCGACCGGCGCGTGTGGGACGAGGTCGGCGGCTTCGACACCCGCATCTTCATGTACGGCGAGGACGCCGACCTGTGCCTGCGGGCCAGGGCCGCCGGGTACCGCCCCATGGTGACCGACCGCGCCGCGTTCGTGCACGAGGGCGGGCGCTCGTCGTCCAGCCTGGACAAGCTGGTGCTGTTGTTCACCGGCAAGGCCACAGTGGTGCGCCGCCACTTCCCGCGCGGGCTGCGGGGGGCGGGCGCGCGGGCCCTGCTGTTCGGCGTGTGGCTGCGCGGCGCGCTGAGCGGGCGCGTGGCGGGGCCGGACGCCGATCGCCAGGGCCGTCCGATGGCCAGGCGCGGCGACTGGGCCGAGCTGTGGGCCGCCAGGGACCGGTGGTCCGGAGGCTGGGATGCCAAGAGATCGTGACAGGCCGTTCAGCAACGGAAGCAAACATTCACGGACAGAGTTGGGGGAGTGGGCGATGACCCGCCACGACGGTCGAATCGGGGCGCTCGCCGCGGTCGATCCTTCCGCCGCCGACCTGGTCGACCAGATGGTCGACCTGGCGGTGCGCGGGCTTCCGCCCGGGTACGTGGGCGGCGAGTTCGTCTTCACCCGGCGGGGCAGGCAGGACGCCGACGGCCGCTGGACGGCCGTGCCCGAGGGGCGCAGCGTCCGCTACAGCGCCATCGTGGCCCTCGGCGTCGCCCCGCTGCCGGCGGACGCCCAGCGCGCCGCCCTGGCGGGGGACACCGTGCACGACCTGGTGGGGCGGCTCGTCAAGGGCCTGCCCGGCGTCACCAACCTCGGCGACGCCGCCCTCATCGCGTGGGCCGCCGCGGAGACCGGCCACGCGGACACGCCCCGGGCGCTGGAGCGGCTGGCCGAGCTGGAGCGCGGCGTGCGGTCCGGCGACCCGGTGTACACCGTGGAGGCGGCGTGGGCACTGGCCGCGCTGGCCGCCGCCCACCGGGCCACCGGCGGCACCCCCGACATCGACCGGTGGCTCTCGCACGCCAGGGACCGGCTGCTCGGCGGCCTCGGCGACGACCGGCTCTACCGGCACGTCATCGGCCCCGCCTCGTGGTACCGCGCGCACGTCGGCTGCTTCGCCGACCAGGTCTACCCGTTGCAGGCCCTGGCCCGCCTGCACGCCTGCACCGGCGACACCGCCGCGCTGCGCGCCGCCGGGCGGGTGGCCGAGGGCATCTGCGCGGCCCAGGGGCCGGAGGGCCAGTGGTGGTGGCACTACGACGCACGCACCGGCGGGGTCGTGGAGGGCTACCCGGTCTACAGCGTTCACCAGCTCTCCATGGGGCCCATGGCGCTGCTCGACCTCGCCGACGCGGGCGGCACGGCCTACCTCAAGGAGATCGCGCTCGGCCTGCACTGGATGACGTCCCGGCCCGAGGTCGAGGACGAGCTGATCGTCGAGGAGCTGGACCTCACCTGGCGCAAGGCCGCCAGGGACGACCCGAAGAAGATCGTGCGCGGGGCCCGTGCCGTGGCCACCGCCATCAACCAGGGCGCCCGGCTCGGCGTGCTCGACCGCATCTACCCGCCGATGACCGTGGACCGCGAGTGCCGTCCCTACGAGCTCGGCTGGCTGCTGTACGCGTGGATGTTCACGCTGCCGAGGTCCGGCCGGTGACCGGCGCCGCGCCGCCGGTGTCGCGGCGGGAGCTGGTCGGGGTGGCCTTCGACCCCCTCACCATGGGGCAGACGGTCGCCCGGTGCGTCACGGCGGTGGAGAACAGGGAGAACCTCACCATCGGCGTGGTGAACGCCGCCAAGGCGGTGCGGATGGCCGAGGACACGCTGCTGCGCGACTCGGTGACCTCGTGCGACCTGGTGGTGGCGGACGGCCAGGCGGTGGTGTGGGCGTCCCGGCTGCTCGGCAGGCCGCTGCCCGAGCGGGTCGCCGGCATCGACCTGTTCACCACCCTCATGGAGGAGGGCGGGCGGCGCGGCCACTCGGCGTACTTCCTCGGCGCGCGGCCCGAGGTCCTGGAGAAGGTGCTCGACCAGGTGCGGGCCCGCTACCCGGGCCTGCGGATCGCCGGGGCCAGGGACGGCTACTTCACCGACGAGCAGGCCGCCGAGGTGGCGTCCGCGATCGGCGCGGCGCGGCCCGACCTGCTGTTCCTCGGCATGACCTCCCCCAAGAAAGAGATCTTCCTGGCCCGGTACGCCGACGACATCAAGGCCGGCGTGATCCACGGCGTCGGGGGGTCGTTCGACGTGCTCGCGGGCAAGGTGCGGCGGGCCCCGGTGCCGATGCAGCGCCTCGGCCTGGAATGGCTCTACCGCTTCCTCCAGGAGCCGCTGCGCCTCGGCCCGCGCTACCTGTCCACCAACACCCGCTTCGCCTGGATGGTCGCCAAGGAGTACACCCACGACCGGAAGAAACGCCGGTAGCGCGGTGCCCGAGAACCACCCCGCCGGGCCGGCCGGGTCACGCTGGCCGCTCCCGCTCCGGTCACCCGGCGCGCGGTCCCGGTCACCGGGGCCGCCGCGTCCCGGGGCGTCCGCGTCAGGTGCGGCTGCTCTCGTCGCGCAGCCAGGTGGTGTAGTCCTTGGCCCGTACGGCCCGGCGCGCACGGGCGCGTGCGGTCAGCGTCACGGCGAGGAACACCGCCAGGTGCGGCGCCAGCCACGGGGCGCGACCGGCGATGGCCAGCAGGTCGCGCATGCCCGTGCGGGCCTCCTGGGCGGCCATGGGGCCCTGCTCGATCTCGGCGACCACGGTCACCGCGCGGACCCGGCGGCGCATCAGGTCGCCGAGCGTGCGCGGCGGGTGGATGACCGCGCGCGCCGAGCGCACCACCCGCCGCTCGGCGGGGGCGAAGGCCAGCGACGCGGCCAGGTCGTCCCCCATCACCGGGGGAAGGTCCATGATGCGGCGGTTGCCCTCCTCGGACACCGCGATGACGCCCCGGCCGAACAGCCCCTCCCGCACCGCGGGCAGGCGCGTCCACACCGCGTAGTAGGCGCGCACCGGCCACGGCCGGTCGCGCAGGGCCAGCGCGCGCTCCGGCGCGGCGGCGAGCGTGCCCGAGGCCGCGGACAGGGCGTCGCGCAGCGCGCGGACGTCGGCCGTGCTCACCTGCACGTCGGCGTCGACGTAGACGCGCGGGAAGCCCGCGGCGGCCTCGTCGCCGAGACGCAGCGCCTCACGCTTGGACGGCACCGGCGTCTCGACCACCCGGGCGCCGTATCCCTTGGCGACCTCGGCGGTGTCGTCGTCGCAGCCGTTGGCCACCACCACCACGTCCAGCTCGCCCGGCTCGGCCTCGGCGAGCAGGCTCTCCAGAAGCCGGCCGATGACCCGGCCCTCGTTGTGCGCCGGGATGATGACGCTCGCGCTTGGCATAGTTCCGAAGTATTCACCCTGAACGGGAGCATCCGATGACCGAACCGCGAATCGCGCCCACCGCGGACGTCGATCCGAGCGCGCAGCTCGGCGCGGGCACCACGGTGTGGCACCTCGCCCAGATCCGGGAGAAGGCCGTCCTTGGCGAGGGCTGCATCCTCGGCCGCGGCGCCTACGTCGGGCCCGGCGTCCGGATCGGCGACCGGGTCAAACTGCAGAACTACGCGCTGGTCTACGAGCCCGCCGTGCTGGAGGACGGCGTGTTCGTCGGCCCGGCCGCCGTGCTGACCAACGACGTGTACCCGAGGTCCACCGACGTCGACGGCGAGCTGAAGCGCGACGGCGACTGGCCGGCCGAGGGCGTCATCGTCCGGCGGGGCGCGTCGGTGGGCGCGCGGGCCGTCATCGTCGCGGGGCGCACCGTCGGGCGGCACGCCCTGGTGGCCGCAGGCGCCGTGGTGACCAAGGACGTGCCGGACTTCGCGCTGGTCGCGGGCACCCCCGCCCGGCGCATCGGCTGGGTCGGCCGCGCGGGGGTGACGCTGCACGAGCAGTCCCCCGGACGCTGGCGCTGCCCGGACACCGGCGAGCTGTACGACGAGCGCGACGGCCACCTCAGCGGGCCCCTGTGAGCGTCTCCGAGCTGTCCGGGCGGTCCAAGGCCGCGATCGTGGTGATCGTGGTCCTGCTGGCCACCGCCGGAGCCGTGGGGTACGTCCTGCGGGCGCGCTCGGCCGCCTCGTCCCCGGCGGCCGCCCCGGCCGGTGCCGGCCCGGCGGGTGCGCCGGCCACGCCGCTGCCGCGGGAGACGTCCCTGGAGCCCGGCTCGCTGCTCATGGTGCGGGCTGGTCCCTCGGCCGACAGCGGCACCGTGCTCGCCGTGCCGGGGCGCGGGGAGTCGGCGGCCCGCGGCACGGGGCTGCACTGCAAGCGGTTCTACGCCGCCAAGGGCACCGCCCTGTGCCTGCGGGTCACCACCGGGCTGGTCACCCGCTCGGAGGCCGTCGTGCTGGACGACCACCTGCGCGAGAAGCGCGCCGTCCCGCTGTCGGGGGTGCCGAGCCGGGCGCGGGTGTCGGCGAGCGGGCGGATGGCCGCCTGGACGTTCTTCGTCACCGGCGACTCCTACCTCGCCACCGGCTTCTCCACCCGCGCGGGCATCCTGGACACCCGGACCGGCAAGCTGGTGAAGAGCCTGGAGGACTTCACGCTGGAGATGGACGGCCGGACGCACCGCGCGCCCGACGTGAACTACTGGGGCGTCACCTTCGCCGCCGACGACAACCGCTTCTACGCGACGGTGTCCACCGGGGGGCGCACCTACCTGATCGAGGGCGACTTCGCCGCGCGCCGCATGCGGACGCTGCGCGAGAACGCCGAGTGCCCCTCGCTGTCCCCGGACGGCGAGCGCCTCGTGTACAAGAAGCGCACGGGCGACGCCGCGGACCCGTGGCGGCTGTACACCCTGGACCTGCGCACCGGCCAGGAGAAGGCCCTGGCGGAGACGGCGAACGTCGACGACCAGGCCGCCTGGCTCGACGACCGCACGGTGATGTACAGCCGCCTGCGCGGCGACAGCTCGGACGTGTGGACGGTGCCCGCCGACGGCTCGGGCCGTCCCGCGCTGTTGCTGCGCGACGCCTACTCCCCGGCCGCGACGTGAGACCGGGGTCAGGGGGCGACCGGCTCGCCGGACTCCTCCCAGACGTTGCCCTCGAAGCGGTTGCCCCTGCCCTCGGTGGTGAAGTAGGTCAGCGGGCCCCAGAAGCCGCCCTTGTCGAACAGGCGGCGGGTGAAGGTGTTGTTCAGGATGCGGATGCCGGTCGGCGTGCCGAACTTCCCCTCGCCGCCGTAGACCGTGTAGCCCCCGCCGCCGAGCAGGTTGCGCTCGATGAGCACGTCGTGTGCCCGGCTGAAGTCCTGATACAGCGAGATGGCCGAGGTCTGGGACAGCTGGTTGAGGATCGTGTTGTGGCGGATCGTCAGCGACATGCCCTTGCGCGGCGAGCCGTTGGCCTGCGGGCCGGTCACGTGGTCGCCGGGCCACTCCTTGAAGTCGTGCATGTAGGAGTCCTCGATGAGGCCGTGGTCGGTGCCCACGGAGTTCGGCACGGTGTGGATGTTCACCCGGCGCACGGTGATGTCGCCGCCCTGGTTGAGCACCCCCCACTGGGCCTTGACCACGCCGTCGCCGGAGATCTCGCTGTCCTCGATGACGGCCCCGGAGGCGCCCTTGGTCTGGATGACCGACCAGTCGCCCTCGCCGATCACCCGCACGTTGCGCACGGTCACGTCGTCGGCCTTGATGTTCAGCTTGCCGTGCACCTCGAGGTTCTCCACCACGGCCCCGGGCCGCTCCACCGTCACCTCGCCGACCTTCGTCAGCTTCACCCCCGGCCGCACACCCGTGGTGGCGGCGGAGGGGAAGCCGTCCGGGATCCGCTGGGCCGGGCCGGACGGGGACGCGGAGGGGGTGGGGGTCGCGGGACCGGAGAACACGCCCTCCAGGCCGCCGGGCGAGCGGCTGGGCAGGGGGTCGCGGGCGCCGGCGGCGCCTCCCGCGCAGCCCGCCGCGGCCACGCCGGCGAGCGCGCACGCGGTCAGCAGGGCGAGCCGCCCCGGCAGGGAAGAGCGCATTGCCTGTCTCCCGGTGATCGAAGGTCGGAACGCTCCAAATCATCTGATTTCAGAACGCAGTCAACTTCTCGCCGATCGGAACTACGGATGAGCGCCCACCCTGGCGCCCACGGGACCGGCCCGCCGCACCGTGCGCCGTCCCGGCAGGTGGCCGCCGCCGGTCAGACCGGTGCCGCCAGGCCCGGGGGCGTTCCGGTCGCGGGTGAAGGCCAGCACCGCGGCCGACGACAGGACGGCGAGCAGCGCGATGCCCACCTGGGAGCGTCCGCGCTGCAGGCCCTGGCGCTGCGGGCCGATGATGTCGCCGATGGCCTCCCACTTGATCATCACCCTGCCGTCCGCCCCGGCGGAGGTCTGCAGGCTGGTGAGCTTCTGCGTGAGCAGGCGCAACGCGAGGTCGAGGGTGCGCTTCGACTCCTGCGGATCGGCGGACAGCGCCTGGAGCGAGGCGTACGGCTGGCCGTAGACGGGCAGCTCCTCGTTTCCCCAGTGCGCGACCTCGTAATCGAACTTCGCGGTGCCCCCGAGCCGCCGCAGACGCTGCTGCGTGCCCGGGTTGTCGAAATAGCGCGCGGTCGCCAGCGCCATGTAGATGTGGTTGTCGGTGAAGTGGCCGTAAACCTCACCCTGGAACCGGCTTGTCTTGGTGACGAACGCGACCGTGACCGAAGTCTGGTAAAGAGGTGACCGATATCGCACCCAATACACCGCGCAGGCGGCGACCAGGAAGATCAGCGCCAGGCAGCAACCCCGCGCAACCAATCGCCTTCGCACCGACACATCGTGGCACAGGCGGGGGGAGTTTTGGGACAGGCCTGGTAAAGAAACCAGACAGAGGAAACACTTGAGGCGATGACAACGCGCCAGGCTTCTCCAGCGTCTTATCCCGGGCGACCCGGCGGGGTGGGAGACACGGCCGAGTCGTCGTCTGGGCGGGGGTGAAGGGACACTATGGACCTGCTTGATTCACTGCGGGCGCTGCTGAAGCGCTGGCCGGTGACCGTGGCGCTGCTGGTCGCCACGATCGCGGCCACCTTCGGCGCGATGACGGCGATCCCCTGGCAGTACGAATCGAAGGCCACCGTCGTCTTCCTGTCCTCCCGCAAGGGCGCCCAGCCGGTGGGGGGGAACCCGTGGCTGGCGTTCGACGGGTCGCTGACCATCACGGCCGAGGTCATCGCCCGCGGCATGAGCGACGAGCGCACGCTGCAGAAGCTCAAGGACCAGGGCAACACCGCCGAGTTCACCGTTGGCCTCGCGCAGGACTCCCGCGGCCCGCTGCTGGACATCACGGCCACCGCGCCCGACCCCAAGGTCGCCCAGGCCACGATGGAGGCGCTGGCGACGCTGAGCGCGCAGCGGCTCAACGAGATGCAGCAGAAGTCGTCCATCCTGCCGGACGCGACCATCCGCGCCGAGCTGGTGACCTCCACCGACAAGGCCGAGCTCACCCCGGAGAAGAAGATCAGAATGCTGCTGATCATCTTCGCGGGCGGCTGCCTGCTCACTCTCGGCATCCCGCTGTTCCTGGAGTCGCAGGCGCAGAAGCGCAGGCGCCAGAGCCAGCCCGACCAGCCGCCCACCCACGTGGGTCCGCCCCCGGCGGGCATGTCGCACTCCCAGCGCGCCTCACGCACGCCCGCCGGCGGTCCCCGCCCGACCGGTCCCACCGTGCCGCGCAGCCGTCCACCGGCGCGGGTGCAGCGCTCCATCGACCCGCCGGAGCCTCGGTTATACGACCGGCGCATCGGCTCTCCGCCGCCGTCCACCGGCAAGCACGGGTCGCCCGCCGAGCCGCGCGACCCGTGGGACCGGGCGAGCGACCCCGACGACGAGTTCACCACGCAGATCCCGGTGGTGAAGGCCAGCGAGGACCTCTACGTCTGGACCGACGACAAGGACCGTCCGCGCGGCGCGCCCCCGGCCTCGTCCGGGCGGCAGGAGTCGAAGGGCAAGCGGTCGTCCAGTCGCGGTTCGTCCTCCGGCTCCGGGAAGGCACCGCAGAACGGCGCCGGTGACGAGCCGTACGTCGTGTTCGACCCCACCACTCCCGGTCGGTGACGAGCACGTCCGAGGCCGCGAGGGCCCACACACCCACCCGCCGGCCGCTGAAGCGCCGGACCCTGTTGCCGAAGACCCGCGTCGACCCGGTGACGATCATTTCGTTCTTCCTGGTCATCCTGTTCGTCATGCCCGCCAGGTATGTCGTGGGGCCGCTCGGCGGCGCGGGCTCGCCCGCGTCCATGACCGCGGTGATGCTCCTGGTCTGGTACCTCCTGTCCACCCTGTCCCCGCGGTGGACCCCGTTGCGCGGACGCCAGCCGGTGCGCGCCGTCATCGTCTTCTTCGCCCTGGCCGTCCTCGCCAGCTACGTCGCCGCGATGACCCGCCCCGTCTCCGCCGAGGAGCTGAACGCCGCCGACCTCGGGCTGGTGCTGGTGGCGGGCTGGGCCGGCATCGCGCTGGTCACCGCCGACGGCATCAACGACATGGACCGCCTGGAGACCCTGCGCCACCGCATCGTCCTTGGCGCCACGTTCCCGGCGGGCGTCGCGATGGTCCAGTTCTTCACCGGCATCGAGATCACCCAGTACCTCGCCCTCCCCGGCCTGGTCGAGAACGGCGCGGGCGTCCTGTTCGAACGCGAGGGCTTCTTCCGCCCCTCCGGCACGGCCACCCACCCGATCGAGCTCGGTGTCGTCCTCGCCGCAATCCTCCCGCTGGCCCTGCACGGCGCCATCTTCTGCCGCGACCCCCAGGCCCGCCGCAAGCGCTGGATCATGGTCGCCCTCATCGCCACCGCTCTGCCCATGAGCGTCTCCCGCTCGGCCATCCTCGGCCTCTTCGTCGCGATGATCGTCCTGCTGCCGACCTGGAAGCCCGAATGGCGCCTGCGCGCCATCCTCATCTTCGGCGTCGCCTCCATCGTCATGCGCGTCATGATCCCCGGCCTGATCGGCACCGTGCTCAACCTGATCTCGGTGATCGGCGCCGACGAGAACTCCACCACCCGCACCGGCGACTACGACGCCGTCGTCCAGGCCGTCTCCCAACGCCCGCTGTTCGGCCAGGGCTTCGCCACGTACCTCCCCCGCATCTACCGGGTGATCGACAACCAGTACCTCATGTCCGCCCTGGAAACCGGCCTGGTAGGCGTGGCCGCCCTGCTCGTCTTCCTCCTGGCCGGCTGGGTCCTGGCCCGCCGAGCCAGAAAGGCCGCCACCTCCGAAGAAACCCGCCACATGGCCCAATGCTTCGCCGCCAGCTCCGCGGTGGCCATCTTCGGCTTCGGCACCTTCGACGCCTTCAGCTTCCCCATGATCGCCAACGTGATGTTCCTCCTACTAGGCTGCACCGGCGCCCTATGGCGCCTCCAAACCCAAACCCCCACCCACCCCCCCACCCACTAAAAAACCACCCCCACCCCAAAACGGACCTCGCTCCGCTCGGGCTGTTTTTCCCAACCCCCACCGCACCGCCGGCCCCCATCAGGGATCTCATGACCAGATGGTCGGTGGGTAGGAGATCGACGGACGGGTGTGTCTCGGGGGACCACGATGTCGACGCTCGCCGGGATGTCGTCGATCAGTTCATGGATGCGAGCGCGGACTCGCCACATCTCCGGCCGACGACAGGGAAGCCAGATCGCGCGAAGAGATAGCCGCTCTTCGGGCCTGCGCCGTCCTGAACGTCGGGGCGAGCACGGCCAGGCGGACCTCGATCCGATAGCTCGTCGGAAGATCTCTGTATCGAAAGCTACCCATGAGGTCATGCGAGGGGATGGGTTCGATACATCGGAGCTGTCGGCTGACTGGATCGCTCGCTAACGGTCGCGGCTCGTCACGACGGTCCGAGCCTCCGGTGACCACCGGGCAAACCGGTAGGGAGGGCCGGGCCAACTCGGCCCTCCCTACCCGCCGTGGATCACTGAGAGAAGCCTGCTCGGGTACACGTCAGACGCGGCGGACCTGCTCGGTGTCTGAGCCGCCGAAGTTGCTGGTCACGGTGATGGCGGTGGGTTTGGTGACCCAGCCGCGTTGGTCGTCGTAGCGGCCGTTGCCGCGGTTGGTGAGGAGGAACATCAGGACGTCGGTGCCGGCGTGGTAGACGCTCAGGATGGCGTTGGGGTTGGTGCTTCTGGCCTCGATGCGGAGTAGGCCGGACTTCCAGGTGGCGCGGGTGATCGTGACCACGTCGGAGACGGGGGGGCCGGTGGCGGGGGCCACTGTCAGTGTGCCGGTGCGGGTGGAGCCGTTCGCGGTGGCGGTGATGGTCACGGTTGTGCGGGCGGTCACGGCGCCGGTGGTGACCGGGAACGCTCCGGACGCGGCGCCGCCGTTCACCACCGTCGTGGCGGGGACGTTCGCCACCGCCGGGTTGCTGCTGGTCAGGCTCACCACCGCGCCGTCGGTCGCGGAGGCGAACCGTACGGTGCCCGTCGCGGCGCCGCCGCCCTGGACGGTCGCGGGGCTGAAGGTCACGGAGGTGATGGCCGGGCCGGACGGCAAGGGATTGATCGCCAGGCAGTCCGCCTGCGTGACGGCGCCCACCGTGCCGAGCACGCAGGCGAAGCCCCCGGGACCGCTGAACGCGATGGTGGTGACGGTGAAGCTCGCACTGGTCGCCCCGGCGGGGATGGTGACCGTCGCCGGTACCCGCGCCACGGTCGTGTCCGTGCTCTCCAGCGCGACGACCGTGTTCGTGGTGGTCGCCGCGTCCAGGGTCACCACGGCGTCGGCCGGAGTGCCCGCGTCCACATCGTCCTGGACGATGTTCAGACCGGCGAGCGTGCCGGCGCTCAGTGCGTGCGCTGTCCCGCCCGGCACCACGCCGAGTACGAGCGTCGCCGAGGCCGCCACGACCGACAGCCTCCGGGCTAACTCGGAGAGTCCCTTCACGCCAGCCTCCGCTCAGATGCCACCCGAGACCCTAGATCGGATGATTTTTCCTTCATATCACCCAGCTGTCCGCGCGCCCCGGCGCCGCCGAGCAGGCACCGTCCCGGACGCCGTCCACCCTGACCGGTCTCGGTCTTCGAAAGTTTCTGATCGTTCCGTGGCGTTTCAGCAGCTAGTTGCTCGCTTAAACGGTTCCGTGGGTCGAAACGTTTCATGGATTTCTTGACGTATTTCGGAGTGCTTCTCAAAATGAGGCGGCAGTTGACCCCCCACCTCCCGATGAATGTTCCACTGGAGGATCAGGCATGCTCGACAACGCGACTCCCGCCGGTCCGAGACAGCAACGGCGTTCGCGCCTCCGTGGCGCGCTTGTGGTGGGCGTCGCCTTAGCGCTGGGGGCGGCCGTCGCCGTGACCCTGCCGCGTATGGCGGCGGCCGCCGACTGCAGCGCCGGATACGTCGGGCTCACTTATGACGACGGGCCGAACCCGAGCAACACCAACACCCTGCTGAACGCGCTGCGGCAGAACGGTCTGCGGGCCACCTTCTTCAACATCGGACAGAACGCGCAGAACAACCAGGCGCTGGTCCGGGCCCAGCGGGACGCCGGGATGTGGATCGGCAACCACAGCTACACCCACCCGCACATGACCTCGATGACCACCGCGCAGATGCAGTCGGAGGTCCAGCGGACCCAGCAGGCCATCCAGCAGGCCACCGGGACCGCGCCGAGGCTCTTCCGGCCGCCGTACGGGGAGACCAACGCCACGCTGCGGTCGGTCGAGCAGCAGATGGGGCTCACCGAGGTCCTCTGGGACGTCGACTCCCAGGACTGGAACGGCGCCAGCACGGCCGCGATCGTCTCGGCCGCCGGGCGGCTGACCAACGGTCAGACCATCCTGATGCACGACCAGTACGCGACCACGGTCCAGGCGATCCCGCAGATCGCTCAGAACCTGGCGAGCCGCAACCTGTGCGCCGGCATGATCTCCCCCTCCACCGGCCGTGCCGTGGCCCCCGACGGCGCCACCCCCACGGTGACCCCCACGGTCACCCCGACCCGCACCCCCACCGTCACTCCGACCGTGACTCCCACGGTGACCCCGACGGTGACCCCCACCTCGACCGGCCCCTGCCGGGTGACCTACACCATGAACACCTGGAACAACGGCTTCACCGCCGCCGTCACCGTGGCCAACACCGGCACCACCACCATCAACACCTGGTCCCTGGTCTTCCCCCTCCCGAGCGGCCAGACCATCACCTCGCAGTGGAACGCCACCATCAGCCCCACCACCGGCCAGGTGACCGCCAGAAACGTCTCCTACAACGGCACCATCGCCCCCGGCTCCTCAGCCTCCTTCGGCTTCCAGGCCACCCACAACGGCACCACCGGCAGACCCGCCTCCTTCACCCTGAACGGCACGGCCTGCACCTCAGCCTGACCCGCAAAAGATGACAAGCCACCCCGGCGCGGCCCTCAACGACCGCGCCGGGCCACACTCACAAGGGGTGACCCGTTGGTGGTGGCACGCGACCCGGTTGACCCTCATCGAATGAGGAGATAAATTAGCCATGTTGTCAGATCCACTGCGGTGAGATCTGAAAGTAAGCCTCGGGAGTTCCTGCCGGACGACAGGGCCCGGGGCTTGCGTGTTTTACGAGAACAAATCCGTGGTCTTGATCACCTGGACCGTGACCCTGGAGGAGATCCTCTCCAGATACTTGGGCTCTCCGACACGCGCCTGGCTCACCGCCCCGCAGAAAATGTCGGGAATCCAGAGCATTGGATCCTTTGGTCCTGGTTCGTGAGCTAGACGCAGCCCGGAGCTGACCTCCTTTCTCCTGCGCATATGTTGCATCATCTGATGGTCACGCTTGTCGTCGGCCGGCCCTCTTGGCTCCAGGACGAGATGGGCGCATCCCATACAGTCGAGCTCCCGGAAGAGCTGCTCAAGGCACTTCCTGCGCCGTCGTTCGATCCGGTCGAGTCCTCCTGAGGATCTCACTACCACAAGGCCCTCGATCGGCATGTCAGCAACCGCGTCGACCAGCTTCAGCCTTCGGTCGGAACTCTCAGCATGCCAATGCACCTTGCGCTGACCTTTGAGGAGGAGACTTCGCATCGCATCACGCAGGTGGCTAATTGCCCTGAATTCACTTAATATGGCCGCCATCATGTACGTCCCGGGATCCCGCCTCTCACATGAGGCAGACTCGTCTCCCCAGGCCGCATACATAAACGCCTCCCACCCTGTCCATGGCTTTGTTGGGTTTCCACCACAACAGCTCATGAATTCGACCGGGGGAAGAATAGTGGGGCGAGAGGGCTTCAGGTGGGCGATCAGGCGCACCCGATCAACCCACCCGCCGGCCCCGTGACCACTGTTGATCGCCGCCGCCACCGTAGTGGGTCAGCGCGGCCGTGGAGTGGCGACGCTGTGGAAGGAGGGCGATGCCGTGGAAGCCGGGGGTGGTGGGGTCACTAGCATTCGGTGCGTAGACGGATCTTCTGTGGACGATCGTCGCACCGGGTCTCGTGGTGCATGGGAGGCGTGGACATGAACGACGCGATATGGGCGGGTTCGGTGAGCCTGACTGGGTACGAGGGTGCGGAGCTGGAGGCGTATCTCGCGCGGCCGCTGGATGACCGGCGGCGGGGTGGGGTGGTGGTGATTCACCACATGCCGGGCTATGACGACGGGACCAAGGAGATCGTTCGCAGGTTCGCGGTCAACGGGTACGCGGCCGTCTGCCCGAACCTGTACTCCCGGGAAGGGGCGGGGGTCAGTCCGGACGACCAGGCCGCGGCGGCGCGGGCCAAGGGGGGGATCCCGGACGGGCAGCTCGTCGGTGATGTCGCGGGGGCGGTGGCGTATCTCAACTTCCTGGAGCACGCCAACGGGAAGATCGGGGTGATCGGCTACTGCTCGGGCGGACGGCAGTCCTTCCTGGCCGCCTGCTCGCTCCAGATCGACGCGGCGGTGGACTGCTACGGCGCGTTCGTGGCGTCCGACCCCCCGGCGGAGTTCCCGCTCAAGGTCAGCTCGCTGCTGCACAAGGCGCCGGACCTGTCCTGCCCGGTGCTCGGGCTGTTCGGGGAGGACGACTCCTACCCGCCTCCCGCCGAGGTCGCCATGCTCGACGCCGAGCTGGAGAGGCTGGGCAAGGAGCACGAGTTCCACATCTACCCGGAGGCCGGCCACGCGTTCTTCTCCGTCGACCGGCCCGCGTACCGCCCGGCCGCCGCGACGGACGGCTGGAAGAAGATCTTCGCCTTCTACGGCCGCCACCTCGCCGCCTGACAAGGAGACCCGGCATGTGCACCTATCTCACCGAGAAGATCGAGCTCGACGGCGCGGGCAAGGGCGCCACCGGCTGGTTCACGCTCAGCCAGGGCGCCGTCTACGTCGACCACCCCTACCACGCCTGCCACGAGCACACGGTGAACATCGACTTCACCAACCCGTCCGACGGGCCGTCCGCGCGGGTGGCCGTCGAGCTCACCGAGGAGTCGGCGCTCGCCCTGGTCGAGGCCATCCAGAAGGCGCTGGCCGCCGCCCCGCCCGGCCTCGCCTCCGCTCACCGCTGACGCCGGCCGTACCCGTTCAGGACGGGAAGAGGCAGAACTCGTTCCCCTCGGGGTCGGCCAGCACGACGTGGTCCTCGTAGTTGTCCAGCACCTGGGCGCCGAGGCCGATCAGATGCTTCACCTCGGCGTCCAGGTCCCCGCTCACGAGGTCCAGGTGGAAGCGGTTCTTGGCCGTCTTCCGCTCGGGGACCAGCACGAAGAAGAAGCGGGGCCAGACGCCCGGCGCCGCCTCCACCAGCACCACGGGGTCGTCCTCAGGGGAGAGGATGCCCTGCGCGCGCAGCCGTTCCAGCTCGGCCTCGTCGTACGGCGCGACGTCGTAGCCGTCCAGGACGGCCGCCCAGAACCGGGCGGCCGACGCGGGATGGTGACAGTCGACCACGACGTCCTTGATCCATGCCATGGCCCTTATCGTGCCGCAATCACAGCTGCCGCAGGGCCTTGTCCAAGATCTCGGCCACCTGCTCCTGCTGGACGGCGGTGAGGTGGGGGTGCATGGGCAGGGACAGGATCTCGCCGGCGGCGGCCTCGGCGACCGGGAAGTCACCCGGGCCGTGCCCGAGGTGCCGGAAGGCCGGCTGCAGGTGGACGGGCACCGGGTAGTGGATCTGAGCCTGGACGCCCGCCTGGCGCAGGGCGGCGACCACGCGATCCCGCTCGGGCACGCGGATGACGTACAGGTGCCAGACGTGCAGGTTGCCGGGGGCGGTGCGCGGCAGCCGCACGCCGTCCACGCCGGACAGCAGCGCGGCGTACCGGTCGGCGGCGGTTCGGCGCAGCTCGTTCCAGCGGGCCAGGCGCCTGAGCTTGGCGCGCAGCACCACGGCCTGCATGGTGTCCAGGCGGGAGTTGAAGCCGAGGGACTCGTGCCAGTACTTCACCTCGCTGCCGTGGTTGGTCAGCAGGCGGACGGCGCGGGCCAGATCGGGGGCGGAGGTCAGTACGGCCCCGGCCTCGCCGTACGCGCCGAGGTTCTTGCCGGGGTAGAAGCTGGTCGCCGCGAGGCCGACCGGGGGACGTCCGTCCTGGCCGGAGCCCTGCGACTGGGCGGCGTCCTCCACCACGGCGAGGCCCCGGCGCTCGGCGAGGGCGTGCACCGCGGCCATCGGGGCCTGCTGGCCGTACAGGTGGACGGGCAGCACGGCCACGGTGTCCGCCTCGGTGGCGGTGGCGGCGGCGGACGGGTCGAGCAGGAGGTGGTCGTCGTCGCAGTCGGCGAGCACCGGCCGCAGGCCCGCACGGACGACGGCCTCCGCGGTGGCGACGAAGGTGTTGGCGGGCATCACGGCGCCGCCCCCGGCGGGCAGGTCGCAGGCGCGCAGGGCCAGTTCGATGGCGTCGGTGCCGTTGCCCACGCCCACGCAGTGCGGGACGCCGGAGTAGGCGGCGTACTCCTCCTCGAAGGCCGCGACGTCGGGGCCCTGGACGAACGCGGTGTCCCGCAGGACCCTGGCGAAGCCCTCGGACACCTCCTCGGCCACCTCGGCGTGGGCGGCGCTCAGATCGACGAATGGGATCATGACAGTGCTCCGTGGTCGACGGTGGCTTGACGGACGTAGCGGGCCGGCACCCCGGCCCAGACCTGCTCAGGGGGGATGTCGCGGGTCACGACGGCGCCCATTCCGACCAGGGAGTAGTAGCCGATGACGCGGGTCTCGCGCACCAGCGCGCCCGACCCGAGGTAGGCGCCCGGCTCGACGCGCACCCCTCCCGCGAGGCGCACGCCCGCGGCGAGGGTGGCGAAGTCGCCGACCTCGTCGTCGTGGGTCAGCGTGACGTGCGGCATCACGCTCACGTGCGCGCCCAGGGTGACCGCGGCGGTGAGCACGGCCTGGGCGAGCACCACCGATCCCGGGCCGATGGACGACGTGCGGGACACGCAGGCGCTCGGGTGGACAAGGGTGGCGTACCGGTCGGGCGGGAGGCCGAGGCGGCGGACGATGCGGGCCCGGCTGGCGTAGTCGCGGGGGCTGCCCGTGCACACGACGATCCTGGCGTCGCCGAAGGACCGCACGGCGTCGGTGCCCGCGAGGACCGGCACCCCGTCGACCTTCCCGCCGTGCTTGGCGGGGTCGTCGTCCAGGTGGCCCAGCAGGTCCCAGGCGGGCGAGACCTCGTTGATCGCGTGGACGAGTTGCGCGGTCTCGCGGGCGAACCCGCCCGCGCCGACGATGAGCAGCGGCTCGCCCGTGCCGCCGGTGGACATGGTCATGCGGTGGTCTCCCTGGCCGGGTCGGCCGGGCCGCTGAGCGGGGTCATGGCGGCGGGTTCCTCCAGTGGCCCCTGGGGCGGGGCGTCGACGGTCTTCATCTCGCGCAGCACATGGCGCCTGCGGTAGCCGTACAGGCCCACCACCAGCAGCGTGAAGGTTCCCGCGGCGGCCAGGACGGCGAGGTCGGGGCCGATCACGCGTCCGGCCAGGACGGCGAAGGCGCCGCTGGCGAGGCCGGCCAGTACGGCGGGCCACAGGTGGCGGCCCAGGGTGCGCAGGCGGATGCCCGACCGGCCGAGCTGCCACAGGTAGACGGGCAGGATCACGATCCCGGCCACGGCGACCAGCGCGACGGCGGCGCCGCGCAGGCCGTCGGCCTGGACGCCCGCCCACATCGCGGGGATCAGCACGACCAGCCAGAGCGCCTGGACGGCCAGGACCGACCGCGAGCGTTCCAGCACCACCAGGTAGTCGTAGACCAGCTCGAAGAAGATGCGGAACCCGGCGAGCGCCCCGAGGCCTGCCAGCGCGACCGCGGCGGGTGCCCACTCCTCGCCGTACACGAAGCGGATGACCGGCGGCGCCGCGCCGCCGAGCAGCAGGCACACCGGCAGCGTGACGCCGACCAGCAGCGCCGCGACCATGACGAACGCGCGGCCCAGCCGGGGACGGTCGTGCTGGAGGCGGGCGAAGGCGGCGGGGGCCACGGCGCGTACCGGCTGGGAGAACACCGCGACCGGCCAGCCGGACAGGTTCACCGCCAGGACGTAGAAGCCGAGGGCCGTGGGGCCGAGCACGCTGCCGACGATGATCTGGTCGGCGTACCCGACGCCGAAGACCAGCAGCGACGCGCCTGCCAGCGGCAGCCCGAAGCGGATCAGCCGGCGGGCGACCTGCCGGTCGAAGCCGAACCTCAGCCGTTCCGGCGCGAAGTACATCAGCAGCGCGCCGCCCGCGATGGACCCGCAGACCCGCCCGGCGGCGAGGCTCATCGCGCCCCAGCCGAGCAGGGCCAGCGTCAGGGACACCAGGGCGCCGAGCCAGCTGTCCACCTGGTCGGCGATCATCTTGCGCCCCTGCATGAAGTGGCGTTGCATCAGCGCCGCCGACGTCGACACCAGCCCGTTGGTGACCACGCTGACCGCCAGCAGCCGCACCGGCCCCGTCGCCGCCGGGTTCCCCATGGCCTCCGCGAACGCCGGTGCCGTCAGCACGAACGCCCCGCACACCAGCACGCTGAACCCGGCCGACAACGTGGCCACGGTCGGCACGATGCCCCGCGGGTCGTCCGGCCACCGCACGATGGCGAGACTGACCCCGAGCTCGTTGATGCTCAGCATCGCCAGCAACGCCACCAGCGCCACCGCGAACGTCCCGAACTCGGTCGGCCCGAGCACCCGCGCCAGCGTGATCCCGATGGCGAGCGTCCCGAGGCGTGACGCCAGCGTGCTCAGAAAGCTCCACCCGAGCGCCTTGCCCGCCCGGGTGCGCAACGAGGCGGCGCCGGCGCCGGTCACCCGGGTCTCCGGGCGACGGCGTTGAAGTCGTCGCGGGACCCGGTGCCACGCAGACGCTGGTAGCGGCGGCGCAGCTTGTGGCGCAGGACGCCCGCGGCGGTGCCGAGCGCGTCCAGGGCGGCGGGGCGTTCGGCGATGGCCTGCTGGTAGATGTCCACCTGGACGCGGGCGGCGCGTTCCAGGCTGAAGCGGTCCTCGACGAGGCGGCGGCCGTAGTCGCCCAGGCGCCCGCGCAGGCGCACCTCGGTGGTGAGGGTGCGGAGCGCGGCTTCCAGGCGGGCGGGGCCCTCGTGGGGGCCGTCTCCCAGGCCGTACCAGCCCTGGGAGAGGAAGGTCTTCTCGGTGTCGGGGGTGAGGAGCTCGAAGAAACCGAGCTCGCCCTGGACGATGAGCGGTTTGGCGAAGGCCAGCGAGCGCAGGGCCGAGCCGCCCATGGCCAGGCAGGCGGTGGCGGCGGCGTAGGCGGGGCGGGGGTCCAGCAGCTGGCCGGTCAGGACGACGGCGCGGCGGCCGGCGGTGGCGTTGGCCGCGGCGGCCCGGGCCTCCACCTCGGGGCGGGCGGGGCCGTCGCCGACGATGATCAGGCGCAGGTTCAGTTCGGCGGCCAGGCGGCCGGTCACGTCGATCGCGGTGAGGATGCCTTCGAGCTTCAGTTCCGCGACCAGGCGGCCGACCACGACCAGGTCGAAAGGGCCCTCCTCCAGGCCGAACTCCTGGCGGAAGGCTTCGACGGGGTGCCCGGGGACGTTGGCGGTGACGTCGACCGGCGGCTCGATCAGGTGGACGTGACGGCGGCCGGGCGCGGCGCGTTCCTGGATCTCGCGGGTGCCGACCACCAGCGGGAGCGAGCCGGGCAGGAACGGCGCCACGTCCATGGACATGACCGTGCACACGGCCGCGGACGGGCCGCTCAGGCTCGCGTAGAAGGCCTCCACGCCGGGGGGCCACTCGTAGCCGTGCACCACGTCCAGGCGCCGCCGCACCGCGAGGTCGCGCAGCAGGCGGACGGTGGACGCGGACGGCCTGCGGCGGCCGGGGTCCAGGGGGATGTGCTCCAGGCCGGCGGCCGCCACGTGGGCGACCATCGGGCCCGGCTCGCCGAGCACGGCGACGTCGTGTCCGAGGCGCTGGACGGCGGCGGCGAGCTCGACCGCGTTGAGCTGGCTGCCGCCGACCTCCATCGCGTGGGGATAGACCAGTACGCGCACGTCACAGCCCCGGCAGACCGGCGGCGGCGTACAGCGCGGCGACGACGCGGTCGTGCTCGTCCTCGGTCATCGCGTGGAACAGCGGCAGGATCAGCGAGTTCGCGGTCAGCCACTCGGTGGCCGGCAGGTCGTACGGCCCGCCGGAGGCGTACGCGGGCTCCAGGTGCGCCGCCATGATGCCGCGCCGCGCCGACACCCCGTGCCCTGCCAGGAAGTGCAGCAGGTCGCCCCGGCTCATCGGGAAGTCGCCGGGCAGCGCGATCCAGAACGACTGGTAGTTGCCCTCGCCGTGCTCGGGGTCGCGCACCGTGACCAGGCCGGGGATGCCCGCCAGCAGCTCCTGGTACCGGGCGGCCAGCGCGCGGCGCCGCGCCACCATCGCGGGCAGCCGGCCTAGCTGCACGAGCCCGACGGCGGCCTGGAGGTCGGTCATCCGGTAGTTGTAGCCGACCTCGGTGTACTCCTCGGGCGCTGTGGACCCGCCGGCGTGCCGGTCGGCCGCGCTGACGCTCATGGCGTGCTCGCGCAGCCGCCGCGCCCGCGCCGCCCACCCGGCGTCGTCGGTGGTCAGCATGCCGCCCTCCCCGGTGGTGAGCAGCTTGCGCGGGTGGAACGACCACGCGGCCACGGCCGCCCCCACCCCGACCGGCCGCCCCCGGTACGTCGACCCGGCGGCGCACGCGGCGTCCTCGACGAGCAGCAGCTCCCCGTGCGCCGCGCGGATCTCGTCCACGTCGGCGGGCACCCCGCCCTGGTGGACGACGATCACCGCGCGGGTGCGCGGGCTGAGGGCCGCCTCGATCGTCTTGGCGGTGAGGTTGCCGGTCGCCGGGTCGATGTCGGCGAACACCGGGGTCGCGCCGACGTACCGCACCACGTTGGCGGTCGCGATGAACGACAGCGACGGCACCACCACCTCGTCACCCGGCCCGACGCCGCCGAGCACCAGGGCCAGGTGCAGCGCCGTCGTGCACGAGGAGGCGGCCACGCCGTGCCCGGCCCCGACGGAGGCCGCGAACCCGCGCTCGAACTCGGCCACCTTCGGCCCCTGCGCGACCCAGCCCGAGGCGATGACCTCGCCGACCGCCGCCTGCTCCTCCGGGCCGAACCACGGCCGCATCACCGGGATCATCGCCCGGCCACCTCCCTGATCGTCAAACCGAGCAGGTCCGCCAGCAGGCGCACCCGTTGGTGCCAGTCGTGCCGCGCCGCGAAGGCCCGCCGCCGCCGGACCAGGGCGGGCGTCCGCGGCACGCTCAGCTCCGCCGCGACCGCGGCGGCGAACTCGTGCGGGCCGTGCGCGACCGGGATCAGCGGCCCCGCCGCGAGCCACGCGGTGGCCGGGAGGTCGGTGGAGACGACCCCGCGCCCGGCCGCGAGGTACTCCAGTGTCTTCAGCGGGAAGCTGGCCCGGTTGAACGGCGTCGCCGCGTACGGCGTCAGCCCGACGTCGATGACCCGGAGGTACGACGGCAGCTCCTCGTACGCCTTGCGCCCCACCCAGTGCACATTGGGACGTTCCACAAGAAGCGGCCACCGCTCGGGCTCGTAGCCGTCCGCGACCGGGCCGACCAGCACCAGCGGCGTGCCGCCGTCCGCGACGGCCTCCAGCAGCGCGATGTCGATCCGGGCGTTGACGTGCCCCACGAACCCGGCCACCGCGGCCTCGTCCAGCTCCGCGGGCAGGTCGGCGGGCAGGGGCGCGTCGTCGATGCCCGCGTACGCCGACACGTCGCACCCGTTGGGCACCAGCGCCGCCTTCCTGCCGTACCGGGACACCCGGTCCACCAGGCCCGGCGACACCACCGCGACGGCGTCCGCGCGGGTGGACATGCTCCGCTCGGCGCGGGCGAGCCGCACCGCGGACATGCGGATCAGCCCGGCCCCGGCCACCAGGTCGTCGGTGGTGTACCGCACGGTGCGGGCGCCGGGCGCGACGTCCACCAGGTCGGTGGATCCGGCCACCACGACCGCGGCGATGCCCCGCCCGAGCCGCCGCGCGGCGCCGCGCACCGCGCGCCGGGCCAGCGCCGCGGTGACGCGGTCCATCCCGGGGCGGTAGGCGTACGGCGGCGCGGCCGGGCTGAGCCGCCAAAGGCCCGGCCGGACCTCCCGCAGCACGTGCCCGGCCTCGCCGGTCTCCGGGTCGCGCCAGCCCGAGGTGACCGGCCGGGGCGGGTCGACGTACAGCACGTCGGCGAACCCGGCGAGCCGGTCCGCCATGTGGCGGTCGGTGCCGCTCACCCCGTCGTACCGGGTGCCGCCCGCGTAGACCAGTAACCCGTTCACCGGGCCGTCTCTGCGCGCTGGGACCGCCACCAGCCGACCAGCCGGCGCAGCCCTTCCTCTAGGCCGATCTCGGCCTTCCAGCCGAGCGACTCCGCCGCCGCGGACACGTCCGCGAGGCGCCGGGTCACGCCGTTGACCGCGCGGGCCGGGCCGAACTCCAGGCCGAGGTCCTCGCGCCCCATGACGCGCATCAGCGTCTCGGCGAGCTCGCGCAGGCTGGTCTCGGCGGAGCTGGCGATGTTGAACACCCGGTCGGTGACGCCGGAGCCGGCGGCGAGCAGGTTGGCGCGCGCGATGTCCTCGGTGTACACGAAGTCCATGGTCTGCAGCCCGTCACCGAGGATCAGCGGCGGCGTGCCGGACTCGATGCGCTCCATCCACCGGATCAGCACCTCGGTGTACAGGCCGTGGATGTCCATCCGGGGGCCGTACACGTTGAAGTAGCGCAGCGCCACGTAGTCCAGCCCGCGCATGGCGTGGAAGCTGCGCAGCAGCCCCTCGTTGAACGTCTTGGCGGCGCCGTACAGCGTGTCGTTGTCGTACGGGTGGTGGTCCTCGCGGGTCGGGAACGTCTCGGCCAGGCCGTACACCGACGCCGACGACGCGGCCACTACCTTGCGCACACCCGCCTCGGCGGCGGCCTCGACGACCTCGTAGGTGCCGTCCACCAGCACCTGGAGCGCCAGCCGCGGCTCCTCGGCGCACTGGGTGATCCGGATGGCGGCCTGGTGGAACACGATGTCCATGCCCCTGGTCACCGACCGGACCAGCGCGGTGTCGCGGATGTCGCCCTCGACGACGCGCAGCCGCCCGTCCGCCGCGGCCTCGGCGGCGGCGAGGTTGGCCCGGCGGCCCCGGACGAAGTTGTCCAGGACGACGACCTCGCCCGCGCCGGCCGCCAGCAACTGGTCGACGATGGTCGAGCCGATGGTGCCCGCGCCCCCGGTCACCAGGCAGCGGCTGTTGTCAATCATCTAGAAGGTCCCCCAGGTCGATTCTTCTGCCGTCATTGTGGATGCTTCGCCCGGCCGCCTCCAGCAGGGCCAGGACGCGCAGCCCCGCCCGGCCGTCGGTCAGCGGCGCGCGGCCCTCGGTGATGGCGGCGGCGAACTCGCTCATCACCCCGCGCAGGGCCTCGCGCTCCGGCAGGGCCGGGACGACGACGTCACCGGTCCGGTAGGAGATGAGGGCCGCCCGGCGCTCGTCCGCGCCGGCGGCCGAGAGGTCGACCCCGCGGTCGTACACGGCGAGGCGCTGGGCGGGGTTGACGTCGTCCCACACGATCGTGCGGCGCGACCCGCCGATCACGGTCGTGCGGATCTTGGTGGGGCTGAGCCAGTTCACGTGCACGTGGGCCAGCACGCCCGAGCGCAGCCACAGGGTCAGGTAGGCCAGGCACGGCCGCCCGGCCCCGATCGGGTCGGAGGCGTGCGCCGCCACCGCGACGGGGTCGAGCCCGCCGGGCAGCACGAAGTCGAGGATCGACAGGTCGTGCGGCGCGAGGTCCCACAGCACGTCGACGTCCGGCTGCACCAGCCCGAGGTTGATGCGCACCGAGTCGACGAACTGCACCTCGCCGAGCTCCCCGGCGGCCACCAGGTCGCGGATCTTACGGACCACCGGGGTGTAGCAGAACGTGTGGTCCAGCATCAGCACCCGCTCGCGCTCGCGCGCCAGCGCGACCAGCTTGACCCCTTCCGCGTGGGTCGGGGTCAGCGGCTTCTCCACCAGGACATGCTTGCCGGCGTCCAGGGCGGCGCGGACCAGATCGAAATGGGTCCGCGCCGGGGTGGCGATGGCGACCGCGTCCACGGCCGGGTCCTGGAGCACCTGCTCGTAGGACGATGTAGGCCTCACCGTGGTGTAGCGCCCGAGCACGGCCCGGGCCCGATCCTCGTCGAGGTCGCACAGCCACTCCAGCCGGAGCTCGGGGGTGGCCATCGCGTTCCGTACCAGGTTGGGCCCCCAGTAGCCCGCACCGATCACGGCAAGGCCGATCGTCACGCGGAACTCCTTTCAGTTCGTCAGGCGATCGAATCGCACGTGGATGACGGGATCAGCTCGACGGGGTGAACAGAACGTCCACCCAGTAGTTGGCCCCGTTGAAGCTGGCGGTCGGGAAGCCGGAGTTCTCCCCGTACCGGTAGACGCCGTTCGCCCCCGCGGGCCCGCCGTTGGCCACGGCGTGCAGCGGGGAGTTGTCCACGGGCCCGGAGTTGAAGTAACCCCCGTCGCCCGCGTAGTGCCCGGCGGGAGCGTGGTAGGACGCCACGTACACCTGGCCGGCGGTGAGGGACACCGGGGTGGTGAACGTCATGGACTGCCAGCCGGACGCCGTCTCGCTGTCGAAGGTGCCGGTGGCCAGCAGGGTGCCGGTGGCGCTCCACAGGTTGCCGGTGTGGGTGCCGGTGTTGCCCGCGCCCTTGTAGAACCGGACGCCGGTGACGCTGCCGTCCATCTCGGCGGTGAACTTGACGCCGACCTCCACCGCGTCGGGGTCGTTGATCGACGAGGTGACCGGGGTGGCGTTGCTCGGCCAGATGGAGCAGGGGCAGCTCGCCGCGCCGCCGGTGGTGAACGACCAGGACGTGGTGGTCATGGCGTTGTCGGCGTCGTCCTCGGCGCCGCTGACCGTGACCGTGTGGGTCGTGGCCTGCGCCAGCGTGTCGTCCGGTGTGAAGGTCAGCAGCGTGCGGGCCTCGTTGAGCGACACGTCGCCGTCGACCACCTGGTTGGCGGCGTCCCGCACCACGATGTTCCCCGTGCCGGTCTGGATCGGCTCGCTGAACGTCGCGGTGACGGCGGTGCCGGTGGACACGCCGGTGCCGCCGTGGGCGGGCGACTTCGCCGTGACGAACGGCGCCGTCGTGTCGGCCAGCCTGCTGAAGATCACGTCCACGCCGTAGTCGGTGCTCGCCCACGAACCGGTCGGGAACGAACGCGCGCCGTAGGCGTAGACGCCGTTGCCCCCGCTCGGCCCGCTGGCCAGCGTGCGCAGCGGCGAGGCCACCACGGCCGCGTCCAGGCCCCAGTACGTCGCGGCGTACCGGCCGTTCGGCGCGTGGTAGGACGCCACGTAGGTGGTGTCCCTGGTGACCGGCACCGGTGTGGAGAAGTAGACCTCCTGCCAGCCCTGGGTGGACTCGTCGGTGAACGTGGCCGTGGCCAGCTCCTGCCCGGACCCCGACCACAGCGTGCCGGTGTGCGTGCCGGTGTTGCCCGCGCCCTTGTAGAAGCGGATGCCCTCGATGAAGCCGTCCGTGTCGGCCTGGAACTTGACGCCGACCTCGACCGAGCCGGGGTCGTTGACGCTCGGCACCTCGGGCACGGTGACGTCCGGCCTGATCGTGCAGGGGCACACCCCGGCCGTCCATGTCTTGGCCGTGGTGAACGAGAACGCGAGCGGCGCGGCCATCAGGTTGTTCGCGTCGTCCCTGGCGCCGGTCACCGAGACGCTGAACCGCTCGCCGGGGGCCAGCGGGGCCGCCGGGGTGAACGTCAGCGTGGTGCGCGCCGGGTTGAGCGCCGCGGTGCCCGCGACGGACGCCTCGGTCGAGTCCTTCAGCGTGAACGTCGCGGTGCCGCCCTGGATCGGCTCGCCGAACGTCACCGACGGCTGCACCGTGGTCGGCACGCTGGAGGAGCCGGCAGGCGGGGTCGCGGAGTTCACGGCGGGCGGGTAGACGTCGTTGGTCGAGAACACGACGTCCACGTAGTAGTTGCCGCCGTTGTAGGTCTGGTTGGGGAAGCCCGCCCCGACCCGGTAGACGCCGTTGCCCGCGGACTCGGTGGCCTCGGGCGCGGTGAGCGGCGCGTTCACCAGCGGGTGGTAGCGGAAGTAGTTGGCGTCGGCGGCGTAGTGGCCGTTCGGCGCGTAGTACGAGGCGATGTACTCGGTGCCCGCGGTGACGAACACCGGTGAGGTGAAGTTGAGCGTCTGCCAGCCGCTGGAGCTCTCCCCGGTGAAGGTGCCGGTGGTGAGCTGGTCCCCGGAGACGGACCACAGGGTGCCGGTGTGGGTGCCGGTGTTGCCGGTGCCCTTGTAGAACTTCACGCCGGTCAGGTAGCCGTTCACCGCCGAGGTGAAGCGCACGCCGAGTTCGAGCGCGGTGCCGTCGTTCTCCGCGGGGTTGGCGGGGACGGTCGAGGGCGGGAACAGGCTGCACGGGCAGGCGACGGTGACGTTCCGCGACGCCTCGGCGCCGACGTTGCCGCTGTCGTCGGCGGCGCGCACCTTGATGGTGGTGGCGCCGACGCCGGTCACCTTCCACGAGTAGGTCCAGGTGGTACGGCCGGTGGCCGGGTGCCAGGTGGCGCCGTTGTCGGTGGAGACCTCGACCGCGCCGACCTGCCCGCCGAGGTCGAGGGCGGTGCCGCTGATGGTGGCCGTCGTGCCGCTGTTCACCGTGGCGCCGGACGCCGGGGCGGTGATCGTGGCCGTGGGGCCGGTGACGTCGGTGGACTTGACGGCGGCGCTCAGCCCCGAGGTGAGGGACTTCGGCTGCACGCCCATGTCGGCGAAGAGGTTGACGGTGGCCTGCTTGATCCGCTGGTCCGCGTAGGTCTCGTCGTCGTAGCTGTCGTGCTCGTCGTCCAGGCCCCAGGTCCACTGCACCGTGCCGGCGCCGAACACCAGGGCGCCGCTCGGCGCGCGGTACATGGTCATGCGGTGGGTGGCGCTCAGCTGGGCGACGTTGGTGCCCTGGTCGATCAGCACCTGCTCGGCGGTCGCGGTGGTGGTGGACAGGCGGACCAGGCCCTTCGGCCGGGCGCCGTTGTCGATGTCCTCGTCCCACTCGTAGCCGACCACGCCGGGGATGCTCATCGAGCCGGTGAGCTGGCCGGCCACCGAGGTGCCGCGCCAGAAGCGCATCTTGCCGTCGGCCGCCGGGATGGTCAGCGGGATGGCCGCGCAGTCGTTGGCCGAGCTGGTGCAGTTGACGGTGAACAGCGTGCCGGTGAGGGAGTTCTCCGGACGGCCGCCGTCGGCCGGCGGGCTGAAGCGGTTGTCGCGCCAGGTGCCCGTCCACACGTTCGGCGTGGGGTCGATCTTGCCGTTGGCGTGCGTCTCCTTGTAGGAGACCAGCGTGCGGTAGTTGTTCTCCCAGCGGGTCTTCCAGTAGACCTCGTTGCCGCTGAAGAACGCGAGGTTCACCCCGGCGTCACGGGCCGCCTCGAACGCGGCGCGCTCCTCGCCCGACCAGTACTCGTCGTGGCCCACCGACAGCAGCGCCTTGTGGGTGAGCAGCGTGGCCGGTGCCCGCGCCGCGTCGAAGGACGACTGGTAGGAGACGTTGTAGCCGTTGGCCTCCAGCCAGCGGATCATGGGGTACTCGTTGGCGAACACGAAGTCGCGGCCCCACGGCGTGGAGTCGCGGGTGTTGAACGGCCGGTTGTAGCTGACCTTGACGGCCCGGCCGGGCGCCGCGACGCTGTCGCCGCGGTACAGGCTGTTCAGGACCTTGTTGGGGTTCTCCTCGGTGGCCGGGATGTCGCCCCAGGAGTTGTACGCCTGCCAGGTGCTGTCGGAGGTGCGGAACAGCACGTCCGCGGTGCTCGCGTCGTCGCGGACCACGAACACGACATGGGTGTCGTCGCCCGTGTCCGGGCGGACGACGTGTGCGAAGTAGACGCCGGAGACCGCCGTGGTGGGAACGGTCCAGCTGGCGACCGTGCCCCAGTTGCAGGCCACCTCGCCGGTGGTGGTGTTCTCCGGGCAGTTCGGCTGGAAGCGGGAGACCGAGGTGGTGGCCGGCACGGTGATGACCTTGCGGGCGCCGTTCCCCTGGTAGTAGCCCATCCGGTAGATGTCGACCTGGAGCGACAGGGCGGGCGACCTGAGCTTGAAGTTGACGGTCTGCCCGAGGTTCACGCTCATCTGGTCGGCGTAGCCCTCGACGGTGCCGTGCGAGCTGGTCTCCCACTCGCTCGGGTCGTTGCCGGGCAGGCTGTTCTCACAAGTGATTTTGTTGCCGCCCGCGTCGCACGGGCCTAACGCGCTCGCGGGCGTGGCCGGTGCGGTGATTAGGGCGGTCAAGGTCAACGCTGCCGCGGCGATCGCCGACCGGTGTCGGCGCGCGGCACTGCGCGGTTTCATGGTGCTCCCACGTGACGGATAAGGGTGAGTGATCCCCGGTGGTGCGCACGCTGCGGAGCGTGGTCCCGTCGAATCGACGCCCGTATGGTCACGCCGGTTTACCAGGGACAGGCAATCGCGACCCTTCTGTCACACCCGTAACCGCTCAGGGTGCCTTGGCGTCGACCGCGATGACGGACTTCACCAGTCCGCCGAGGCGCTCGAACCGGATCTCCGACGACGGGAAGTAGTGCCGCATCTCGGTGATGCTGAGCAGCTCCACCTCCATCACGATGTTGCGCGCGGCCTCGCGGTCGGAGGTGGGGGTGTGCACCAGCGGCCAGCGCCGCAGCAGCGCGGTGCGGGCGGCGATCGGGAGGTACTGGAAGCCGGGGAACAGGAAGTGGGGCTCCACCGGGAAGTAGCGGTACGGCGTCTGCACCCAGTGGCGGTCGGCCAGCTCGTGCACCGCGTCGGCGAACCGCTGGCGGCGCAGGTGGCCGCCGACGTGCTCGATGACCGCGTTGGAGAACACGAGGTCGTATCCCTCGGCGACGATGTCCTTGGGGAGCTCGCAGGCGTCGGCCACGTCGGCCTGGATCCAGCCGGGCAGGTCGGCGGGCGGCTGTTCGAGGTTCACCACGCGCACCCGCGCCGGCCGCACGGGAGCCCGCATCCACGCGCCCACCGTGCCTCCGAGGTCGATCACCGACATCTCCGAGAGGTCGGGGAAGCGCTGGGCGAACCAGTTCCAACGCCGGGCCCGCGCCTTGGCCCCGAGTGAGTCGGGGGCGTCGACGAAGCGACTCCGGAGGGCGTTCAGACGGCTCACTGTCTCTCCTTGGCGGCGAGTTCGGCGGGGGGCGGCGCGGGGGACGGCGGGCGGCCCGCCCGGGGCGGTGGCCGCGTGGTGGGCACGTTCCAACGAGACGGGCCAACTATCGCAGAACACGCCGGATCGTGCTGCCGTCAGGGGCATTCGATAGCGCACTGAGACACGGAGATGTCACCCTTGGTCCCGTGAAGGAACTGAGCGTCGCGGACGCGTATCTGTTCACCCCCGCACTCCACAGCGACGAGAGGGGAACGTTCCTGGAGTGGTTCCGCGCGGACCGTCTGGCCGGGGCCGTGGGCCACGGGCTGGACCTCGCCCAGGCCAACTGCTCGGTCTCCCGGCGCGGCGTCCTGCGCGGCGTCCACTTCGCCGACGTGCCCCCCGGCCAGGCCAAATACGTCACCTGTGTGGCCGGGGCCGTGCTCGACGTGGTGGTGGACATCCGGGTCGGCTCGCCCACCTTCGGGACGTGGGAGGCCGTCGAGCTGGACGACCGCACCCGGTGCGGCCTGTACGTCGGCGAGGGGCTCGGCCACGCGTTCATGGCGCTCAGCGAGCAGGCCACCGTGATCTACGCCTGCTCCGAGCCGTACGCCCCCCGGCGCGAGCACGGGATCCACCCGCTGGACCCCGGCCTCGGCATCGCCTGGCCGCGGGACGTCGAGCCGCTGCTGTCCCCCAAGGACGCCGTCGCGCCGACCCTCGCCGAGGCGCGGGACAAGGGCATGCTGCCGCAGTACGACGACTGCTTGGCCCACTACGCGAAGTTGCGCGCCCGGTCGGCCGTCTGATCAGGCGAAAGCGGACGCCAGTCATGTTTTCTGGCGCATGGGGTTCCTGAGAAAAGGATGCCGTAATCACGGTTCGTATACCAATTAGCGCCAATTAGCAGATAAAACCGGGAGTTCCGGTTGTGGCATCGTTTCCCAACCGCAACAATAGCCTCGCACTGAAACATGATCGGCGCTCGTGTGGCGCCGGAGGTGGAGGCTGTCCCCGTGAGCAGTCGCCGGCAGGCGGACCGGCCGAGCCCCAGGCGCCGGTCACCCGCTCCATATACAACCGGGACGCGCTCCCGGCTCCCCATGCTCGGGCGGGTCTCCCTGGTGGCCGCCGCGGTCGTGCTGGGGGCGACGGTCACCGTGGTGATCGTCAACCGCTCGCCGTCCGCGGCGCCCGTGACGAACACCGCGCCGGTCGCGTCCGAGGTGACGCTCGAATCGAGCCTGTGGAAGACCAAGAAGGTCAAGGCCACGGCCCAGATGGAGAACACCCCGCTGGAGCTCGGCACCCGGTTCCGCGCCAGCAAGGACGGCGAGGTGGCCGGCGTCCGGTTCTACAAGCCCGCCGGGGAGAGCGGCACCCACCGCGGCAGCCTGTGGGACTCGCGCGGCAAGCTGCTCGCCAAGGTGACCTTCACGGGGGAGAGCAAGAGCGGCTGGCAGCAGGCGCTGTTCGACGAGCCGGTCCGCACGGTCGCCGGGCGCACCTACACGGTCTCGTACCACACCGAGAACGGCGGCTACGTCTCCAAGCCCGGCGCCTTCAAGCGGCCGGTCAAGGCCGGCCCGCTCACCGCCGAGGCCGGCGTGTTCGGCGTCACCGACGAGGCCGGGTTCCCCTCCCGCGTGCACCCGCGCCGGGTCAGCTACTTCGTGGACCTCGTCTTCCGGCACCGCGAGCGGCGCTGGCACCACCCGCGTCCGAGTGGCCGTCCGACCGTCGTGCCGACGACCGATCCCACGGTCGAGCCGACGCCGACCTCGACGGACCCCGGCGGCGAGGTCACCCCGAGCGTCACGCCGACCGGCGGGGTCACCCCGACGCCGAGCGAGTCCGGCACCGCGTCGGAGACGCCGACCGCGTCGCCCACCCCGTCTTCGGCCTCCCCGACGCCGACGCGCACCCGCACGCCGAGCACCACGCCCAGCGCGACCAGGAGCTCGACGCCGCGGCCCTCGCCGACGCCGTCCCGCACCCCCTCGCAGACGCCGACGTCCAAGCCGAGCGAGACCACCACCCCGCCGCCCACCGGCGGCTTCCCCGGCGCCGGCGACACCGGTGTCCCCGCGGGCACCACGCTCAAGGAGAGCAAGTCGATCACGGTGACCAAGGACGGCACGGTGATCGACGGCATGGAGGTCCACGGCGAGATCAACGTGGACGCCGACGACGTGACCATCAAGAACACCCGGCTCGCGGCGTCCCCCGGCCAGTGGGGCATCATCCAGCGCAAGGGCCGCAGCGGCCTGGTCGTCCAGGACACCGAGGTGTTCGGCAACGGCAGGGACCAGACGCAGTTCGGCATCATCAACCAGGGCGGCGACCTGACCGTGCGGCGGGTCGACATCCACACGATCAGCAACGGCATCCTCACCGAGCAGGGCCTGATCGAGGACTCCTACCTGCACGATCCGAAGTACTTCTCCGGCGACCACACCGACATGATCATGTGCACCAGCGGCCCGCCGTCCGGCACCAAGCTGGTGATCCGCGGCAACACGGTGATCAACAACCTCGACCAGACCGGCGCCATCGCCCTGTTCCAGGACTTCGGCGTGGTCCGCAACGTCACCGTCGAGGGCAACTTCCTGGCGGGCGGCGGCTACACCCTGTACGGCGGCGCCGGCAGCAAGGGCACGTCGTCCAACATCAAGGTCATCGGCAACGTCTTCAGCAAGGACGTCTGGGCCAAGGGCGGCTACCACGGCCCGGTCGCGTACTGGGACAAGGGCGCGTCCGGCAACGAGTGGAAGAACAACGTCTGGGAGGACGGCAAGCCCGTCCCCGAGGGCGGCTGATCCAGTGACACGAAGGCCCCCGCGGAACATCCGCGGGGGCCTTCCTCGTTGCCGGAACCCTTGAGATCAGCCGACGCGCCAGGTGTCCCCGCCGGTCAGCAGCTCGGCCAGCACACCGGGGCCGCGCTCGGCCACCGCGTCGTTCATCTGCTGCTCCATCAGCGTGTCGTACGCCGGGCGCTCCACCGACCGGAACACGCCGATCGGCACGTGCTCGAACGCCGGCTCGTCCAGCCGGGACAACGCGAACGCCACCGACGGGTCGGGGTCGTGCGCGTCGTGCACCAGGATCTCGCTCTCGGGCAGGCCCTCGCGGGCGACCACCTCGATGCCGCCGGAGGCCGCGCGCCGCGCGGCCTTGGTGGCCGACACGATGGGCTGCTCGTGCTCCAGCCGCAGCGTGATGTCGTCGCGCAGCCCGGGGTCCTTGAGCTGCTCGAAGGCGTTGTCGTTGAAGATGTTGCAGTTCTGGTAGATCTCGACCAGGCTCGCGCCGCGGTGGGCCGTCGCCTCGCGCAGCACCGACTGCAGGTGCTTGCGGTCGGAGTCGATGGTGCGCGCCACGAAGCTCGCCTCGGCGCCGAGGGCCAGCGAGATCGGGTTGAACGGCTTGTCCAGCGACCCCATCGGCGTCGACTTGGTGATCTTGCCGACCTCGGAGGTGGGGGAGTACTGGCCCTTGGTCAGCCCGTAGATGCGGTTGTTGAACAGCAGGATGTTCAGGTTGACGTTGCGGCGCAGCGCGTGGATCAGGTGGTTGCCGCCGATGGACAGCGCGTCGCCGTCCCCGGTGATCACCCAGACCGACAGGTCGGGGCGGGACGCGGCGAGACCCGTCGCGATGGCCGGGGCGCGGCCGTGGATCGAGTGGAAGCCGTAGGTGTTCAGGTAGTACGGGAAGCGGGACGAGCAGCCGATGCCGGAGACGAAAACGATGTTCTCCCGGCGCAGCCCGAGCTCGGGCAGGAAGCTCTGCACCGCCGCCAGGATGGCGTAGTCACCGCACCCCGGGCACCAGCGGACCTCCTGGTCGCTCTTGAAGTCCTTCAGGGTCTGCTTGGCGGTGGAGCGCGGGATGAGGGTCAGCCCGCTGCCCCTGAGCCCTTCGACATCACCGACATGGCCGTTGGTCGTGGTTTCACTCACTGTCGATCACGTCCTGGATCACTCCGGCCAGTTCCTCGGCCTTGAAGGGGAGACCGCGCACGCGGTTGTAACTGATGATGTCGACGAGGAAGCGGGCGCGCAGCAGCAGGGCGAGCTGGCCGAGGTTGATCTCCGGCAGCAACACCTTGTCGTACGCGCGCAGCACCTCGCCGGTGTTGGCGGGCAGGGGGTTCAGGTGGCGCAGGTGGGCCTGCGCGACCTTGGCGCCGGTCTTCCTGACCCGCCGCATCGCGGCTGCGATCGGGCCGTAGGTGGAGCCCCAGCCGAGCACGAGCACCCGGGCGTCGCCGTCGGGGTCGTCGACCTCGAGCGGCGGGATGTCCTGCGCGATGCCGTCGATCTTGGCCTGGCGCAGCCGCACCATGCGGTCGTGGTTGTTCGGGTCGTAGGAGATGTTGCCGGTGCCGTCGGCCTTCTCGATGCCGCCGATGCGGTGCTCCAGGCCCGGCGTGCCCGGCACGGCCCACGGCCTGGCCAGGGTCTGCGGGTCCCGGCGGAACGGCAGGTAGGTCTCGCCGTCGTCGCTGTTCGGCGCGACGGTGAAGTCGGCCGAGAGGTCGGGCAGGTCCTCCACCTCGGGCAGCCGCCACGGCTCGGAGCCGTTGGCGAGGTAGCCGTCGGACAGCAGCATCACCGGGGTGCGGTACTTGACCGCCAGCCTGGCCGCCTCCAGGGCCGCGTCGAAGCAGTCGGACGGGGTGGCCGGGGCGACGATCGGCAGCGGCGACTCGCCGTTGCGGCCGAACATGGCCATCAGCAGGTCGGTCTGCTCGGTCTTGGTCGGCATGCCCGTCGACGGGCCGGCCCGCTGTACGTCCACGACGATCAGCGGCAGCTCGGTGGCGACCGCCAGGCCCACCGTCTCGCCCTTCAGCACCACGCCGGGGCCGGAGGTGGTGGTGACGCCGAGCGCCCCGCCGAACGCCGCGCCGAGGGCCGCGCCCACGCCGGCGATCTCGTCCTCCGCCTGGAAGGTGCGCACCCCGAACCGCTTGTGCTTGGACAGCTCGTGCAGGATGTCGGACGCCGGGGTGATGGGGTAGGACCCGAGGAACAGCGGCAGCTTGGCCTGCACCGCCGCCGCGACCAGGCCGTAGGCCAGCGCCTGGTTGCCGGAGATGTTGCGGTAGAGGCCCGGGGTCAGCTTGGCCGGCTTGACCTCGTAGGACACCGAGAACGACTCGGTGGTCTCGCCGTAGTTCCAGCCCGCCTGGAAGGCCGCGACGTTGGCGTTGGCGATGTCGGGCTTCTTGGCGAACTTGCTGCGCAGGAACCTGACCGTCGCCTCGGTGGGCCGGTGGTACAGCCACGACAGCAGGCCGAGCGCGAACATGTTCTTGGCCCGCTCGGCGTCCTTCTTGGAGATGTCGAAGCCTTCGAGCGACTTGACCGTCAGGGAGGTCAGCGGCACCGCGTGCACCCGCCACTCGCCGAGCGAGCCGTCCTCCACCGGGCTGGCGGTGTAGCCGACCTTCTGAAGGTTGCGCTTGGTGAACTCGTCGGTGTTGACGATGATGTCGGCGCCGCGCGGCAGGTCGCCGAGGTTGGCCTTCAGGGCGGCGGGGTTCATCGCCACCAGGACGTTGGGGGCGTCACCGGGCGTGAGGATGTCGTGGTCGGCGAAGTGGAGCTGGAAGCTCGACACCCCCGGGAGCGTGCCGGCGGGGGCGCGGATCTCCGCCGGGAAGTTGGGGAGGGTGGAGATGTCGTTGCCGAACTCGGCGGTCTCAGCGGTGAAACGATCGCCGGTGAGCTGCATGCCGTCGCCGGAGTCGCCCGCGAATCGGATGATCACGCGGTCGAGTTGCTGCACCTGCTTGGTCACAGCTCACTCCTCTTCGACGCGGCGACGCGTCGTAGCTGGTGGCACGATGTCAATTCCATGCTAGATCCCTAAGGGCTGCGCGGGCTTCTTTCCGCATGCGCGTCGATCAGAGCTGTGACCCGGCTCTGGGACGGCGGGCGGTGTTGTCCGCGGTCCGGGGGCCGTCATGGGGAGACGGCCGCCGCACGCGGTGGTCCTCCCGGGGGAGGGGCCCGGGGTGGTACGGGGGTGGGGGCGTGACGTCCGCCTACGGCCTCATCACAGCCGGAAGCGGATCCAGGTACACAGCCCTGCGGCGAGCCTGCCTAGATCAACGTGCAAGCGGGAGTACAGCACGTTCGTGGTCACGTTCACCAACTATATGTCGCTCACGCCGATGGCTCCCAGCCTCGCCTCGCCTGCGCGGCGCGGGACGCGGGGCCCGGCACGGAATCATGGCCTTTGCTTCCATCATCATCTCCAGGCCCCGCAGCTCCGGGACGGTGACAAAGGTATAGCCGCGGCGCGCCAGCCTCTCCAGCACCAGCGGGCGGGCGGCGGCGATGGCCGGTCGCGTGTTTAGCGGCGTTTGCCACCCGTTGGGCGGTTCGCCAGAGTCGACGGGTAGTGCCTGGGTGACAGGTGTGCGTTGGTGTACTTTTAGTGGGGCCGACCCCTTGGAGTTGGAGGCGGTATGGGCGATACGAATGATTATTTCAGCTCTTATGCGGTCGTCGCCGTCCTGCTGTTGATCGGCATCGCCATCTTCGCGGGCGCGCTGCTCGCCAATCGCATGCTGCGGCCCAGCCATCCCACCCCGGACAAACTCCTCACCTACGAGTGCGGTGTCGACCCCGTCGGCGAGGGATGGGCGCAGTCGCAGATCCGCTACTACGTCTTCACCTACCTCTACGTGGTGTTCGCCGTGGACGCGGTGTTCCTGTTCCCCTGGGCGACCGTCTTCGCGGCGCCCGGTTTCGGCCTCACCACGCTGGTCGAGATGTTCGTCTTCCTGGCGTTCATCGCGCTCGGCATCCTGTACGCCTACCGCAAGCGCGTGCTGACCTGGACCTGACCCTCGCCGGGCGGGTCCGGAGAAGGGAGAATGCGACCATGGCCGCAAAAGATCTCCCGATGCCCACGGTCGGGCCGGTGTCCCGGCTCGCCCCCAAGCCCATGCGGTTCATCCTCAACTGGGGGCGCCGCTACTCGCTGTGGGTGTTCAACTTCGGGCTGGCCTGCTGCGCCATCGAGTTCATCGCCACGTCGATGAGCAGGCACGACTTCATCCGCTTCGGGGTGATCCCGTTCGCCAACGGCCCCAGGCAGGCCGACCTGATGATCGTGTCGGGCACGGTCACCGACAAGATGGCCCCCGCAGTCAAGCGGCTCTACGAGCAGATGCCCGACCCCAAGTACGTCATCTCGTTCGGCGCCTGCTCCAACAGCGGCGGCCCGTACTGGGACTCCTACTGCGTCACCAAGGGCGTCGACCAGATCATCCCGGTGGACGTCTACGTCCCCGGCTGCCCGCCCCGGCCCGAGGCCCTGCTGTACGGCATCATGAAGCTCCAGGAGAAGATCGCCGCCGAGTCCCTGGGCGAGCGCTACTCCTCCACGCCGAAGGGCCTGGACGCGTGAGGGCCGCCATCGAGGAGCGGTACGGCGACCGCGCCACCGTCTCGGACTCCTTCGGCCAGACCACCGTGGACGTCGAGCCCGCCGACTGGGCCGACCTGCTGCTCTTCGCCCGCGACGGCCTCGGCTGCGTCTACTTCGACTGGCTGACCGGCGTGGACGACCCCCCGGAGAGCATCACCGTCGTCGCGCACCTCTTCGACCCCGTCGAGCACACCCACCTGCTGCCGCGCACGCGGGTGTCCCGCGCCGCCCCGAGCCTGCCGAGCGTCACCGGCGTCTTCCGAGGGGCCGACTGGCACGAGCGCGAGACCTTCGAGATGTTCGGCGTGGTCTTTGAGGGCCACCCTCACCTGGTGCCGCTGCTGCTGCCGGACGGCTTCGAGGGGAACCCGCTGCGCAAGGACTTCATACTCGCCGCCCGGGTCGCCAAGCAGTGGCCGGGCGCCAAGGAGCCCGGCGAGTCCGGGCACGGCTCGCCGAGCCGCCGCCGCATGCTCCCGCCGGGCGTGCCCGCCGAGTGGGGAAGGCCCGCCGCGCCCGGGGAGGGAAGCGATGGCTGAGGTGCTCGAGATCGCGTTACGGCTCGCCGTGATCGTCGTCGCCTTCCTCACCCTGCCGCTGATCGTCGGGCAGGCCGAGCACAAGGCCATGGCGCACATGCAGTCCCGGCTCGGCCCGATGTACGCGGGCGGCTTCCACGGCTGGGCCCAGCTGATCGCCGACGGGGTGAAATTCGTCCAGAAGGAGGACGTCATCCCGGCCGCCGCCGACCGCAGGGTGTTCTCCGTGGCCCCCGCCGTGGCGCTGGTGCCCTACCTCGTGGTGATGATCGTCATCCCGGTCGGGCCCGGCCTGTACGGCGCCGACCTCGCCGCCGGGCTGTTCTTCGTGCTTGCCGTGATGGGCGTCGGGGTGCTCGGCTCGATCATGGCGGGCTGGTCCTCCGCCAACAAGTACTCCGTGCTCGGTGGCATCCGCTCGGCCGCCCAGCTCATGTCGTACGAGCTGCCGCTGGTGCTGGCGGCGTCGTCGGTGGCGATGGCGGCGGGCACGCTGTCGCTGCCCGGCATCGTCGAGGCGTGGCAGTGGTGGTGGCTGCCGTGGCAGGCGATCGGCGGAGTGGTGTTCTTCGTCGCCGGGCTGGCCGAGCTGCGCCGCCCGCCGTTCGACATGCCGATCGCCGACTCCGAGATCATCATGGGGCCGATGACCGAGTACACCGGCATCCGCTTCGCGCTGTTCATGCTGGCGGAGTACGCCGGGATCGTGGTGCTGTCCGCGCTGACCACCGTGCTGTTCCTCGGTGGGTGGCAGGGGCCGTTGCTGCCCGGTCCGGTGTGGACGCTGATCAAGATTTTCGCGCTGGCGTTCGTGGTGATCTGGGTGCGGGTCAGCTTCCCCCGCATGCGGGCCGACCAGCTGCAGAAGCTCGCCTGGCTAGGGCTGGTCCCGGCCGCCCTGCTTCAGCTCGCCCTCACCGGCGTGGTCAAGGTCCTCGCCGGCTGACACCCGCGCCAAGGCGTCGCGCAGCAGCGCGGCGTGCTCGGGGCAGGTGGACGGGTCGGTGAGCAGGCGCCGGGCGGCGTGGCCGTTCTCCGCGGCCCGGCGCAGCACGGCGGCGACCGGGTCGGAGTCCGCGCCCCGCGCGCGTTCGGGCACCTTGACGAGGCCGGCGGCGTGGGCCTCCAGCACGGCGCGGGTGATCGTGGCGAGGATCTCGCAGTCCCAGCTCCTGCCGTCCGGGCCGTACCTGACGAGCATGCCCACCGACCACTGGTCCGGGTGCTTGACGATCGCGTCCAGGGCCGCGTCGGACAGCAGCGGGCGGCTGTCGGCGCCGTTGCCGCGCCGCATCCGGGTCGCGGCGGCCAGGGACGCGCCGAGCGCCCGCAGGATGGCCGTGCTCTCCGGGCCGAACAACGCGGGCCCCGCCCGGTTGATCAGCGTGCGGGCCGCCTGGAGGGCGATCGGGCAGGCCTGCCCCCAGAACGCCGCGAGATACCCCGCGTCCCCGAGATGCCGGGTGAGATCCTCCGGCGACAGCACCCCCGGATCCCCGCGCGCCACGACCTCGGCCAGCGCCCCGGCGTCCTGCTCGGCCCGAACCCCGCCGTGCCCGGCCGAGTCCCAGTCCAGCCGGACGGACATCTCCGGGGTGGCCGTGTCGGTGGGTGCCGCCGGGGCGGGGTGTGCCGCCGGGCCGGAGGCGCGTGCCGGTGCGGGCTGCTCGCGGGTCAGCTCGTGGGCCTTGGTGGCGCGGGCGTCCATGTCGCGGGCGTCGCGCAGGGCCTCGTCGATCAGGTAGGGGAGGGCGGCGAAGGAGAGGGTGCTGTCCCAGCGGCGCATCGTCCGCTGGATCGCCGGGCCGTGCTCGGCGAGCAGCGAGTGGAGCCGCTGGAGCCGGTGCGCTAGCTCCTGGAGGCTGGCCGGTTCGACACCGACGAACTCGTCCATCTTCCCCACCTCTCGAGGACGGCCCGCCGTCCCGGGGCTGCTACAACGCGACCGTCCTGCGCTCCGCGTCCTCCTGGCGGGCGATCAGGTGGGGCTGTTCGGCGAGCACGTCGTGCAGGAGCCGGACGAGCCTGCCGTACCGGGCGTACCAGTCCGCCGCCCACTGGTCGGCCGCGGCGCCGTGCCAGGTGCGGTCGCCGAACAGCGGCGGGACCGCGCCGAGCGCCCGCAGGATGTCACCGGCCGCCGCGCCCACCTCGCCCATGTCCGCACGGCACTGCGCGCTCTCCGACGGCGGCATGCGGAACTCCTCCCTGCGGTGCGCGCGACGGCGACGGCCGTTCGCGCTGACACCGCGAGTAAACCTAAGCGAAGCGTGTATCAGCTCACCAGGCTTACCGAATCCGAAAATCGGAATTACCAATTTTCCCACATATCCCAGTGCTCAACTCAAGTTCCAACACCGGCCACGATGCGGTGATTTATCCGACCGAAACTACTGGACGATGGCCAGCATCACGTCGGACGCCGTCGGCCGGTTCTCCGGTTTCTTGTCGAGGCACTTGCCGATCACCTCGGCCAGCGACCCGGGCAGCGCGGACAGGTCCGGCTGCTTGGTGAAGATCCGGTTGAACACCGCCGCGATGTTGTCCTCGCCGAACGCGGGCTTGCCGGTCGCCGCGAAGACGATCGTCCCCGCCCAGCTGAAGATGTCGGACGGCGGCCCGACCCGCTCGCCGGACACCTGCTCGGGCGACATGTAGGCGGGCGTGCCGAGCGCCCCGCTGGACGTCGCGGTGGCGTTGTCCAGCACCCGGGCGATGCCGAAGTCCACCACCCGCGGGCCGTCCGCCCCGATCAGCACGTTGCTCGGCTTGAAGTCGCGGTGCACGATGCCGGCCCGGTGGATGGCGGCCAGGGCACCCGAGGTGCCGAGCGCGAGCCGCACCAGGCCGTCGTGGCCGCGGGGCCCGCGCTCGCGGACCAGCTGCTCCAGCGACGCACCCTCGACGTACTCGCTGACGATGAACAGCCGGTCGTCGGAGACGCCCGCGTCGATCACCCGAGCGGTGGAGAACGGCGCGACCCGGCGGGCGGCCTCCACCTCGCGCAGGAACCGCTGCCGCGCGTTGCCCTCGCTGGCCAGCCGGGCGTGCAGGACCTTGATCGCGACCCGGGCGCCCTCCGGCGTCTCGGCCAGGTACACCGCGCCCTGACCGCCCTCGCCGAGGCTGCCGATCAGCCGGTAGCGCTCGATGTGCGTGGGCTCGCCGGCGGGCAGCGGCCCGGGGTCCCTGCCCGGCAGGGTCGCGCCGCTGTGCAGGACGGACGTCTTGTCCGGCGCGGGCAGCGTCACCGCGGGCCCGGTCTCCCGCTGTGTCTCCCGCGGCGGCCGGGGCGGCTCCGGCGTCGAGCCGTACGGCGTGCGCGCCGGGGTGGCCGGGTACGACGGCCGGTCCTGCGGCGTCGCGCCCGCCGGGTACGCGGGCCGCTCCTGGCCGCCCTGCGGGTACGGCTGGGCGGCCTGCGGGTAGGCCTGGGGCCGCGACGGGGTGCCGGGTGCGGCGTAGCGCGGGCGGTCCTGCGGCGGGTACTGGGGCCGGTCCTGGGGGTACGGCCGGGGTGGCTGGGGACGGCTCGCGGGCGGCTGCCGTACCGGGCCCTGGCCCGGCTGCGGGCGCCATCCCGGGGGCGGGTAGTTGCCCTGCGGGTGCGCCGTGGGGCGGTAGGCGTGCGGCGGCGGGGGCAGGACCGTGCCGCCGCGCCGGGGCGGGCGGGGCCCGAAGACCACGGAGCGGATGGCCAGCGAGTGGATGGTGCCGCCGATCCACGCGGTGAACAGGCCCACCACCACGACCATGGCCGCCCAGTCCGGCAGGCTGTTGGTGTCGCTGTACGCCGCGAGGACAAGGGTGATCCCCGCCAGGCTCGCCAGGTACAGCACCGCCGCCACCCACAGCACCGGTGCCCGCCTGCGTGCCGCGGCGAAACCCATGGTGAACGGCGTGCCGACGCCGCAGGTGAAGAGCGGAGCCAGTGCCCACACGATGCTGAGCGCCGTGGTGGAGGAAGAGGGCCTGACTTGCTGCATATCGCGAAGAATACGGAGATGAATGGTGGTGCGCACGTTTTTCCGGGCGTGCTGGCGAAGATGTGCGAAACCGCGACCTTTACCCGGCGCTCGGCGGGGGGTCCTCCCCACCGGCCGGTGCGGATGAAAGGGGGCCTCCCCGCCGGTCAGCGCAGATAAATGGTGAGCTCCACGAGGTCGGCGTTGAGATGGGGCGGCAGGCCCACCGCGATGGAGACGTCCTCGGCCGAGACGAAGGCGCCGACCTCCTGCCGGGCCGCCACCACCTGCTGCGCCAGCTCGCCCGTCATGCCGGGCAGGCTCGCGATCACCTCGGCCGGGGCGTGGTTCACGTCCACCAGGCCGCCGTCGTCGTACTGCCGCGGCAGGTCCGGGCGCCCGATGCGCAGCTCGCGGGCCAGCACCGGGTCGCGCTCGGCCAGCTCCCGCGCCTGCTGCCGCAGCTCCCTGCGCTGCTGCGCCATGGCCACGGCCTGGTCGTTGGGCGACTCCCTGCGCTCGAAGACGCGCCTGCGCACGATCAGCGACTGGAGGGTGCCGCCGAGCCAGGTCACCATGGAACCGAGCACCGCGAGGAGTTCCACCGAGTCGTCCGGGCCCGGGGAGTCGGCCACCACGCCGATCAGGAAGGTGAGCAGGCCGAGGGCGTAGATCAGCGCCGACACGGCGAGCCACGTGCTGCGGATGCGCGCCGCGGCGTACGCCATGGTGAACGGCGAGGCGACACCGCACGTGAACAGGGGGGCCAGCGCCCACAGGACGCTCGCCCCGCTCGTCGGGGGGGCCGGTTGGTACGGCGGGACACCCGGGGTGAACGGCGGGGGCTGGTGCGGGTCCGGCCGGTACGGCGTGGGGCCCGGGCGGTCGTAGGGGGCCACGCCGTGGCCGGAGTGCGGGCCGGGGTGCGGCGGGGGGAACGGCGGGTGACCGTGCCGGGGGTCCGGTTGCTGGGGGTATGGGCGGTCGTACCGGGGTGGCGGCGAGCCGGGGGGCTGAGCGCGTCGCCTGCCGCCCTGATCACCGGGGCGGGGAGACGAGGGGTCCGGTGGCCCCGATCCTGGGCTCCCCCGGCCGTTCGTCGGGTGCATAACGCGAGAATACGGCCTTACGTTGGCCCCCGCATCGGTCTCCCGACCGGTTCGGCGTGTCGGAAAACTCCCTCGAAAGTCTGATGTTTCAGGAAAACCCGGGAGGCGGGTGGGGGTCACGCATTCACGAGAACGCCTGTGTGCGTCATGATGTTGGATCGTGGCTCGTATACCAGGAGTAGGTTTGGCGAAGGGGCTCACCATCACCCTTCGCCACATGCTGAACAGGGCGGACACCCGCCAATACCCTGAGGTACGACCGGATCTGCCCGCGCGCAGCCGCGGCGTCATCGCGCTGGTCGAGGAAAATTGCACGGTCTGCATGCTCTGTGCCCGGGAGTGCCCCGACTGGTGCATCTACATCGACTCGCACAAGGAGACCACCCCTGCCCCCGAGGGTGGCCGGGCCCGCGCCCACAACGTGCTGGACCGGTTCGCGATCGACTTCTCGCTGTGCATGTACTGCGGGATCTGCATCGAGGTCTGCCCGTTCGACGCCCTGTTCTGGACTCCTGAGTTCGAGTACGCGGACTACGACATCCGCGACCTGCTCCACGAGAAGGACAAGCTCGCCGAGTGGGCCCAGACCATCCCCATCCCCCCACCCCACGACCCGGCCGCCGCCCCGCCCAAAGAACTGGCCGCCGCCGCCAATCCCCGCCCCGCCCGCCAGGCCGTCCCCGCGAAGACGGCGCCCGCGGCGGGCTCCGGGCACACGGCCGTACGCGCCATCCGCCCGCCGGGCTCCCTGCCGAGGAAACCGGCCCAGCCTGAGGACGGCGGCCCGGGGGCGGTGGAGGAGTCGTGACGTTCGCGGCTCCGGGCCTGTGGCCGCCCACCATCCAGGAGGTCGTCTTCCTGCTGCTGGGGGTGGTGGCCGCGGGATCGGCGCTGCTGGTCGTCACCACCCGCCAGATCGTGCACGCCGCGCTGTGGCTCGTCGTGTCGTTCGGCGCCCTCGCCGGGTGCTACCTGGTGCTCACCGCCGAGTTCGTGGCCTGGGTGCAGGTGCTCATCTACGTCGGCGCGGTCGTCGTGCTGCTGCTGTTCGGCATCATGCTCACCCGCGCCCCCATCGGCCGCTCCGGCGACCTCGACTCCGGCAACCGCCCGGCCGCCCTGGCCGTCGCGGTGGCCACCGCCGCCGTCCTGGTCACCACCGTGATCGCCGGGTTCGGCACCGCGTACGCGGACCTCACCCCCGGCCGGGGCGCCGCCGAGCCGCTCGGCGCGAGCATCTTCCGCAACTGGGTGCTGCCCTTCGAGGCGCTGTCGGTGCTCCTGCTCGCCGCGCTGATCGGCGCCATCGTCCTGTCCCGTACCGACATCGGCGGAAAGGACTGACGTGCACGTCGTCTATCCCGCCGTGCTCGCCGCGCTGCTGTTCTCGATCGGCGTGTACGGCGTGCTCGCCCGGCGCAACACGATCCTCGTGCTGATGTCGGTGGAACTCATGCTGAACGCGGTCAACCTCAACCTCGTGGCCTTCGACGTGTGGCTGCGCGACGTGCTGCACGGCGGGCAGGTGCTCACCCTGTTCGTCATCGTGATCGCCGCCGCCGAGCTGGGCCTCGGCCTGGCCATCGTGCTCGCGGTCTTCCGCAACCGCCGCACCGTCGAGATCGACCAGCTGCGCGACCTCGCCGAGATCCCACCACCCGAGGACCCCCCGCCGGCCGTGCCGGACGGCGGCGCACCCGGCGGCTTACCCGGTGGCGGGCTGCCCGAGCCCACCCCCGCGCGGGGCGGTGCCCGGTGATCGGCGCCGCCGCGGCGGTCGTCCTGCTGCCCTTCCTCGCCGCGCTCGCGGGCCTGCTCGCCACCCGCCGCCCCTGGGCGTCCTCCGCGCCCGGTGCCGTCGACCGGCCCGCGTACCGGCGGGCCGCGCTCATCGCGGTCGTGCCCGCCGCGGTGTCGTTCGTGCTGTCGGCCTGGCTGGCGGTGTACGTGCTGCTCGGGAACTCCATGCCCCGCTCGTACGCCGACTACAGCGGCACGGCGGCCGGCACGGAGCCGTTCTGGGAGGCGAACCTGCCCGGCACCGTCGAGGGCAGCCTGACGACGATCGGCACCGGCTCGGTACCGATCGACGTGGGCCTGCGGGTGGACGGCCTGGCCGCGCTGATCGCCGTGCTCGTCACCGTGGTCGCGCTGGCCGTGCAGGTGTACTCGGTGGGGTACATGCGCGACGAGCCGCGCTACCCGTCGTACAGCGCCTTCATCAGCCTGTTCACCAGCGCCATGCTGCTGGTCGTGTACGCCGCCGACCTGCTGGTGCTGTACGTCGGCTGGGAGATCATGGGCCTGTGCTCCTACCTGCTGATCGCGCACTGGTGGGAGGACCGGGCCAACTCCCGGGCCGCGGTCAAGGCGTTCCTCGTCACCCGGACCGGTGACGTGGGCTTCCTGTTCGGCATCTTCACCCTCGGCCTGTCCGCCGGGAGCTTCCGGATCACCGAGGTCATCGCCGCCGTGCCGGACATGCCGGCCGGCACGCTGGTGGCCGGGACGCTGCTGCTCCTGCTCGGCGTCGCCGGCAAGAGCGCCCAGGCGCCCCTGCACACCTGGCTGCCGGACGCCATGGCGGGCCCCACGCCGATCAGCGCGCTGATCCACGCCGCCACGATGGTCGCGGCGGGCATCTTCGTCGTCGCCCGCCTCTACCCCGCGTTCCTCGCCGCCCCCGCCACGCTGAACACCCTCGCCGTGATGGCGTCCGTCGGCATGCTCGGCGCCGCGCTGGCCGCCCTGGCGCAGGACGACCTGAAACGGGTCCTCGCGTACTCGACGATCAGCCAGCTCGCGTACATGGCGGGCGGGCTCGCCGCCGGGTCCGACGTGGCGGCCGTGTTCCACCTCGTCACGCACGGGGCGTTCAAGGCGCTGCTGTTCCTGTGCGCCGGGGCGGTGATCCACGCCGTCGGGTCGAACCTCATGAGCGACATGGGCGGGCTGCGGCGCACCATGACGGTGACCTTCCCCGCGATGACCATCGGCTTCGCCGCCCTCGCCGGGCTGCCCCCCGCCAGCGGGTTCTTCAGCAAGGACGCCGTGCTCGCCGCCGTCGAGCACGCGGCCACCGAGGGCGCGCCGCTCGGCGGCGGCGTCGCGTGGCTGCTGCTCGCCTGCGCGCTGCTCACCGTCGCGGTGACCGGCGCGTACGCCGCCCGCGCCTGGCTGCGCACCTTCTTCGGCGAACCCCGCGTGACCAACGTCCCGCTGCCCGAGCCCGAGCCCGGCGTGGCGCACGTCTGGGACGGGCGCGAGGCGCCGCGCTCCATGTTGTGGCCCATCGGCGTGCTGGCCGTGCCGGCGCTGCTGCTCGGGTTCACCGGGATCGGGCTGGTCTCCTGGGGGTCCGCCGGGGTCAGCGTGCTCGCCGCGCTGCTCGGCGCGGGGACGGTGTACCTCGCCTGGCGTGCCGCGCCCGCCGCCGACCCGGCCAGGATCCTCGGGCCGCTGCGTCCGGCCTGCGCGAACGCCTTCCACGTGGACACGGCCTACGCCCTGATCTTCGTCCGGCCGGTGCTGTGGCTGGCCCGGGTGGTCGCCCGCGCCGACGACTCGGTGGTGGACGGCGCCGTCCGCGGCTCCGGCACCGCGACCACGGCCCTCGCGGGCTGGCTGAGACGCGGGCAGACGGGCAACGCGCAGCTGTACCTCACCGGCGTGCTGGCCGGGCTGCTCATCCTGGTCGTCGGGGCGGTGGTGTTCGGATGATCCTCGTCGCGATGCTCGCCGCGCCGCTCGCCGGCGCCCTCGTCCTGCTGGCCCTGCTCGCCCGCCGCCCCTCCGCCGAGACCGCGCAGGTGGTCCCGTGGTTCGGGGTCGTGGTGTCCGGGGTGACGCTGCTGGTGGCCGTCGCCGCCGCCGCGGTGTTCGACTACGGCCGGGCCGGGCGGATGCAGCTCCAGGTGGACCGGGAGTGGATCCCCGGCCTCGACCTGCGCTTCCACCTCGGCGTGGACGGCATCTCGCTGCCGCTGGTCGTGCTGACCGCGCTGCTGACGTTCCTGTGCTTCGTGTACCTGGTGCGGCACCGTCCCGAGGAGGGACGGCTCCCCGAGCTGGCGTTCACGCTGCTCGTGCTGGAAGTCGGCATGATCGGCACGTTCCTGGCGCTCGACCTGCTGCTGTTCTTCATCTTCTTCGAGATCGTGCTGATCCCGATGTACTTCGTGATCGCCGTCTGGGGCGGCGCGGAACGCCGCGCCGCCGCCGTCAAGTTCATCCTGTACACCCTGCTCGGCTCGGCCGTCCTGCTGCTCGGCCTCCTGCTGATCTGGAGCCACGCCGGCACCCTGGACATGGTGCGCCTCGCCGAACGCCACGGCGAGGGCGTCCCGCACACCCCGCAGATCATCGCCTTCCTGGCCGTGGGCATCGGCTTCGCCGTCAAGGCCCCCATGTGGCCCCTGCACACCTGGCTCCCCGCCGCCCACACCGAGGCCCCCACCGTGGGCTCCGTCCTGCTGGCCGGTGTCCTGCTCAAGATGGGCACCTACGGTTTCGCCCGCATCGCCATCCCCGTACTCCCCGAAGGCGCCGCCGTCCTGGCCCCCTGGCTCGGCGCCTTCGGCGTGGCCGGCATCATCTACGGCTCCCTGGCCTGCCTGGCCCAGCGCGACCTCAAACGCCTGATCGCCTACTCCTCGGTGGGCCACATGGGCTTCGTCCTCCTCGGCCTGGCCACCCTGACCCCCGCCGGCATGAACGCCGCGCTCTTCGCCAACATCGCCCACGGCCTGATCACCGGCCTCCTGTTCTTCACCGTCGGCTCCCTGAAGGACCGGTACCACACCGCCGACCTCTCCCGGCTCCCCACCGGCCTCCTCGGCACCCTGCCCTACCTGGCCTCCGTGTTCACCTTCGCCTGCGTGGCCTCCCTGGGCCTCCCCGGCCTGGCCGGCTTCTGGGGCGAGATGCTCGCCCTCCTGGCCGCCTTCCAACCGGCCGAAACCCTCTCCCGCCCCCTGTTCCTCACCTACATGGCGATAGCAGGCATAGGGACCATCCTCACCGCCGCCTACTTCCTCCGCACCCTCTCCCGCACCACCCACGGGCCTCCTGCCGAACTCCCCGTCCCCGTGGCCGTGGCCACGCTCCCCGACAGCCTCGAAGACGAAGCCGAATCGGCCCGCGAGGCCATGGTCGCGGAGACGTCCCCCGTCCCGGAGCCCCGCGTCCAGGACGTGACCGCCTACGAACTGGCCGCCTGGACCCCCCTGGTCGTCCTGATCCTGGCCTTCGGCCTGTGGCCCAAAGCCCTCCTCGCCCTGACCGACCCGGCCGTCCGCGCGCTCCTGGGGGCACCGTGATCCAGTCGATCGACTACGCCGCCATCGCGCCCCCGCTGATCCTGGCCCTGATGGCCGGCCTGGTCCTCCTCCTCGACGCCTTCCTCCCCCGGGCCCCCCGCAACCGCACCGTCCTCGCCGCGGTGACCCTCGCGGGCGTGCTCGCCGCCCTGGGCGCCCTGATCACCCAGGCCGCCTCCGGCCGCACCCTGAGCACCTTCTGCGTTCCCCCCGACCCGGCCCACCCCATCCGCTCGTGCTCGTACGTCGTGGACGACCTGACCCTGATCTTCGCCGGGGTGGTTCTGGCCTCGGCCGTCGTCATCGTCCTGCTGTCGGTCACCCAGCTGGCCACGGTGGAACGGCCGGGGAGCACCATTCCGGCGGGGGAGTGGTACTTCCTCCTGCTCTGCACGCTGACCGGGGCCGTCACGCTCCCTGCCTCCCGCGACCTGATCATGCTGGTCGTCGCGCTCGAACTCGTCTCGCTTCCGATCTTCGCGCTGGCCGCGCTGAAGCGGTACGACGCGAAGAGCTCGGAGGCGGCGCTGAAGCTGTTCCTCGTCTCGGTGATCTCCACCGCGGTCATGCTGTTCGGCGTCTCCCTGCTGTACGGCCTCACCGGCTCGGTGCACCTCGACCGCATCGCCGAGACCCTCGCCGGCCGCGTCCCCACTCCGGCGGGCTCTCCGGCCGGCGTGCTCGCCGTCGCCATCGTCCTGGTCCTCGCCGGCTTCGCGTTCAAGGTCGCGGCCGTCCCGTTCCACTTCTGGGCGGGCGACGTCTACCAGGGCGCCCCGGTCCCGATCGCCGCCCTTCTCTCGGTGATCTCCAAGGCCGCCGGATTCGCCGGGCTCATCCTGGTCCTCACCATCGCCCTGGCCGGGCAGGCTCCCTTCTGGGCCCCCGTCGTCGCCGTACTCGCCGCCCTCACCATGACCACCGGCAACCTCCTGGCCCTGCGCCAGCGCGACGCCGTCCGCCTGCTGGCGTGGTCCTCGGTCGCCCAGTCCGGCTACATCCTGGCCCCCCTCGGCGTCCAGAACCCGGACGCCGTCGCCGCCGCCACCGCCTACCTGGCCATCTACGCCGCGATGAACATCGGCGCCTTCGCCGTGATCATGCTCGTCGCCCGATCAGGCGACCTGGACGACCACCGCGGCCTCGCCTTCCGCCACCCCGCCGCCGCCATCTCCCTGGCCTTCTTCCTCATCTGCCTGGCGGGCCTCCCGCCGGGGCTGGCGGGCCTGTTCGCCAAGATCGTCGTCTTCCGCGAGATCGTCGACGGCGGCGGCGCCTGGCTGGCCGTCGTCATGGCCGTCAACACCGTGATCGGCCTCTACTACTACATCGCCTGGACGGCCCGCCTCTTCATCCCCACCCCCACCACCGTCCCCACCACGGCGGACACCATCCGCACCGGCGCGCGCCCCGCCGCCATCGCCGTGGCCGTCGCCCTCGCCCTGTCCGTCGCCTTCTCCCTGGCCCCCCAACTCATCCTCTCCGCCGTGGGATAGAAGCCCGCCCCACCACGACAACGGGAACGTTCAAGCAGGCCACGGACGTTGCTTGGGTGGAGCCACCACGGAGGGGAGGATCCCGTGCACCACAACAGCCTGCGCACCGCCGTGCTGCTGGGTGCGCTTTCCGCCCTGATCCTGGTGGCCGGCGCATGGCTCGGCGGCGTCTCCGGCCTGCAGCTCGCCGTCGTCCTGGCCCTCCTGACCACCGGCGTGGCCTACTTCTTCTCCGACCGCATAGCCCTGTCCGCCATGCGCGCCCGCCCTGTGAGCGAGGTGGAACAACCCACCCTGTACCGCATCGTCCGCGAGCTCTCCACCGACGCCCGCCAGCCCATGCCCCGCCTCTACATCTCCCCGACCATGCAGCCCAACGCCTTCGCCACCGGCCGCCACCCGCGCCGCGCGTCCATCTGCATGACCTACGGCATCCTCCAGACCCTGAACGAACGCGAGCTCAGGGGAGTGGTGGCCCACGAGCTGTCGCACGTCTACAACCGCGACATCCTGATCTCCTCGGTGGCCGCCGCCCTCGCCACGATCATCACCTACTGCAGCTACATCGCCGTCTTCTTCGGCGGTTCCCCCGACGACGACGAGGGCCCAGGCTTCCTGGGCGGCCTGTTGATGATGTTCCTGGGCCCCGTGGCCGCGGGCATGATCCAGATGGCCATCTCCCGCTCCCGCGAATACCAGGCCGACGAATCCGCCGCCCTGCTGACCGGCGACCCCCTGGGCCTGGCCGCCGCCCTCCGCAAAATAGAGATGGGCACCCGGGCCATGCCTCTCCCCGAAGGCAGCCGCCTGACCTCCGCCTCCCACCTGATGATCGCCAACCCCTTCCGAGGCACCGGCATAGGCCGCCTCTTCAGCACCCACCCCTCAACCTCGGCCAGAGTCTCCCGCCTGGAACAAATGGCCGGCTACCGCCGCTGACCCCCATGCTGCGCGTCCCCTGGCTCCCGGGCCAGTTCCCCCCATCCGAACTGACGCAGACGAAAACGGTCCCGTACTCCCAGGCGAAAGCCCTGAATGGAGTACGGGACCGCCAGGAAAGTCACTCCCCGGGCAACCACCAGGTCCAGACATCCGGCTTCATCCGGAATGAATCGATCTTGGTCAGCTCCCCGGTGGACGGATCCACCCGCCGCGCCGTGGCCCGGTCCGCCAGGCCGGAGAGGTTACCGCGCACTCCCCACACGACCAGCTTCCCGTTCTCGTCCCAGTACAGCCGGTAAGGCATCTCCCCGGCGGGAAGATTCAGCTCCAGCGCGGGCGAGATGGCGTCCGTGGACAGGTCGTACTGCCGCAGCCGAGGCTTCCCGACCCCGGTGAGCGGCGTGATCACCAGCCCCACCGTCACCTGGTCGTCCGCCAGCGCGATGGGCGAGTTGTTGGACGCCACCTGCGGCACGACCCGATCCTCACCCGGGTTCCCCTCCGTGTCGTACACGGTGAACCCGGTCGTGTTGTCCTCGGTGAAGTTGGTCGTGAGCACGTGAGTCCCGTCCGGGCTGAACCCCTGGACGGTGTCGAACCCCGGAAGCTGAGCCATCCCCCCGCCCCGCAGGTCGACCAGCAGCGAGGGCAGCGACCCGTCGGCGTCCCCGTAGTCGATCGCGACCCGATCCCCTTCCCGGGACAACTTGATCGAGAGATCCCCCATCCCCAGCCCCTTGGGCACCTTCGCCGCCTTGCCGGGAAACGCCCGCGACGACCCGCCGGCCACGTTCTTCCACACGAGCTTCCGGTCCGACTTCCGGAAGTACACGACCCGGCTGCCGTCCCCGCTGATCGCCAGCGGTGCGTTGGATCCCTTGTCGACCTTGCCGTTGGGCAGCCGCGGGAACACGGTCGCGTCCCCCAGCGTCACGGTCTTCCCGTTCCGCAGGGTCAGCTTCCACGACCCGCACGGCCTGCTGACCAGCCCCTTCACGCAGGAATTCAGCCAGGCATAACGTACGGTTTTGGCGCTTGTTGCACTCTTTGTGGTGCTTTTCGAGGACGCAGCGGCGGAGGCGGCTCCCGTCCTCGCCTCCGCCGGACCTGTCGCGATGGTCGCCGTGGCCGCGGTGGCCACCGCGAGCAGGGCGAGCGTACGCGCATGCTTCATCGGCACATCCTTTCGTCACCTCAATAGATGCCGGACAAACCGGGATAGTTGGGTCACAATTAGGTGTCAGATAGGCGGCTGATCATGCACGGTCGACGTATGACCGGAATCCGCCCTAGTGGTGCTTATGTGACAAGGGTGACCACGAAACTTCAACGCCGTCCCGCCGAGGGGATGCCCCCATCCGGATATGCGTCTACCGTCACGGATATGGGGCACTCCTCCTTCAACATCCGCCTGAACGACCTCCAGACCGAGGCCCTCATGCGCCAAGCGCAACTGGAGGGCCGCAGAGTCGAGGACATCATCCGCGGCGCCGTCCAGCGCCACATCGACGGCAGGCAGGCGGCCATCACCCTGATGACCCGCTGGAGCCTCGACCGCGAGGACCTGGAGGCCGCCGCCGCGGCCCTCAACGTCGAGCCGCTCACCGACGAGGAATGGACCCAGGCGATCCGTCCCCCCGCCCCCCGGACGCGGGTGTCATGATCCCCGGACGCGTCCTGGATGTCAGCGCCCTCGTCGACATCGCCGTAGCCAAAACCCGCTACTCCCGGCACATCGTCGCCATGTGCCTCTACCGAGGAGGCGGCCTCTGCGTCCCGTCGTCCGCTCTGGCCGCCGTCTACTCGATCGCCCCCCTGGACACCCAGGCGGAGCTGTTCGACCTGATCATGGGTCCCGGCGTCACCATCGACGACCTGACCGCGGGCAAGGCCCCCGACGTCGGCGAACTCCTTGACGGCTCCGCCGACGTCGTGGCGGGCCACGTCGTCTGGTGCGCCCGCCAAACCCATTGGCCCGTACTGACCGATCGAGGCGACCAGCTGGCCCTGCTGGACCCGCACATCATGATCGACCCGATCACCTGAAGCCGCTGTTCTAGGCCGGCTGGTAGGTGTGAATCACCGCACCCGTGCTGGTCGTCTTGGTGTCCACCAGCCGCAACGAGGTGGGCACACTCCCACCCTCGAACAGCCGCTTCCCACTCCCGAGGAACACCGGGAAGTACCACAGCCGGTACTCGTCGATGAGGTCGTGCTCCATCAACGTCCGCGCCAGCTCGCCACTCCCGTGCACCTGCAGCTCGTTCCCCGGCTGCGCCTTGAGCCGCGCCACCTCGTCCGCGACGTCCCCCGTGATCAGGATGGAGTTGTCCCACTCCAGCGAGGTGAGCGTCGTCGACACCACGTACTTCGGCAGCTTGTTGAGCCGGCTGGACACCGGGTCGTCCTCATCCACGATGTTCGGCCAGTGCGCCGCGAAGATCTCGTACGTCTTCCGTCCCAGCAGGAAGTCATCCGCCAGGAGAAAGTGCTCGGACACGAACGTCCCCATGTCCTCGTCCGCGAACGGAATCAGCCACCCACCCTTGTCGAACCCCCCACTGGGATCCTCCTCAAGCGCCCCCGGCCCCTGCATGACCCCATCCAGCGAAAGAAACGTGGTCATCGTCAATTTCCGCACAGCGCTCTCCCTTCTCAGAACCTGCTCACCACCGCTCCGAACAGCCACCACGCGGCAATGGTCCTACTGAGAAGTCCCCGCTGTATACACGCAGAAATGCGCTCCTTCCGGGGTTGAGCATTCCCCCCAGAAGGAGTAAAAGCCACAAACCAAAACCAAGGCGGGTGGGGACCAGGAAGGAGACCGCGCCCCAGACCGACCCCCGAAACGGCCCTCAAGCACGCACCGGACCGCCGACCAGACCGACCCCGAAACGGCCCTCCGGCACGTAACCGGACCGACCCCCGACCGGGCTCAAGCACGCAACCGGAACGCCGACCAGGCCGGAGCCCCCGAGTCGCTGCATCTAAGCCGGACAGCTAGACGCCGACCCGGGGCGGAACCCACGCGAGTCAACCTGCGCCCCCGGCCCTGGCCACCCCACCCACCCGCTAACCACTACCGGTAGTTGGTGAACTGCAGCGCGATGTCCAGATCCTTGCCCTTCAGCAAGGTGATCACATCCTGCAACTCATCCTTCTTCTTGGAGCTCACCCGCAGCTCCTCCCCTTGGATCTGTGCCTTGACCCCCTTGGGCCCCTCATCCCGAATGATCTTCGAGATCTTCTTGGCGTGCTCCTGGTCGATCCCCTCCTTGAGCGCCACCACCAGCCGGTACTCCTTCCCCGACAACTTGGGCTCCCCGGGATCCAGCACCTTCAGCGACAACCCCCGCTTAATGATCTTCTCCCGGAACACATCAAGAACGGCGTTGGCCCGCTCCTCACTGTTCGCCTTGATCTCGACGTCCTTACCCGACCAGGCGATCGCGGCCCCCGTCCCCTTGAAGTCGAACCGGTGCCCAACCTCCTTGACCGTCTGGTTCAGCGCGTTGTCGACCTCCTGGTGGTCGATCTTGCTAACCACGTCGAAGCTACTGTCGGCCATCGGTATAGGTGTCCTCTCTACTCCCCATCGACCCTAGCGACCCAACCCACCCCCTGTGCAGATCGCCCGCCCCGCGGGTTGTCACAGTCACCCCGGAAGTCCGCTATTCTTCTTCCTGTCCCCGCACACAGCGGACGACACGGCAGGTTGCCCGAGTGGCCAAAGGGAGCGGACTGTAAATCCGTCGGCTCAGCCTACCCAGGTTCGAATCCTGGACCTGCCACCCGCAGTACAGAGGCCCTGACCAGTACAAACGCTGGTCGGGGCCTCTTCTGCTTTCCCGGGGCCATGCAGCCAGACGCAGCCAGAAGCGGCCGGATGTCACTGCTCCCGGAATATACGCGGAATGGATCATGGGCTGTTTGCCCAGGTCGCGCACCATGATCTGGAGTCTTTCCGGAATGCCTCCCACCCCAGCAATGCCGAAGGGCCCTGGAGCCATCCGGAGCCCTTCACGCCTCACCCGTCAAGGCGGCAGCGCTCCGCGCCGCCGCACGGGCCGCCCTCGCCCGCGGGCCGGGCTGCGGCCTCCGGCCGGTCCCGGCCCGCAGCGAAGCGGCCCGCCCGCCGCACCAGCACCCGCCATACCAAAGCCGCATCCGCCGCCAGGGGTGGCGCACTGCCGCCGCACGGATGCGGCACGACGATCGCCTGTGGGTGGCCGGTCACTGTTGGGGTTGGGGGCGATCGGAGGTCCAGGGCTTCGTTCCTCAGCCCCGGCCCACCGGGAATCGGGCTGAGCCAGCATCACGAGTGACGGTGAGATGTCAACGCGGGTGTTGCGCTGTTCGCGTGGTAATCGGTGTGCGATTCTTCGGTCACAGGCAGGAAGGTGGGAGCGTGAGCGGTGGCCGATGGCAGGAGCACCGTGTCCTGATCGCGGTGGTTGTTCTGGCCGGGTTGGGTGCCACGTCGGCGGTTGTGACGGCGTTCAAGGTGACCAGCCCGTGGGTGATCGGTGCGGCCGTCGTGGGTGTGGCGGTGGCGGGGGTGCTGTCGGGGTTTGTCCAGGAGCGGTACAAGCGGCTGTCGGTCCGTCGTGATGAGAACGCGCTGAAGGTGCAGGACGGGTGCCTGGTGTTGGCGAACGGGCGGCTGCCCAAGGTGGCGCAAATCGACGACCCGGTACGGCTTGGCGTGCACCCCGCCCTGGTGCTCGCTTCCGTCACCGGCACGCAGCCGCCAGCGTACGTTCCGCGTGATGTCGATGAGGCGGTGCGGGAACGATTAGCCGAGGGGGGGTTTGTGCTGCTGGTCGGGGATTCCACCGCAGGCAAGTCCCGCACCGCGTTCGAGGCCATGCGCACTACCGTGCCCGAGCATCTGCTGATCGCCCCGCATGACCGCACCGCGCTGCCGGCCGCCATCGAGCATGCCGCCCGTGCCGATCGTTGTGTGCTGTGGTTATCGGACCTGGAACACTACCTGGGCACCGCCGGATTGACCCGCGAGCACATCGCCCGCCTAACCACCGACAGCAAGGGCCACCGCATCATCCTGGCTACGCTGCGCAGCGCCGAACAGGCCCGCCTGACCAGCCCGCCCAACGACGGTGACCAATCCGTCCGCTCCGCCGCACGTGAGATCCACGAGACGCTGGAGCAGGCCGCGCCGGTCCGGCTGGTCCGCATGTTCAGCCCCGCCGAAGTGGACCGGGCCCGATTACGCACTTGGGACCCCCGCATCGCCTCAGCCGTGGACAAGGCCAAGGAGTTCGGCATCGCCGAATACCTCGCCTCCGGCCCCGAGCTACAACGCGACCTGGACAACGCCTGGGACATCGGCGCCAACCCCCGCGGCGCCGCACTGGTGGTCGCAGCGATCGACTGCCGCCGCGCTGGCTACACCAGCCCCGCACCCCGGAAACTGCTGGAACACCTGCACACCGACTATCTCAACGCCATGGGCGGCCACCGCCTCCAACCCGAATCACTGGACCAGGCATGGCAATGGGCCACCCGCCCCCGCCGCGCCACCACCGCCCTACTCACCGCCATACAAGGCCCCGACAACGATCAGGTCGTGGTCTTCGACTACCTCGTCGACCTGGCGCAACAGCAACAAGGACCACTCGCCCACGTCGCCGAAACAGTGATCCGCACCGCTCTCACCCATGTCACAATCGCCGAGGACGCCGACCAAATCGCCACCACCGCCCAACATCAAGGCAGATACCACCTCACCGAAACAGCACAACACCTCTCCCTCACCCTGCGCCGCCGGGTGCTGGGTGAGGACCACCCTTCCACATTGACCAGCCGGGACAACCTGGCGTTCGTGCTGTGGGCGTTGGGGCGGTTGGAAGAGGCCGAGGCCGAGCACCGGGCCGTGCTGGCGGTGCGCCGCCGGGTGCTGGGTGAGGACCACCCTGACACGTTGACCAGCCGAAACAACCTGGCGGGCGTGCTGAGGGATTTGGGGCGGTTGGAAGAAGCCGAGGCCGAGCACCGGGCCGTGCTGGCCGTGCGCCGCCAGGTGCTGGGTGAGGACCACCCTTCCACATTGACCAGCCGGAACAACCTGGCGAACGTGCTGAACACTTTGGGGCGGTTGGAAGAGGCCGAGGCCGAGCACCGGGCCGTGCTGGCGGTGCGCCGCCGGGTGCTGGGTGAGGACCACCCTTCCACGTTAATGAGCCGGGACAACCTGGCGGTCATGCGAAGGGATTTGGGGCGGCAGGCCGAGGCCGAGGCCGAGCACCGGGCCGTGCTGGCCGTGCGCCGCCAGGTGCTGGGTGAGGACCACCCTGACACCTTAATGAGCCGGGAGAACCTGGCGGTCGTGCTGAGGGCTTTGGGGCGGTTGGAAGAAGCCGAGGCCGAGCACCGGGCCGTGCTGGCGGTGCGCCGCCGGGTGCTGGGTGAGGACCACCCTTCCACGTTGACCAGCCGGGACAACCTGGCGGTCGTGCTGTGGGCGTTGGGGCGGTTGGAAGAGGCCGAGGCCGAGCACCGGGCCGTGCTGGCGGTGCGCCGCCGGGTGCTGGGTGAGGACCACCCTTCCTCGTTAATGAGCCGGGAGAACCTGGCGGTCGTGCTAAGGGATTTGGGGCGGCAGGCCGAGGCTGAGCACCGGGCTCTATAACACTATAAGATCCGGAACATGTCCGGAATGCTGTTGCGCGGGAGAAACTCAACGTGCTATCGCGCCGCAGGTCAGATAGTGGTAGGAGCCGAGAGCCGCGACGGCCTGTAAATCCGTCGGCTCAGCCTACCCAGGTTCGAATCCTGGACCTGCCACCCGCAGTACAGGGGCCCTGACCAGTACAAACGCTGGTCGGGGCCTCTTCTGTTGTTTCGGGGACATGCAGCCAGAAGCGGACGGATGTCACTGACCGGCCGCGGCTTCCGAGGTGTCCCATGCGACGTGGCCCGGGTGGGCGTTACGGTGCCGGGAGGTGGGCGGCGCTCGGGGTGTTCGGCTTCAGGGGGATCGCGGTGCTGGGGCTGAGGGCCGTTGTTGGGTGAGGTGGAAGCCTGATCGTTCCGCCTGGCGACGATCTGGGGTGGTTCTGGGTGCGTGATCGCGCGATGTGGGGCGTCGGTTTCTATTTCAATCTTCGCCGCCGTGTGGTGCGAGAACAAGACTGTTTCTGGTCGCTCAGGCTTGTGAGACTGCTGGGCATGCGGTTTCTTGGGCAGCACGCGCCTGCTGATCTCGTTCGTCGACTCGCGCATGTCCGCTGGATTGCCGGCGGTACCGGCGCTGGTAAGAGCACCCTCACTCGGTCCCTGGCGGGACGGCAGGACCTGCTTGTGTATGACGGGGACCGTGCCGAACAGGGCTACATCGACCGGTGCACCGCGCAGCGACAGCCTTACCTGTTCGCATTGCTGCGGACGCCGCTGGAGCAGAGATGGACGGGACGCACCGCGGATGAGATCTTTCAGGCCATGCCCAGTCTGCACGGCGAGACATTCGGATTCGTCATCGAAGACCTGCTTGCTCTGCCTGCCGACCGTCCCGTGCTCGTCGACGACTTCCGTACCCTGCCGCGAGATGTCGCGCCGCTACTGACGCGCCGTGAGCAAGCCGCCTTTCTGCTGCCGACACCCGAATTCCGCCGCAATGCATTGGGCGCCCGATTCGCCGACCCAGCCAGAGCGCGAGCCAACTGGGGAAGCAGTGACCATGCCGACGCGTTGGCCAAGCGACTGGCCCGCGACGAACTCTGGGATGAAGAAGTACGACACCAAGCACTCGAACTCGACTTGCCGGTCCTGCAGGTCGACGGCTCTCGAAACGTTGCCGAACTCGCCGACGAACTGGCTGCGATGTTTCACCTGCGGGATATGCGCGCCACAGAGTGTGATGTCGCCGTCAGCCGGCGTCCTGGAGGTGTGGCTCCTTGTCGTCGCTGAACGTGATCACCATGTATCTGCCGTTGGCGTAGCTGATCACGGGGCGGTGGAGGGTTTCACCTACTCTGCGGGCGACGCCCTGGAACAGGTCCACCAACTCGGGGGTGTCGGCGCTCACTCTGAAGCGGCCGCTGGTGGTGAGGTGTTCGGTGACGAGGAGGGCGAAGTTCGCTTCGGCTCGGGCCTTCTCGTCCGTGCTCAGGGGGGTGCGGCGGGGGGCGGGCTGGGTGTTCGGGGGGTGGGGCATTGCCGATCTCCTGGTGATCGTTGGGATCTCAGCATGTCAGCTTGTGGGGTGGAGGCGGGCGGATGTCGACTAGGTCACGTCGCGGGGTGGGGGGGACCAGGTGTCGCAGGCTCCGGGCTTGCCGGAGTGGTAGCCCTTTTCCAGCCAGCGGAGTTGGGTGGCTAGTTTTCCGTGGTCGAGGGCCCACTGTCTGGGAATGGTGCCGATGTACTGGTCGCGGAACGCCTGCCATGGGGGGAGGTCGTTTCTTATCGCGTGGAGGGCTACTCCTGCTAGGCATTCCGCCTGTAGTTCCAGTCGTCTGCTGATCAGGTCCTTGGCCTTGCGGGTTCTCGCCTGTTCTGTGGCTTGGTACTCGTAGTCGGAGATGCCGGATTGGGCTTGGACGTGGTGGGCGTACTCGTGGGCCACCAGTTCTGCGGCGTAGGCCGTCGCCTGTGGATATCCAGTGGTGTATTTCAGGATGACGTAGTAGGTGAAGGTGCGCTGGCAGTAGGTGCCGTCTGCCTCCTTGCTCGGCATCAGGCCGCATCTGCGGTCGCGTACGCGGTGTCGTGGGAATACCCGGCGGGAGGGCCAGAAGGACATGTCGGCTTTGGCGAACTCGCGTAGCCAGATTCGGTCGAGGCAGGTGGACACGCCGTCCATGTATTTCTTGTAGGACTTCCAGCCGCCGGAGCCGACCCCGGGCAGGCGGCATGAGCCTTTGGTGCGCGGGGCGGCGTAGAGAGGGTTGTCCTCGACCGTCTTGCGGGGCGGGGACGTCGGGGCTGGGGCGGGTGGGTGCGTCGTGGGGGCTGTGTACGGCGCCTGGGGCGGGGGGCCGGCGGTCATCGGGAACTCCTCGGGCAACGGCTCGTCGGAGCACGACACACAGAGCGCTAGGAAGATGGCCGTGAGGGCGAGGGGGAGTGAACGGCGCACGGTCCCGCAGCGTAGGGGCGTTTTATTACGAAAAGGGCAGGCCCGGCGGCGTCATGGTTTGGTGCCGCTTTGGGCGGCTCGAATCGTTGTGGCTTCGCCATCGAGCATGAGTATGTGACGCGAGTGGCCGGTGGGAGGATTGCGACTTCTCTAGAGTATGTGGAAGTTCCCGACAAGGTGTGTCGGAACTCCTGAGCAGTTGTGCGGCCAGGATCACAGCAGAGAGGTTCGGCATGGACCGCGACGGCCTTCCCGGGTCCCACGAAGAGGGGCCTTACCAGCAGGCGGCTCCCTTGGGGGGTGAGAGGAGCAACGAACCGGCGCGTACGGGGGGTGACCTGCTGTCGGACGGGTGGACGCCCGGCCAGGAGACCGCTCACGCTCTGAGCGACGACGCGTCGGGCCTTGCCGGCGGGGACCGCGAGGACGACCACGAACCAGTCGAGAGCCTCGAAGGGTTCGACTATCTGTACCGATCCGAGGGGCCTGAGGCGTCCGGCGACCACGAGCGGACCGAAGGGGACGAGCCGGAGTGGGACACCGACGGGGGTGGGGACCGCGGCTTCCTCGGGTCGGGGTGGACCGGCGAGAGCGACCCTGAGGAGCAGAGGGGGAACAAGAACAAGCAACTTGTGCTCGCCATGGTCGCGATCGTTCTGCTGACGGTCGCAGGGGGCTGGATCCTGTCCTCGTCGGTGGGGTCCAGTCCGGTGGCCGAGTGCTCGGCGTCCGGCGACTGCGCGTCGGGGGGGCAGCAGGGGGCCGCGGTGACCGGCAGTCCGACGGCCGGGCCCAGTCTCAGCGATCCGGCCACCGCTGGGCCCGAGGACACCGGGGCACCGCCGGTGGAGACGCCTGGGCCTACCACTTCCCAGGTGCGGGCGACCGACCAGCCGACTTCCCGGCCGACGCCGACGCGTACCCGCGGCCAGTCCGCCCGGCCGTCGCCTCGGGCCAGTAGCCGGCCGCAGCCGTCGGACCCGCGGATCGAGGACGAACCCCAGCGGTCTCCGGCGCCTCCGCCGACCTCGGAGGCGCCGCGACCGGCTCCGAGTCCGACGAAGACCGAGAACGGCGGGGTGCTCGACTGGTTGTTCTGAGCGGTGGACGGCTGTCCGGGGCCGGGCGGCCTCGGTTCCGTGGTGCGGGGCCCGTCACCAGGGTGGTGGCGGGCCCCGTTGGTCGGGTGGTGAGGTTACTGGCCGCGGCTGGTGGGGTCGACTCGGGCGAAGGTCAGGAGGTCGATCATTCGGAAGTCGCCCGCGGGGCCGGAGCGGCGGGGGAGGGTGGGGGTCCAGCGGGGGTTGGTGCTCAGGTAGGAGGCCGAGTCCAGCTGGAGGAGGCCTATGAAGACCTCGCCCACGATTCGGGCGCCCACGCCGGCCAGGCGCTGGCCGCCGGCCATCAGTTCGGCCTCTTTGAGGACGTAGTACCACAGCGGGGTGTTGCTGGGGAGGCCGTGGCCGAACTGCTGGAGCTCGGGGAACTCCTGGGCCCAGAGGGGGGAGATGCCCATGGCCTGGGCGATGGTCTGGCCGCTGGGGATGGACCACGTCATGTGGCGGAGGAGATTTCTCTGGGGGAGGGAGATCGGGGGGTCCCCGGAGCTGATGGCGCTCAGAGGGAGTTGGAAGAGAGGGCTGGAGATCTTGCTGTCTATTCGCTTGTTCGGACGGACGTTGCCGTCGCCGAAGTCGAAGAAGGTCTGCCAGCCGATGAAGCGGCGGCGGGCTCTGGCGCCGCCCCGGAGGTCCACCGGATCGGCCTGGCCTTGCCCGGCGGGGTCGAAGATGAAGCCGAAGAACGGGGTGCCGTCGGCGTTACCGGCCAGGTTGGCGCGGTAGGAGGGGCGGACCATGCTGTGGCCGAAGCGGTAGGCGGCGCCCTGGAATTCGACGGGGATGAACTGCTGGCCGGCGGCGGGGCGGTAGTAGCGGCGGCCGGTGGTGAGGAGTTCCGTCACCAGCGGCTGGCCGATGACCTGGGGGAGGAACTCGTGCACGATGATCCACTGGTAGTGCCAGCGCACTATCTGGCGGGCGGCGTTGAAGACGCTGCCGGTCTGGCCCTGGGAGCGTAAGAGGTCCACGACGCGGTTGTGGAACAGGAGGAACGCGGCCTGGAGGCCGGAGATTATGAGGTTCTCGTCGTTGCGGGGGTCGCTGATGATCGCGGTGCCGGTGGAGGTGCGGGGGAGGTCCTCGAAGAGGCCGCCGCTTTCCAGACGGAACTTGTCGGGGTCGGCGGGATTGTAGAGCTGGGGGGAGCCGGTGGGGCCCTGGCCGTAGACCGAGTCCAGGTCGAGGCCGGGGGTGCGGGTGTTCGGGCTCTGCTCGGGAGCGGTGGGCCGGCCGAGGGGGGACGTCTGGTCGAAGGTCATGTCGTGGTCGAGGAACTGACCGAAGAACGTCGTGCCGGCGGTGTGGGTGCTGTTGTCGAGGTTGTTGGGGCTCAACTCGGGGTTGGTGATCAGACGGATCGGGCCCTCTTGGAGGGGATCCTTGGCGTCGATGACGCCGCCGAGCTTGCCCATCTCGCGCAGGGCGGTCTGGAGTGAGGGGGGCCCGCCGTTCTGCAGGTCGGCGAAGGCGGGGAGGTTGAAGATCCGGCCGAACCGGTCGGGAGCTAAGGCGAGGCCGCCTGCTTGAGATGTGGTGACTTTGGCGAGAGCCTCGGCGGGGGTCAAGGTCAGGGCTCCGGCTGCGGCGCCAGCCCCGACACCTGCGAGGAATCTGCGTCGGCTGAGGGGGGAACGCTGCTCGTCCGTACTTCGCTCTTCTGCCATGTTCGCCTTCCGGATGGAAACACGACTGCCCCTCACAAGATCATTAAGAGGCAGTTAGAATGTTTACCCAATACTTATGGGCGATGTGATGGCGGCACAACGGCGTATGGGTGGCGTGAATCCCTTGGGGGTTATTGGCCGTTCAGTCTCATGATCGGAGCGGAGGCCGATATGGCCTCTGGCTTGGCGTTAAACGGCCCTTGACCAGCAGGGATGAGATCTGGGCCTGCTTTTGTGACAGGTAGGTTACGGCTATTGACAAAACCGGTTCAGCGTGTTTTTTTCAATCACGGATTACCCGTCGGGATAGCGGAAAGAGGATCTGGGGGAGTAAAGGCCCCAGACGCTGTTCGGTGGGGCTGAGGGCCGGGGCCGGTTGTGAATCGTGCCGGTGGGGCGCGATACCGTGCTTTTCGTGCTACGGAACGACGGGGTCGGGGAAGGCGAGGGGCTCTCCGCGGGAGGCTGGGAGGCTTCGTCGCGGGTGACGTTGCGGCGGATCGGGCCGGGGGATCAGGAAGAGTTCCTCGAACTGGTGCGGCTCAGTGCCGGGTTGCTCCATCCGTGGATGCCGCTGCCTGCGACGCCGCAGGAGTTCCGGCTTTACCTCGGGCGGTTCGGCGATCCGCTGTCCGCGGAAGGGCTGCTGGTCTGTGTGAGGGACACCGGCGCCATCGCCGGGCACGTCAGCATCAACAGCATCATCCGCGGGCGGTTCCAGAACGGATCCCTCGCGTACGCGGCATTCGCCCCTTTCGCGGGGCAGGGGTACATGTCGGAAGGGCTTGGACTCCTGTTGCGGTACGCGTTCGGGAGCCTGCGGCTGCACCGGCTGGAGGCACAGATCCAGCCGGAGAACCATGCCTCGCTCAATCTGGTCAGGCGGCACGGGTTTCGGTACGAGGGCCTCTCGGCGCAGCTGCTGTTCATCGACGGGGCCTGGCGGGACCACGAGCGGTGGGCCATCACCAGTGACATGGTCGACGGGGTGCCGACCGATCCGCATCCGAGCCTGCCCGTTCGTTGAGGTGAGGGCTGGGACGGGAGGTGGGTGGAGGTCAGCGGGGGGCGGGGAAGCCGGGGGGCATTTGGATGGGGGCGCCGGATTGGGGGGCGCCGGCCACCAGGACGGTGGAGCCTGCCATGTAGGAGAAATCGTCGGTGGCCAGGGAGACCACGGCCTGGGCGATTTCTTGGGGGGTTGCCATGCGTCCCAGGGCTGAGACGTTCAAGGGGCCCCAGGCTCGTTTGAAGGCTTGCCATACGGGGTCCGGCAGGCCTGGGGGGCGGACCAGGGGGGTGTCGGTGGTGCCGGGGGCTATGGCGTTGATGCGGATGCCTTTGGGGCCGTAATCCATGGCGGCGGTGTCCACTATGCCCTTGATGGCCTGTTTGCTGGCGGTGTAGGCGGTGCCGCCTGGGCGGCGGGACTCCGAGGTGGTGCAGATGATCACGCCGTGGCCTGCGGTGAGCATGTGAGGGATCTCGTACTTGATGGACAGGAAGACGCCGCGGGTGTTGGTGTGGTCTACGTCGGTCCAGTTCTCCAGGGTCATTTCGTGGAGCGGTGCCGTCCTGGTGATGCCTGCGTTGTTGAACGCCACGTCCAGGGCGCCGTACATCGTCACGGTGGCGTTTATGAAGCCGCGTAGTTGGTCGGGGTCGCGTACGTCGGCCCGGATGTAGCGGGCGGTTCCGCCGCGTTCCCGGATCGCTCGTTCGACTTGTTTGCCTAGCTCGGCGCGGCGTCCGCAGAAGGCGACCTTCGCGCCCTCGGCGGCGAACGCCTTGGCGGTGGCTTCGCCGATGCCTGAGGTGGCGCCGGTGATCAGTACGACCTTTCCGGCGAATCGGGCACGGGGTGGGGGCGTCGGGGGTGGGGTGGTGGGGGGCGGGGTGAGGTACGGCGGGATGCCCACCGCACCGGCGAACCCGGCGGCGCCCGCCGCTACGGCGGCCAGCCCGAAGAACGCCCGTCGTCCCCGCCCGGCCTTGGCGGCCTGCTGGACGGGTCCGCCGGCTGGCGATGCCGGCTCGGCGAGGTTCGATGCCGGTCCGGGGCCAGGGGGCTCGTTCTCGTGTGTGGTCACCGTGAGCGGTCCCTTCGTGCGCTTGGTGAAGTGGCCGGGTGGCTTGGGTCAAGCGTCGCCGCGTGGGTGTGCCGGTTGCTTCCCTCGGAAGGTCGTATCGCCCCGCCCTTTCGGACGGCCTCGGGGAGGAGGCCGGAGTGGTTGGGTCCTGGGCGATATGCGGCTGAGCTTGCCCGTGGTGGTTGGTGGTCGGGTTTGGCCCGGTTGTTGGGGTGGGCGCTGGGCCGTTCTGGACGGCGCGGGTGCCCCAGTCAGGTGTGGTTCCTGCGGGTGACGTCGCCTGGGGGCGGGGACGGCCGGGTGCCTGCGGTTCGTACGGGTGGTGCCGTTCTGGACGGCGCGGGTGCCCCGGTTAGGTGTGGTTCCTGCGGGTGACGTCGCCTGGGGGGCGGGGACGGTCGGGTGCCTGCGGTTCGTATGGGTGGTGCCGTTCTGGACGGCGAGGGTGGTTCGGGGGGGTTTGCGGCGGCGATGGGGGCTTGGTTCGGTAGGTGGGGGTGGTTTGGGGGGGTGGGGGTTATGTGGGGGTTATGCCGGATTGGACGGCTAGGACGGCTAGGCGGACTCGGTTGGGGCAGCCGGTTTTGGTCATCAGGTTGGCTATGTGGGTTTTTACGGTTGTTAGGCCTAGGTGGAGGCGGTCGGCTACTTCGGCGTTGGAGAGGCCTTCGCCTACCAGGGCCAGGACTTCTCGTTCGCGGGTGGTGAGTTTGGGTTCGGGGGTGGGGCGGGGGGTGGTGGAGGGGTGGCGGGAGCGGATGGCGTGGGTGACCAGGCGGCGGAGGACGTCTTGGCTGAACGGGCTGTCGCCGGCGGCGGCTTTGCGGACTCCGTCCAGTAGTTCGCCGGGGGAGGTGTCCTTGACGAGGAAGCCGCAGGCGCCGGCGGCCAGGGCGGGGTAGAGGTGGTCGTCGTCGTCGAAGGTGGTCAGGGCGACGACTCTGGTGGTGGGGCGGGACGCCAGGATGCGTTCGGTGGCGGCTATGCCGTCCATGCCGGGCATGCGCAGGTCCATCAACACCACGTCGGGAAGCAGACGGTCGGCCAGGCGGACGGCGGCGCGGCCGTCTTCCGCCTCGCCGACCACGATGAGGTCGGCGGCGGACTCGCACAGCATGCGCAGGCCCGCGCGGACCAGTTGCAGGTCGTCGACGAGCAGCACCCGGATCACGGCTGTACCTCCTGACCGTCGTTCACGTGGTCGCCGGGCAAGGGCTGGCCGGGGATGGCGGGGAGGGCGGCGGTGAGCCGCCAGCCGGCACCGGTGGCGGCGATGTCCCGCGCCCCGGTGGCCGGTGGCTCGGTGGCCGGTGGCTTGGTGGCCGGTGGCTCGCGGTCGGCGGGGCCGGCCTGGAAGCGGTCGGTCGGGTCGGCCTCGAAGCGGTCGGTCGGGCCGACTTGGAAGTGGTCGGTCGGGTCGGCTTGGAAGTGATCGGTGGGGCCGGCTTGGAAGCGGCTGGTCGGGTCGGCTTGGAACTGGTCGGCTGGGTCGGCTTGGAAGTGGTCGGTCGGGTTGGCCTCGAAGTGGTCGGTGGGGCCGGCTTGGAAGCGGCCGCCGAGTAGTTCGACGCGTTCTCGCATGCCGATCAGCCCGTAGCCCTGGCCGGGGGGGTGAGGCACACTGTCGTGGCCCTGGCCTCCGTCGTCGGTGAGTTCAAGGCGGACGGCGCCGTCGGGGGCGCCTTCTACGGACAGTCGTACTCGGGCGGCGGGGCCCGCGTGTCTGGCGATGTTGGTTACGCCTTCCTGGCTGAGCCGCAGCACGGTCAGTGCCCGCACGGCGTCCAGCCGGTTGATCGACGGGTCGAGTGATGCGTCCACCAGCAGGCCGACCTGACGGCCGCGGTCGGCCACCTCCTCCAGGGCGGCGACCAGCCCTTCGGGGTCGACCAGCGGGAGGCCGGGCTCGTCGCGGACGCCGGCGGGGTCGCGCAGCACCCCGACGAGCCGCCGCAGGTCGCCGAGGACGGCGGTGCCGCTGGCGTGCACGTCGTCCAGCGACTGGCGGACCCGCGGGTCGAGTGTGGGCAGCACGTGGCGGGTGACGCCGATCCGCAGCACCATCGAGGCGACGTGGTGGGCGACCAGGTCGTGCAGCTCGCGGGCGATCGTGACCCGCTCTGCGGCCCGCACCGCGCGGGCGTCCGACTCGCGGCGCCGCCTTTCCTCCTCGGCGCGCAGCGCCTCCGCCTCCGCGCGCTCACGGTCGGCCTCGGCGCGCCGGGACTCCGCCTCCGCGCGCTCATGTTCGGCCTCCGCGCGCTCATGTTCGGCCTCCGCGCGCTCACGTTCGGCCTCCGCGCGCCGGGCCTCGGCCTCCGCTCGTTCGCCCTCGGCCGCGGCCCGGCGGGCCTCCGCACGCGCTCGTCCCTCGGCCTGTACGGCGAGTCGCCGCGTCATGCGGATGTACCCGGCTACCAGCAGCGGACCGCCGATGACCACGCCGAGGCGGTACAGCAGCGGTGGCAGGCCGGCGGGGAGTGTCTCGAACACGTGGGCCACGTAGCCGGCGGCGACCGCGGCCGAGCCCCAGATCACCTGGTGGCTCGGGCGGCGCGCGGCCAGCTCGAACAGCGCGACGCTCGCCGCGATCTTGACCATCGCCACCGCGCCGGGCCCCGCGAGGTCCCCGACGCACGTCAGCAGCCCGGCGTGCCCGATCACCGCCGCGAGCGGGGCCACGCCGGCCACCACGCCGACGGCCACCAGAGCTGCGGTGAACCCCCAGTCCCAGGACCCCGGCGGGGTGCGCGGGTCGGTGAGCAGCATGAGGTATCCGGCCGCGAGCACGCCCAGCACCATCAGCCGCACGAGAAGGTACCGCCGCCCGAACAGCTGCTCGGCCTCGAGTAGGAGCAGCCCTACGCCCACCCCCGAGCGGCGCGGACGTCCACTGTGGCGCACGCGGCCCTCCCTCGGCGGATGTACGGCGGCGCATCCGCTCCCATCGTGAACGATCACGCCCCGCCGCGCCTCCTCTTCGAGGACGGAACGGCGGCCGGAAGAGGGATGGGAACCGCACCCCAGGGTGTGACCGGTGCGGTGCTCAGGCGTGCGATGGCGGCGTGGCTCCCGGGGAGAGCCAGTGGAGCCATTCGCCGTGGGGCCCCGCCATGGCGAGAGGTTGTTCGTTCAGGGCGGGGAGGAAGGTCAGGCGGTTCTCGGGAAGGGGCACGGTCAGGCGGGACAGGACGGCAGGCAGGCGGGGGGAGCCCTCGTTGGAGATCCACTGGACGGGGAGGGCCCGCATGGTGGCGGTGAACCGGTCGCGGGCGGCGGGGGTGAGGTAGGGGAGCACGGCGCTGTGGAACACGACCACGGTGGCCGTCTTCGGGGCCGCGGCCAGCAGGTCGGGCAGCGAGGTGTTGAGGTCGCCGCGGACCAAGGAAGGCGGGTCCTGGCGGGTCAGGTGGATGGCGGCGCGCAGTCGGGTGAGGCGGTCGTCCTGGCCGGGCCAGACCAGGCATTCCAGCCAGCGCACCGTCTCCTCGTCGCGCACGTCCAGCGGGTCGAGGTCCAGCCCGGCCCGCCACACCACCGAGGGAAGGCGCGCGGGCAGCGGCACCAGGCCGTTGGTGCGGCAGTCCAGGACGACGGGGCCGTCACCGAGCGGGGGACGGTCGTCGTAGCGGTAGCGGTACCGGTCGGGGTGGAGGCACAGCCCGGCCGACGCGCCGACCTCGATCAGGGCCAGCGGCGGGGGCAGCAGCGCGAGCAGCGGCAGCAGACTGGCGCACCGGCCCGCCTCGTTGGTCTGCGTACTACGCGCGAGCATCGTCTCCCGCACCTCGGCCCAGTGGCGCACCGTCCAGGAAAGGAACCGGGCGGCGTCCTCGGCGGGGGCGCCGAGGAACCGGGCCGAGGCCAGCAGCAGGTTGGGCTGACGCTTCGGAGCAGGCAGCTCGTCGATCAGCCCGAGCAGCCGGGCGTCCCCGGCGACGCCGCGCGCGAGCGCCTCGTACGCCGGAGACCGCCCCCGGACCTCCTCCCGCGCGAACCGCAGGTACCGCTGTGCCGTGCTCACGCGAACGGATACTCCGCGGGAAGCCCGAACCGCGGGAAGAGCGTCGCGTCGAAGGTGGTGATCTCGGCCACCACACCGTCCTCGATCCGCAGCACGTCGATCTTGAACGCCTCGAACCGCGTCCCGCCGAACGGCCGCAGGTACGTCGCCGCGGCGGGCATCCGGTTGGCCCGGGTGGGCAGCAGCCGCCACTCCCCTGGCCCGGTGAGCCCTTCCCGCAGCATCGGCCCCACCATCGCGAGCCCCTGGTACACCATCGGCAGCGGCGGCATGGTGATCCTGATGTCCTCGCGCATCAGCGCCACGGCCGAGTCGGCGTCGGCGCGCTCGTGCGCGTCGATGAGGCGCCGCAGCAGCCGCTGCTCGACGTCGCTCGCCGAGGCCACCGGCCGTACGGGACGGTTCTCCCGCACGGTCACGCGGGCCCGCTGCAGCGCGCTGTTGGCCGCGGCGACCGTGAGGTCCAGGGCCTCGGCGGTGTCGGCGGCCGTCCACTCCAGCACGTCCCGCAGGATCAGCACCGCGCGCTGCTTGGGCGGCAGCAGCTGGATCACCGCGAGGAACGCCAGCTCGATCGTCTCCCGGGTGACGACGACCGCCTCGGGCTGGGCGTCGCCGGACGGCACCTGGTCGAGCAGCAGGTCGGGGTACGGCTGTAGCCACGGCAGGTCGGCGAACGAGCGGACCGTGCGCGCACGGGCCCGCGCGTGGTCGATGCACGCGTTGGTCGCGATCTTGTACAGCCAGGCGCGGAACAGCTGCCCGCCGGTGAAGCCGTCCCGCCCGCGCCAGGCCCGCAGCAACGTCTCCTGCACGAGGTCCTCGGCCTCCTCGAAGGAGCCCGTCATGCGGTAGCAGTGCACGTGGAGTTCCCGGCGGTGGCGCTCGGCGAGCACCCCGAACGCGTGCTCGTCGCCGGTCAGCGCGGCGGCGACGGCAGCGTCCCCCTCGGTGTCAGCGGATCGCACCCGAAGCACCTTACTCACCCCGCGACGAGGCCGCAGGTGACGTTGATCACGGTGCCGGTGATGCCGGACGCGCGGTCGGAGGCCAGGAACGCGGCGGTGTCGGCGACCTGGGCGAGCCGGGGGGCGCGCTTCAGCATGGTCATCCCGGCCATCATCTGCTCGAACATCGCGGGGTCGAAGTCGGTGAGCTCCTCGTTGACCTTCAGGACCTTCTCCCGGGTCATGGTCTCCACGACCCCGGCGGTGTGCAGGCACACGACCCGGACGCCGGTCGGTCCCACCTCGGCCGCCAGGTACCGCAGGAACGTCTCGACGGCGGCGTCGGCGGGGCCGGTGCTGCCCATCATGGGGGCGGCGCCGCGCGAGGATCCGCTGGTCACGGTCATGACGACGCCGGATCCCCGGGCGGCCATGTGCCGGGCGGCGGCCCTGGCGGTGTTGAAGTTGGCCAGCAGGCCGGTGGTGACGGCCCGGGTGAGGTCCGCGCCGGACATCTCGACCAGGGGGATTCCCTGCACGTCGCCCCGCGTGACGAGGTTGACGGACGCGTCGATGGAGCCGGCCGCGGCCACGGCGGCGGCGTGCTCGTCCACGGCCCGCTCGTCGAGCACGTCGAGCACCGCCACCTCGGCCGTGCCGCCGGCCGCGCGGACGGCGTCGGCGACCTCGTCGAGCGTCTTACGGGTCCGCCCGGCGAGGAACAGCCTGGCCCCCTCCCGCGCGAAGGTGAGCGCGATGCCGTGGCCGATGCCGCCGCCGGCGCCGTAGACGATGACGTTCTTGTCGTTCAGAAGTGTTGTCATGCCGTCTGTAACGACGCCTTGCGCGCGAACTCATCGGTGCGGCGGAAGAAACTTCTCCTAGCCGCACACGGTGCGGTCGCGAGGGGTCTTCCCGGTGAGCAGGTAGGTGTCGATCCTGCCGGTGACGCAGGAGTTCGTGCCGTACGCGCCGTGCCCCTGGCCCTTGAAGATGAGCTCGACGCCCACGCCCTTCCCGAGGCCGGTGGCCATCCGCCGGGCGCCCGCGTACGGGGTGGCGGGGTCGCCGGTGTTGCCGACCACCAGGATGGGGGCCGCGCCCTTGGCGCTCACGTTCACGGTCCTGGACTCGCCCGCGACGGGCCAGCCGGTGCACTGGAGGATGGACCACGCGAGGAACTCGCCGAAGACCGGGGACGCCTTGCGGAAGGCGGGCATCCTGCGGCGCACGTCGGCCACGGTGTAGCGCTCGGAGGAGTCCGCGCAGTTGATGGCGGTGTTGGCGGGCTGCAGGTTGTTGTAGCGGCCCTTCTCGTCACGGCCGTAGAGGGCGTCGGCGAACAGCAGCAGCAGGTCGCCCTCCCCGGCCTTGGCCGCGCCGAGGCCGCGGTCGAGCCACTTCCAGGTCTCCTTGGAGTACAGCGCGGACGCGATGCCGTACGTCGCGTGCGACTGGGTGAGGACGCGGCCGGAGCGGGTGGGCAGCGAGCGCTCGTCGAGCCGCTTCAGCAGGGCGGTGATCTGCGCGGCGCCGCGCCCCGCGTCCTTGCCGGTGGCGCAGCGCGACCGCGTGGCGCAGTCCTTGAGGAAGTTGCGCAGCGCGAGCTGGAACCCCTTGGCCTGGGCCAGCGCGTGCCCCGCGGAGTCGGCGGTGGGGTCCACCACGGCGTCGAAGACCATCCGGCCGACGTTCGCGGGGAACAGGTGGGCGTACACGCCGCCGAGCTCGGTGCCGTACGAGGCGCCGTAGTAGTACAGCTTGCGGTCCCCGAGCGCGCGGCGCAGCAGGTCCATGTCGCGCGCGGCGGCTCTGGTGCCGACGTACGGGAGCACCCTGCCGGAATTGGCCTTGCAGGCCGCCGCGAAGTCACGGGAGCCGTCGAGCAGGGCCTGTTGCTCGGCCGCGCCGTCCGGGCTGGCGTCGAGCGCGAGCATGGCGTCGTACGCCTCGTCGGACAGGCAGCGCACCCCGGCGCTCTCGCCGACGCCGCGCGGGTCGAAGCTCACCAGGTCGTAGCGCTCGTGCAGCTTCAGGAAGGTGGCGGCGGCGAGCGGCAGCGTCGCCACCCCGGAGCCGCCGGGCCCGCCGAAGTTGAACACCAGCGACCCGATGCGCTTCTGCCCGGCCTTCGGCTTGGCCCGCGCCCGGATCAGCGCCAGGTCGATGCTCCCCCGCCCCGGGGCGGCGTGGTCGAGCGGCACCCGCAGCGTGGCGCACTCCCAGGGCGTCCCGTCGCGCAGCGCCCGCGGCTTGCCGCCCGAGCCCTGGATGGGGCTCGGCGCGGGGCAGCTCGCCCAGCGGATCCCGGCGAACGTCGACGGTACGGCGGCCCGCGCGCCGCCGGCCGCGACCAGGGACATCGGGACGAGCATCGCGGCCGCGACGGCCAGGCGCACGGGGAAGGCGCCGTAGAGCTTCATACTCACCATCTTGGCGGGAAATAAAGGTCAAGATCCCGCTAAGCCTTAGAAGAATGCCATTTCGCGATATCAGCGGTGCACGATCAGCCAGGTCGCCACGGCGGTGACGGTCTCGGAGCGGTTGCCGATGATGTGAGGGCGGCTGCACGGGAAGGTGATCGAGTCGCCGGCGGCCAGGGTGACGATCTCGGTCTCGAACTCGATGGTCAGCTCGCCGGCGGTGACCGTGCCCACCTCGTAGCCGTCGTGTTCGAGGAACCGGCCGTGGGCCGTGGAGACGGCGCGGGGCGGGTACGTCGACTCGAAGAACTCCACGTCGGGGGTCGGCACGGGGGAGAGCCTGCGGAACGTCACGCCGCCGGCCAGTTCGATCGCGCCGACCTCGAAGGACCGCCGGATGGCGAAGGTCGCGGGGGGCGGCGGGGCGGACGAGGCGGTGCCGCTGTCGGGGGCCTTGGCGTCCGGGGTGTCGAAGACGGCGGCGAGGGGGGCGCCGATGGCGGAGACGAACGCGATGAGCCTGCTCACCGAGGGGCGCATGGTGCCGCGTTCGATCTGGGAGACGGCGCTGGCCGAGATGCCGAGCTCGCGGGCGACGGCCCGGAGGGACTTGCCCGACCGCAGGCGCAGCTCGCGCAGCCGCCGGCCGAGGCTCTCGTTGGTGATCGCTTCGAGGTCCGGGCGGCTGGTCATGGCCTCCACACCATTGTCACAGGGGATTAACCTCGGGGAAATTCACCGCCGGCCGTCAAGGCATACATTGACGGCAACTGTTAAGTGGTGACTTAACAGGACTGGGTGCGCACCCTTCCGTCGGCACATTACCCCCCAGGGATGCTCAAATGACCGAACCCGGTGTGTCGCCCCTGCCCAGTAACCAAAATCTCGCCGAACCCGACGTGGGCCACCAGGACCTGGTGGAGGCCGCCGGAATGCCGGTCGGCATCGGCCTGGTGGAGCCTCAGTACGACCCGCGGCTCGCCAACGAGGACCTCGCACCGCTGCGCGAGCAGAAGTGGACCTCGTACAACATCTTCGCGTTCTGGATGTCCGACGTGCACAGCGTCGGCGGATACGTCACGGCGGGCAGTCTGTTCGCGCTCGGGCTGGCGAGCTGGCAGGTGCTGTTCGCGCTGATCGCCGGGATCGTCATCGTGAACGTGTTCTGCAACCTGGTCGCCAAGCCGAGCCAGGTGACCGGCGTGCCGTACCCGGTGATCAACCGGGCGATCTTCGGCGTGCTCGGCGCCAACATCCCGGCGATCACGCGCGGGGCGATCGCCATCGCCTGGTACGGCGTACAGACCTACCTGGCGTCGCAGTCCCTCATCATCATCTTCCTGAAGTTCTGGCCTTCGACGGCGGCGCTGAACGACACCCAGCAGTACGGCTTCCTCGGCCTGTCCGCCCTCGGGTACATCTGCTACGCGATCCTCTGGGTGGCCCAGGCCGCGGTGTTCTGGAAGGGCATGGAGGCGATCCGCCGGTTCATCGACTGGGCCGGGCCCGCCGTGTACGTCGTCATGGTGGTGCTCGCCATCTACCTGGTGAGCCAGGCCGGGTGGGAGAACATCAGCCTGAACCTGTCGGACGACAGCCTGAGCTTCGGCGAGTCCATCCCGGTGATGCTGGGCGCGATCGCCCTGGTGGTCTCCTACTTCTCCGGGCCGATGCTCAACTTCGGCGACTTCTCCAGGTACGGCCGCTCGTTCGCCGCGGTGAAGCGGGGCAACCTGCTCGGCCTGCCGCTCAACTTCCTGTTCTTCTCGCTGCTCACCGTGATCACCGCGTCGGCCACCGTGCCGGTGTTCGGCGAGCTGATCACCGACCCCATCCACACCGTCCAGCGCATCGACTCGGCGTTCGCGATCCTGCTCGGCGGGCTGACGTTCGTCATCGCGACGGTGGGCATCAACATCGTCGCCAACTTCATCTCCCCGGCCTTCGACTTCTCCAACGTGAGCCCGCAGCGCATCAGCTGGCGCACCGGCGGCATGATCGCGGCGGTCGGCTCGGTGCTGCTCACCCCGTGGAACTGGTACTCCAACCCGGACGCCATCCACTACACCCTGGGCCTGCTGGGGGCGCTGATCGGTCCGCTGTTCGGCATCCTGATCGCCGGCTACTACACGATCAGCAGGCAGCGGGTCTGGGTGGACGACCTGTTCACCATGGACCGGGGCGGGCGCTACTGGTTCAGCGGCGGCTACAACCCCAACGCGGTCTGGGCTACCGTGCTGTCCGGTGTGCCGTCCATCCTGTCGGTGCTGGTGCCGAAGCTGCTGGTCGACCTGGAGCTCACCACCGTCGACCTGACCTGGATCGCCGACTACAGCTGGTTCCTCGGCTGCGGCCTCGGCTTCGTGGCCATGGTGGCGCTGGAACGGGCCTCACCGCGGATCACCGGCCTGGACCGCGACCTGGAGCGGGCCACGGACGGGACGACCCTGGCGTCCTGAATGACGCGGATCAGGGTCATCAACCCCAACACCGCCCGGGCCATGACCGCCGTCATCGGCGGCGCCGCCCGGGCGGTCGCGGCGCCGTCGACCGTCGTCACGGCCGTGAACCCGGCCATGGGCCCGGAGTCGATCGAGAGCCACTACGACGAGGCGCTGGCCGTCCCCGGGCTGCTCGCGGAGATCGCGGCGGGTGAGCGGGAGGGTGTGGACGGCTACGTCATCGCGTGCTTCGGCGACCCCGGCCTGGACGCGGCGCGCGAGCTCGCGTCCGGGCCCGTGGTCGGGGTCGCGCAGGCGGCCATGCACGCCGCCACGCTGGTCGGGCGCGGCTTCAGCGTGGTCACGACGTTGTCGCGCACCACCGGCCGCGCCTGGGACCTGGCCCGCAGGTACGGCTTCGGGGAGGCGTGTCTCGGTGTGCACGCCTGCGACATCCCGGTGCTCGCGCTGGACGACCCGGGGTCCGGCGCCCGTGAGACGGTGGCGGCGCTGTGCGCGGAGGCCGTGGCGGCCGACGGCGCCGACGCGGTGGTGCTGGGCTGCGCCGGCATGGCGGCGTTCGCCGGCGAGGTGGCCGGGCGGATCGGCGTCCCGGTGGTCGAGGGGGTGGCGGCGGCCGTCAAACTGGTGGAGTCGCTGGTCGCCCTCGGGCTGCGCACCAGCACGCGGGGGGAGTACGCCCCTCCCGGGCCGAAGCGGTACTCCGGGATCCTCGGCGACTTCACGGTGCCTCCGTCGTAACGCGGTGGTGGTGGGACATTAGCCGGGCATTCACCTGAGTGTCCGGTTCCGGGAGGTCGCTGTTCAGCGGGGAGGGCTTGGGTCTTTCGAGTACTTCGGAAAATCAACAGGGGAACAGGTGCTCTCATGACCTCCTCCATCTCCCGTCGCGACCTGCTGCGCACCAGCGCCGTGGGCACGCTCGGCATCGCCGTCGCCGGCAGCGTCGAGGCCATCGCCGGTCCGGCCGCCGCGCAGACCGCGGCGCACGGGGTGACGGGCTACGGTCCGGTCGTCGCCGACCCCGCCGGCCTGCTCGCCCTCCCGCGCGGCTTCTCCTACACGATCGTGGCCGAGGCGGGCAAGACGCTGCTCGAGTCCGGCCAGCCGACCCCGAGCGACGCCGACGGCACCGGCTGCTTCCGGTCCCGCGACGGCTTCGTGCTGGTCAACAACCACGAGATCGGCGGCGGCGAGCCCTACGGCGTGCCGCCGCTGCCCGGCCTGACCTACGACCCCGGAGCCCAGGGCGGCACCACCAACATCGAGGTCGACCGGCGCGGCAGGCGCGTGCGCGAGTACGTCAGCGTGGCCGGCACGCACAACAACTGCGCGGGCGGCGTCACGCCGTGGGAGACCTGGCTGACCTGCGAGGAGACCGAGCAGCGCGCCGGCGGCGTGTTCCAGAAGGACCACGGCTACGTCTTCGAGGTCGACCCGTTCGACCGCAGGGCCAACCAGAACCCGGTGGCGCTGAAGTTCCTCGGCCGCTACGCGCACGAGGCCGTCGCGGTGGACCCGCGCACCGACGCCATCTACCTGACCGAGGACGCGAGCGGCCCGAACGGCCTGTACTTCCGCTGGGTGCCGCCGCGCGGCTTCAAGGGCCGCAAGGGCGCGCTGCGCGCGCTCGCGCTGTCGCCGGGCGGGGACACCGCGGGCAAGCTGCAGGCCATGAGCTGCTCCAAGGGCGGCAAGCACATCCCCGACCTGTCGGCGGCCACCCAGCCCGGCACCACCTACAAGGTGACCTGGGTCGACGTGCCCGACCGCGACGCCAAGACCGTGTCGGTGCGCAAGCAGTTCACCGACGCTCAGGTGACCCGCAGCCGCAAGCTGGAGGGCGCGTGGTGGGCCGACGGCGGCGCGTACTTCGTCGCCAGCTACGCCCGGAACGACGACGGCAGCGTGAACGAGCACGACGGCCAGGTGTGGTTCTACGACCCCGGGCACGAGACCGTCACGCTCAAGACGATCTTCGGGGTGAACCCCGACCCGGAGGCGGACACCGACTACGACGGGCCGGACAACATCACCGTGTCGCCGTACGGCGGGATCATCCTGGCCGAGGACGGCGAGGGCGTGTCGCACCTGGTCGGCGTGACCAGGAACGGCACCCCGTACCCGATGGCGCGCAACGACCAGAGCGACAGCGAGTTCACCGGCCCGGTGTTCAGCGAGGACGGCAAGATCCTCTTCGCGAACATCCAGTCGCCCGGGTACGTCTTCGCCATCACCGGCCCGTGGAAGCGGCCGGGTGACGGCGACGGCCACGGCCACGACGGCCACGGCCACGGCGGCAAGGACCACTGAGCCCTGGGCCCGCCCGCCTGAAGTTCCCCGCACCGCCCTGTCCCGTCCGGGACAGGGCGGTGCCGTCGTTTCCGCACCTGGTCACCCGGCCGGAAGGCGGGACATGCCCCCCCGATGGTTGCCTGGAGCAATGACATATATTTGCCCAAGGCAACCAAATTGAGCGGCGGCCATTGGTTCGGCGACAGCTCCTCGCCGTACGGCTCCGCGACGCGAAGGGATCTCGATGGCAACCGCAACGACGGCCGGGGCGGGGGACGCGACGGCCGGCGCCACGTCCGCGGCCCCGATGACGCACCGCCAGATCCTCGAGGCCCTGTCCGGACTGCTGATCGGCCTGTTCGTGGCGATCCTGTCGTCGACCGTCGTGTCGAACGCGCTGCCGACGATCATCGCCGACCTGCACGCCGACGAGACCACGTACACCTGGGTGATCACCTCCACGCTGCTCGCCACGACGGTCTCCACACCCCTGTGGGGCAAGATGGCCGACCTGACCAGCAAGAAGATGCTGGTCCAGCTCGGCCTGGTGATCTTCGTCGTCGGCTCGGCCATCGCCGGGGTGTCCAACGGGCCCGGCATGCTCATCGCCGCCCGGGTGGTCCAGGGCATCGGGGCCGGCGGCCTCACCGCGCTGACGCAGGTCATCATGGCCGCGATGATCTCCCCCAGGGAGCGCGGCAGGTACTCGGGCTACCTCGGCGCGGTGTTCGCGCTGGCCACCATCGGCGGGCCGCTCATCGGCGGCGTCATCGTGGACACCTCGTGGCTCGGCTGGCGGTGGTGCTTCTACGTCGGCGTGCCGTTCGCCGCGCTGGCCTGGGTGGTGCTGCGCAAGACCCTGCGCCTGCCGGTGTACCGGCGCGAGGCGCGCGTCGACTGGACCGGCGCGGCGCTGATCGCCGCCTCGGTCTCGCTGCTGCTGGTGTGGGTGTCGTTCGCGGGCCACCAGTACGACTGGGTGTCCTGGCAGAGCGGCGCGATGGTGGGCGGCGCGCTCGCGCTCGCGGGGCTGTTCGTGTTCGTCGAGTCCCGGGCCGCCGAGCCGATCGTGCCGCTGCGCCTGTTCCGGCGCGGCGCGATCAGCCTGGCGGTGGTGGCCAGCCTTTTCGTCGGGGTGGCGCTGTTCGGCGCGACCACGTTCCTCGGGCAGTACTTCCAGCTCGCCCGGGGCGAGTCGCCCACCATGGCCGGGGTGATGACCCTGCCGATGATCCTCGGCCTGGCCATCTCGTCCACGATCGCCGGGCGGATCATCACCCGGACGGGCCGCTGGAAGGTGTTCCTGGTGACCGGGTCCTTGTCGCTGGCCGCCGGGTTCGCGCTGATGGGCACGTTGCGGTACGACACCCCGTACCCGCTGATGGCGGTGTACATGTTCGGCATCGGGGCCGGGGTCGGCATGACCATGCAGAACCTCGTGCTGTCGGTGCAGAACCAGGTGCGGCCCGAGGAGCTAGGCGCGTCCAGCTCGCTGGTGGCGTTCTTCCGCACGCTCGGCGGCGCCGTCGGCGTCGCGGTGCTGGGGGCCATGCTGTCGCACCGGGTGATCGCCTACATCCAGGAGGGGCTCAACGGGCTGGGCGTCAAGGGCGTGGCGAACGACGGCTCGGTGCCGAGGCTGGCCGAGCTGCCCGCCCCGATCCGCGCCGTGGTGCAGGGCGCGTACGGACACGGGGTAGGCGATGTGTTCCTCTACGCGGCACCATGTGCTTTCCTGGCCTTGGTCGCCATTCTGTTCATCAAGGAAGTACCGCTGCGGACTCTCAACTCCGAGCAGGTCCGCGCGGGAGCGAGCGCTCAGCCGCCTGAGACGGCCGGCGCGGGGCCGGGCCGTCACGCCCGGCGGTCCCGCGGCGTCCGGGGTGAGCGGGGCGTGTCCCGGCGGGTGCGTGTTCGTTCCAACCCGGAAGCATGACGGTGGTGTCTTCCCGGCCATCTCGGAAAGGTGGGGCCGCATGACGGCCAGAACACAGGCGGCGATCCCCGTCGAGGCGTTCGAGGCGTACTGCTCCCTGGAGCAGCAGCTCGGCGTGCTGTTCCGGCGCTCCCGGGCGATATCGGCGGAGGTGGGACGCGCGGTCCACCCCGAGCTGGAGCCCGGCGCGTACAGCCTGCTGGTCCGGATCGACACCGCGGCCCCCGCGCGGCCGAGCGATCTCGCCGCCTACTTCCGGGTCGGCAAGGCCACCATCAGCCGCCAGGTCAAGGTGCTGGAGGAGCTCGGGCTGGTGGGGCGGCAGGACGACCCGCTGGACGGGCGGGTCTGCCGGCTGGCCCTCACCGACGAGGGCCGGGTGCGGCTGGACCGCGCGCGCTCGGCCCGCCAGGAGCGCTTCTACTCCCTGCTCGGCACCTGGCCTGAGGACGACGTGCGCCGGCTGGCCGACATGCTGGCGCGGTTCAACACCCTCACCGCGCCCAAGGAGCGCGATCACTTGCCGGGCACGGCGACGCCGCCCGGGTTGCCCGGCGCGTAGACCGTGATGCCCTGGGGCAGGGCCTTGAGCTTCTCGATCTCGGCGCACGTGGCGCAGAGGTCGTAGCCCTTCTGGCGTTCCTTGTTGGCCTCGGCCTGGGCGCGGGCCTGCGCGATGGCCGCCTGCGACTCGGCCACCCCGGCGAACGCCGCCTGCGCGCGGTCGACCGCCGCCTGCACCTGCGCGGGCAGCGTGATCCGCACCAGGTTGAAGCGCAGGTCCACCAGGTAGGCGGCGCCGAGCATCTGGCGCAGGTCGCGGTCCAGGCTGGCGTTCACCGCATTCTGGATCTTGACGAGGCTGGCGTTGTTGTCCCGCGCGACGAGCCTGATCGTCTCCTGCGCCGCGCCGCCCTCCACGAACGCGCAGGAGGACACCAGCTCGGGGCACCGGAAGGCGCCGATCTGGCTGCGCAGCGCGTTGTCGATGACCGGGCGGATGGCCTGGCCGAAGAAGGACGACCAGCCCTCCTCGCCGTCGTAGGGGTAGCGCATCGTGTCGTCCTGGCCGCGGAAGCGCCGGGTGCCGAACTTGTCGTCGAACTGCTTGAGCGTCTCCGGTTCGAGGTTGAGCCGGAAGTACAGGGTGCCCTCGATGCCCATGTTCACGCCGTCGCTGCTCGGGACGGTCACCACGTCCACGCCGAGCAGTGTGCTGCGCTTGGCGTCGGCGGTGATCGTGTAGAAGCGCTGCTGGGCCGGGTAGCGGTGGACCTCGGACCACCAGCCGGTCCAGGTCAGCCCGGAGGCCGGCTGGATGATCTGCCGGATGCGGCTGTCGTCGAACGGGCCGCCGTCCCGGACGACCGCCACCTCGCCGCCTCCGGTGCTCTCGTAGCCGCCGAGGAGGCCGATCAGGGTGGGGATGGCCAGGACGACGGCCGTGATGGCGGCCGTGATGACCAGGGGGGCGCGTACGGACACTGAGGACCTCCTGTGCGTCGATCGGTGCGGGATGGGGGGTGACGCCGGTACTCGTCACCGTCCACCGTAGAAATCGTTCAACGATTCCACAAGATGCCGAGAGGACATTTCTTGCGTCTTCCGTGACGCCGTGCCGCGCGGGTGCAGGGACGGCATGGGAGTTGATGCCGGGATGCGTGTTGGTCCCGCGGGCAGATGGGCGCCCGGCATACTCTGTCCGGTTATGGAGACGCGCTGGGTGGGTCCGGACGGCTTAGAGATCACGGTCGCGGCCCACGGCCACGGCCAGGTTCTCCGCCTCCGGCGGCACGGCGAGCACGTCGCCGACTGCTCCTCGGTCGACGAGTTGCGCCGCTTCGTGGACCTCGCGGACCTGTGCGAGGTGATCACCGTCCCCTTCGGCGAGCGTGCCCCGCGCCGTCGCCAGGAGGCGCTGTCATAGGGGTTCCCCGAGAGGCGTTCTGATTCGCGCCGGGCGCGGGGTCCGTGTATGGTTACACCTGTCCAACGGCGCGGCGACGCGAGACGCGGGACAAGCCCCTTTAGCTCAGTCGGCAGAGCGTCTCCATGGTAAGGAGAAGGTCTACGGTTCGATTCCGTAAAGGGGCTCGGCAGCGTAGATGCCCTTTCCGGCCATTCCGGGTGGGGCTTTTCGCTTGGGCGGGTATATATTTTATTTGACCGTCCGGGGGCGGAGTAGCTCAGTCAGGCAGAGCAAGCGGCTCATAATCGCTGTGTCGCCGGTTCAAGTCCGGCCTCCGCTACTACCCTTCCGGGTCACCGATGAGGCGACCTGGTTCGGGTTGTCCATGTGTCCCAAACGTAGAAAGGCACTCCCACGTGGCTGCCACCGACGTTAGGCCAAAGATCACGCTGGCCTGCCAGGAGTGCAAGCACCGCAACTACATCACGCGGAAGAACCGGCGCAACGACCCGGACCGGCTTGAGCTGAAGAAGTACTGCCCGAACTGCAAGTGCCACCGGGCGCATCGCGAGACCCGGTAGTTCCCGCGGTCCCTCCGGCGGGACGGCCTGCGGGCCGCCCCGGCGCGACCGCCATCACGCGCCACCGGCGCCCTCCATGCGAGGCGCCGGTTTGACGCGTCCCCGGGAATCAGTGAGCCCTGCGCGTGACTGCGGACAGCCGAAGGTTGTTCTGTTACCGTCGGCTCGTCGGCTCGCGTTTCGAAAGGCACTGGCACGATGGCGTTGAACCGTGATTTCGTCGGGCGCACCTACCCGTCGCCCGCCTCCTACGAGGTCAGCCGGGTCAAGATCAGGGAATTCGCGGGCGCGATCGGCGACCGCAACCCGATCTACCGCGACCCCGAGGCCGCCAGGGCCGCCGGCCACCCCGACGTGGTGGCCCCGCCGACCTTCCCCATCGTGTTCAGCCTCACCGGCGCCGGCGACATCCTCGCCGACCCCGAGCTCGGGCTCGACTTCAGCATGGTGGTGCACGGCGAGCAGCGCTTCGAGTACACCCGCCCCATCCACGCGGGCGACGAGCTGATGTGCTCCTCCACGATCACCGAGATCCGCAGCGTCGGGCGCAACGAGTTCCTGACCCTGCGCAGCGACGTGACGACCGTCGGCGGCGAGGCCGTCTGCACGACCTACAACACCCTTGTCGAGCGCGGAGGGGCGGCGTAAGCGATGACGGCCACGGTGAAGTACGACGAGATCGAGGTCGGCCTGCAGATCCCCGCGGTCGACTACCCGGTGCGCCGCGTCGACCTGGTGATGTACGCGGGGGCCTCGGGCGACTTCAACGCGATCCACTGGAACGAGCGGCACGCCAAGGCCGTCGGGCTGCCGGACGTGATCGCGCACGGCATGTTCACCATGGCGCAGGGCGGCCGGTTCGTCACCGACTGGGCGGGCGACCCCGGCGCGGTGCTCGACTACGGCGTGCGCTTCTCGTCGATGGTGGTCGTGCCGGACGACGACAACGGCGCGGTGATCTCCGTGAGCGGGGTCGTGGAGGAGAAGCTCGACGACAACCGCGTGGTGATCTCGCTCACCGCCCGGTCCGGGGACTCGCGGGTGTTGTCCAAGGCCCGCGCGACGGTGCGCCTCGCCTGATCACCTGAATGCTTCCGCCCCTGGTGGGTACTGGGGCGAAGGTGACAGAGGCACCGAAGCATGTACAGGGACTCGCCGAAGAACGGGCGGCGGTGCGGGCCGAGCACGACGACGCCGCGGCCGACCTGCTGAGGCAGCGGATCGAGGACGCCGGATGGACGGTCCGGGACACGGGCGACGGCTTCGAGCTGGCCCCCCAGCCGCCGTTCAAGGTCTGGCCGGAGGTCTCGTCGGTCCCGGTCACGCACGACGGCACCGCCGAGGGCGACCGGGACGGCACCGAGCTGCGCACGCGGACACCGACGCGCGGCACGCGGCCGGACGAGGGCGGCGCCGAGAGCGTCGGCACCGAGAGCATGATCGCCTCACAGGTCCTGTGGGACTCCACGCTCGCCGCGTCGCGGCTGGACGAGGCGATCACCGCCGCGGCCGCCGCGCAACGGCACGACGAGGTCCCGGCCTCCGCGGTGACGATAGCGCTCGTGGTCGACGGCCACCCGTCCGACCTGCGTAAATGCGTTGACGCGCTCATCTCCTACACCCAGGACCGGATCATCGCGCTGGACCTCGGCAACATGGACGGCGCCGGCACCGTCCTGCACGAGCTGGCCGAGCGGCATCCCGGCCGGGTCACGGCGTGGCACGTGGCCGAGACCCCGCACTGGCGGGGCGGCACGGCCGGCTGGGGCGCCGCCAGGAACAAGCTCCTGGAACTGGACTCCGGCGAGGTCCACGTGGTCATGGAGACCTCCACCGTGCTGGACGGCGACGCCGTCACGCCGCTGGTGGAGTCGCTGCGCGAGGGCGTGGTGGCGGCGGGCTGGAAGGGCCTGACCCACGACGGCGACGAGTGGCGCGAGGCCGGCCCCGGTGAGGTGCGGGCCCTGCGCGGCAACCTGTTCGCCGTGCGCCGCGAGGCGGCCCTGAAGGCGGGCGGCTTCCCCGAGGAGGCCCACTACTACCGCCACGCCGACCTGGAGTTCTCCCTGCGCCTCCCCGGCAGGCTGGTCGCCGCCGAGGAGCACCTCCCCGTCCACCGCGAGCGCCACCGCCCCTACCACGAGGCCGACCCCGCGTACCGCGACCGCGAGTCGGGCCGCACGGACGACCGCGTGCGGCGCCTGCTGCGCCCCGGGGACGGCCAGGCGTAGCGGACCCGGTCTAGGCTGGGGCCCGGCGGGCAGGCCGCCGATCTCGTGGTGGGGAAGGTGCATGGCTGAGCGGGAGGATGGGGTGCGGCTCGCGCCGTTCACCACGTTGCGGGTGGGCGGCGCCGCGCGGACGTTCGTGACCGCCGGGAGCGGCGACGAGCTGGCCGGGGCGGTGGCCGAGGCCGACCGGGTGGGAGAGCCGGTGCTGGTGCTCGGCGGCGGCAGCAATCTGCTGATCTCGGACGACGGTTTCGACGGTCTCGTCGTGAAGGTGGCGTCCCGGGGCGTGCACGTCGCCGGGAGCGACGGGCGGGTCGAGGTGACCGCCGAGGCCGGGGAGGACTGGGACGGGCTGGTCGACCGGGCCGTAGCCGAGGGCTGGTCCGGCGTGGAGTGCCTGTCCGGCATCCCCGGGCTGGTGGGCTCCACGCCCATCCAGAACGTCGGCGCGTACGGCCAGGAGGTGGCGCAGACCGTCACCCGCGTGCGGGTCTACGACCGGCGCGCCCGTGAGGTGCGGGAACTCGGCGCGGACGAGTGCGGCTTCGCGTACCGCCACAGTGTCTTCAAGGACGACCCGGCCAGGTTCGTCGTGCTCGCGGTGACCTACGGCATGGAGCGGTCGCCGCTCTCCGGGCCGGTGGCGTACCAGGAGCTGGCCACCCGGCTCGGGGTGGAGCTCGGCGTCCGCGCCGACCCCCGCGACGTCCGCACGGCCGTGCTGGCCCTGCGCCGCGGCAAGGGCATGGTGCTCGACCCCGCCGACCCCGACACCTGCAGCGCCGGATCCTTCTTCACCAACCCGATCCTGAGCGCCGCCGAGGCCGCCGCCCTGGAGCACCGCGCCCCCGGCTTCCCCCGCTGGGACATGCCCGGGGACCGGGTCAAGGTCCCCGCCGCGTGGCTGATCGAGCACTCCGGCTTCCCCAAGGGCTACCGCCGCGGCCCCGCGCGGATCTCCACCAAGCACACCCTGGCGCTGACCAACCCGGGCGGCCTCCACGTCACCGGCTTCCCCACCGACCCCGAGGCGCTCCTGTCGGCCGCCCCGGAGCCCGGCGGGGCCGAGCCCGCGGCCACGGCCGCCGACCTCCTCGACCTCGCCCGCGAGATCCGCGAGGGGGTCGAGGCGAAGTTCGGCGTGACCCTGGTCAACGAGCCCGTCCTGGTCGGCGTGCGTCTCTGACCTCAGACGAGGGCCTCGGCGAACAACACGAACGCGAAGACGACGAAGCAGGCGGCGGCGCCGTAGCGGATCGCCTTCTCCGGGAGGTGGCGGCCGAGGAGGCGGCCCACCAGGATCGCCAGGGCGTCGGCGGCGACCATGCCGACCGTCGAGCCGATCCAGGTGCCGAGCCAGCCGTGCTGGGTGGCGAGGGTGATGGTGGCGAGCATGGTCTTGTCGCCCAGCTCGCTGAGGAAGAACGCCACGGTGACCGCGATGACGGCGTTCCGGGTGGTGCGCTCCGCCTTGCGGGACTCGTCCGCGCTCAGCTCGTCACCGCGCAGCGTCCACAGCGCGAAGAACAGGAAGGCGATGCCCGCCACCACGGAGATGGCCGTGCGGGGCAGCGCGTTGCCGATCAGCCCGCCCAGGCCGACGCTGAGCAGATGGACCACGGTGGTGGCGATGGTGATCCCCGCCAGCACCGGCCACGTCTTGAACCTGGTGGCGAAGGTCAGTGCCATGAGCTGGCTCTTGTCGCCGAGCTCGGCCACGAAGACCACGGCGAGACTGATCCAGAACGCTTCCAACGGGGGTCGCCCTTCTTCTGGTGCGACCGGGCCGGAAGCGGCACCCGGGGAGTCTTTCGGGCACAGACCTCGGCCCGGCAGCATGAACGTGCATGACTGCTGGGCCGAAGGTCTCGTCCGCCTCTACGCGAGGCCCGCGTGACCGGGCCTTACGGCCAGTGTGTCGATCACGCGATTGGGACTACTCCCCTTCGGAAATTCGCTGTAACTCTACCGGAAGCCGTCAAATCGATCGTCAGGTGAGCAGGGACAACCGGTGTGCCGCCGCCGCGGCCTCGCCCCTGGTGGCGACGCCCAGCTTGGCGAGGATGTTGGAGACGTGGACGCTGACCGTCTTGGCGGAGATGAAGAGCTCCGCCGCGATCTCGCGGTTGGAGCGGCCGAGCGCCACCAGGCGCAGCACCTCGCGTTCCCGGGGGGTCAGCTCGGCGGCGGGGGCGGCGGGCTCGGGCGCGGGGCAGGCCTGTGCGGGGGGTGCCACGGTGGCGCCGACGCGGCGGCCCAGGGTCTCGATCTCTTCCAGCAGCGGGCGGGCGCCGAGGGAGACCGCCAGGGGGTAGGCGGCCCGCAGGCGGTCGGCGGCGCCGTCGCGGTCGCCGTGGCGGGCGGCCATGACGGCGGCCTGGAACAGGGAGCGGGCCTCGGGGTGCGGCCGGGAGAGTTCGCGCCAGGCGGTGGCCGCCGCGTCGAAGTCGGCGACGAACATCAGGCGGAACGCCTCGGCGACCGGGCCGCACGCCGCCATGTGGGCGGCGAGGGCGTCGGCCTTCTCCAGCACGGCCCTGGCCCGGTCCGGGTCGGCCGCGGCGGCGGTCTCGTAGACCAGGCGGCCCTGGGCCAGCACGCGCCAGCCGAGCATGGGCTTGCTGGACCAGCCGAGCGCAGGCTTGCCGGACTGGGCGTCCAGCGACGTCGACAGCAGCTCGTCGGCCACCGTGAGCGCCTCCAGCGCCTCGCCGCGCAGCAGGTGGTACTCGACCCGGAGCCGGTTGTTGGTCATCCACTCCTGCGTGTACACGTGCGGCTCGCCGTACAGCGCGCCGACCTGGGTGAGCAGGTGGCGCAGCAGCTCGGTCTCGCCCCGCGCGGCGGCCACGTCGCAGCGCACCCGCAGCAGGTGAGCGCGGATCCTCGGCACCGGGTCCATGGCCAGCGCGTTGTCGACGATCTCCACGGCCTCGTCCCACCGGCCGAGCGTCTCCAGGGCCTCGGCCCGGTTGTTGGCGAGGAAGGTGCCCGAGGTGCGGTAGCGGCCGTACTCGCGCGCCGTCGCCTCACCGCTGAGCGCCAGTGCCACGGCCTCGGTGGAGCGGCCGAGGTTGGTCAGGCCGTCCACGTTGTTGGCGACCGCGCGCAGCACTATGCGCCCCGAGGACAGCATGGTGCCGATCTCGATGGCCCGCTCGTTGGTGAGCATCGCGGTCTCCAGGTCGCCGGCCAGGGAGCGGCCGAGCGCCAGGTTGGTGAGCAGCTCGGCCTCCCGGGAGGAGTCGCCGACCTCGCGGGCGATGCGCAGCGCCTCCTCGGTGAGCGCGCTGCCCTCGACCGTCTCGTTGATGAACATCAGGTAGGAGCCCAGCCGGGAGAGCACGTGCGCCCGGGCGGCGTTCGGCGACGACACCAGCCGCTCGGCGTACCGCAGGTCGTCCAGCGCGCCGAGCTTGCCCTTGTCGGACTTGAACTGGCTGCGCCGGAGCATCAGCCCGGCGACGCGCTCGGGTTCGGCGGTCTCGTCCAGCTCGGCGAGCGCGGCCTTGACGAACTTGAGGCCGTGGTCGGGGTCGCCGCTGATGACGGCGGCCTCCGCGGCGAGCTCCAGGACGGCGGTGTGGCCCGCGCCGATGCGCTCCTCGGCGTCCGGCACCCGGTCCCACAGCGACAGCACCCGCTCCAGCAGCTGGATCTGCTCGGTGTAGGCGAAGGCGTTGGCGGCCTTCCCCGCGGCCTCCCAGGCGGAGATCAGTGCCCACAGGTGGTCGCGCGCGGCGTACCAGTGGTGGGCGATCTCGATGGCCGCCCGGCCCGGCGGCACCAGGGAGCGGTCCCGGTCGATCTCCTCGGCGAAGCGGGCGTGCACGCGGTTGTGCTCGCCGGGCAGCATCTCCTCGTGCACGGCCTCGCGGATCAGCGAGTGGCGGAAGACGTAGGCCCGGCCGTCGACCTGGATGACGTTGCCGGCGATGGCGGGCCGCAGCGCGTCCTCCAGGTCGAAGTCCGACATGCCGGTCACGGAGGCGAGCAGCGTGTGCCCGGTCCTGTTCCCCCCGGCCGCCGCGACGCGCAGCACGCGCTGGGTCTCCTCGGGCAGCCGCTCCACGCTGCCGATGATCAGGTCGTGCAGCGAGCCGGGCAGGCCGCACTCGTCCCCGCTCTCCAGCAGGGCCTCGACGAACAGCGGGATGCCCTCGCTGCGCTCGTACACCTTGCGGACGAACGCCCACTCCGGCTCGTCGCCCCGGATGCCGGCCACCTGCTGGGCGACCTCGGTCTGGGTGAGCCGCGGCAGGTCGATGCGCACCACGCCCTCGACCCGGCCGAGCTCGGCGAGCACCGGCCGCAGCGGGTGCTGGCGGTGCAGCTCGTCGGAGCGGTACGTGATGATCATGAGCACCGGCGCGGTGCGCAGGTTGCGGCTGAGGAAGGCGATCAGGTCGCGGCTGGACCGGTCGGCCCAGTGGACGTCCTCGATCACCAGGATCACCGAGCGCCGCTCGGCCAGGCGTTCCAGCAGCGTGAGGAACTGCTCGAACAGCCGCGCCCTGCCGGTCTCGGTCTCCTTGTCGCCGCTCGCCTCGCCGAACTCGGGCAGCAGCCGCGCTAGGTCGCGCGCCGCGCCGTCGGGCAGCAGCGCGGCCACCTCGGGCGCGCCCATCTCACGGACCAGCTGGCGCAGCGCCGCGGTGAACGGCGCGTAGGCCAGGCCCTCGCTGGAGAGCTCGACGCAGCCGCCGCTGAGGATGTGCGCGCCGGCGTACCCGGCCTCCTCGGTGAACCGGCTGACCAGGCGTGTCTTGCCGCCTCCCGCCTCACCCCCGAGCAGCACGGCCGAGGCCGTCTGTTTACGGGCCTGCTCGAACGCGTCGGCGAGGGTGTCGAGCTCCGCTATCCGTCCGACGAAGACGGGACTCACCATCCGGCCCACCATGTGGGCAAGCATGTCATGTGCCATGTTGAGTATCGCGTGATTTATCCCTGGCTAAAAGGTGGTAAACGGCCCATCGGCGCCCGGCTGAGCCGGGCGCCGATCACGGGGGGTGGGCGGCCCGGCCGGGAGGGAGGGTCCGGCCGGGCGTCATGGGGCGTCGTCTGGTCCGCGGGGCGCTTTCGCGCCCACGCGGCGGTTCGGTCCAGGGGGTGGCCCACCCCGCCCGGAGGTCCCGGGTCCAGGTGCGGGCGGTACCGCGGGTGTTCACGAGGTGCGCAGCCGGGCGAAGCTCGCGCGCAGCCCGCGCCCGGAGCGGGGCTCCTTGGCGGACTTGGCGCCCTTGCTGGCCTGGCGGGCCCTTCGGTCGTCGTCGGCCTGCTTGTGCAGCTCGGCCACTCGGGTGGCGATCAGTTCGTAGTGCAGTTCGGGAGCCATTTCGGCTGTCTCCTTGAGGTTCGTCTTCTCTGACACCTCAAGACTCGGTCTAAGGCCCGCCCCCGCACATCGGGCGTATGCCTTATCTCCCGGAGGCCACGGGGCCTAGGGCCCCTGGATCCCGCGTAAGCCCCCTTAGGGCCCGGCGGAAACCCGGGGCTCCAGCCCATCTGGCGCCTAGCCATCTGTGGTGAAATGTCGGGAACGTTGCTGGTCACCGCGGCCGGTTTGGAACTATCAGGCAGGTCGGCGATGCTGGTGAGGTGTCAACTCTGACGACTTCGCTCACGGAGGTCGCGTCGTCCAACGCGACCCTGCGGGCATTCCTCCACGGCCTGCCCGGCGTCGACCGTGTCGGCGCCGACCAGCGCGCCGCGACCCTGGGCACCCGCTCCATCAAGACCACCGCCAAGGCCAAGGCCATCGACCTCGCCATATCCATGGTGGACCTCACCACCCTGGAGGGCGCCGACACCCCCGGCAAGGTGCGCGCGATGTGCGCCAAGGCCGTCCGGCCCGACCCGGCCGACGGCACCGTCCCCTCGGTCGCCGCCGTCTGCGTCTACCCCGACATGGTGCCGCACGCCGTCGCGGCGGTGCGCGGCTCGGGGGTGGCGGTGGCCAGCGTGGCCACCGGCTTCCCGAGCGGCCGCACGTCGCTCGGCGTCAAGGTGGAGGACACCGCGCTGGCGGTCGCGTCCGGCGCCGACGAGATCGACATGGTGATCGACCGCGGGGCGTTCCTCGCCGGCGACTACCGCAAGGTGTACGAGGAGATCGTCGCGGTGAAGGCCGCGTGCGCCCGCGAGGGCGGGACCGACGCCCACCTGAAGGTGATCCTCGAGACCGGAGAGCTCGTCACCTACGACAACGTGCGCCGCGCCTCGTGGCTGGCGATGATCGCCGGGGCGGACTTCATCAAGACCTCCACCGGCAAGGTCGCCCCCGCCGCCACCCCGCCGGTCACGCTGGTGATGCTGGAGGCCGTGCGCGACTTCCGCGCCCAGACCGGCCGCATGGTGGGCGTCAAGCCCGCCGGCGGCATCCGCACCACCAAGGACGCGATCAAGAACATCGTGCTGGTCAACGAGACCGCCGGGCCCGACTGGCTGACTCCCGAGTGGTTCCGCCTCGGCGCGTCCAGCCTGCTGAACGACCTGCTGATGCAGCGCCAGAAGCTGACCACCGGGCACTACGCCGGCCCCGACTACTTCACCCTGGACTGAGGCGGCCCGATGTCGGACATATTCGAATACGCACCCGCGCCCGAATCCCGGGACGTCGTCGACATCAGGCCGTCCTACGGGTTGTTCGTGAACGGCGAGTGGATCGACTCGCTCGGCGACGAGCGCCACAAGACCATCAACCCGGCCACCGAGGAGGCCCTGGCCGAGTTCACCTACGCCTCGCCCGCCGACGTCGACCGCGCCGTCGCCGCGGCGCGCAAGGCGTACGACTCGGTGTGGAGCCGGATGCCCGGCCGCGAGCGCGCCAAATACCTCTTCCGCATCGCCCGGATCATCCAGGAGCGGGCCCGCGAGCTGGCCGTGCTGGAGTCCCTGGACAACGGCAAGCCGATCCGCGAGTCCCGGGACGTCGACCTGCCGCTGGTCGCCGCCCACTTCTTCTACTACGCCGGCTGGGCCGACAAGCTGCGGTACGCCGGGTTCGGCGAGGAGCCGCGCCCGCTCGGGGTGGCCGCCCAGGTCATCCCGTGGAACTTCCCGCTGCTCATGCTGGCCTGGAAGATCGCCCCCGCACTGGCCTGCGGCAACACCGTCGTGCTCAAGCCCGCCGAGACCACCCCGCTCACCGCGCTGGCGTTCGCCGAGATCTGCCGCCAGGCCGACCTGCCGCCCGGCGTGGTGAACATCGTGACCGGCGCCGGGGAGACCGGCCAGGCGCTGGCCGGCCACCAGGACGTCGACAAGGTGGCGTTCACCGGCTCCACCGAGGTGGGCCGCCTGATCGCCAGGTCGGTGGCGGGCACCCGCAAGAAGGTGACGCTGGAGCTCGGCGGCAAGGCCGCCAACATCGTGTTTGACGACGCCGCGCTGGACCAGGCCGTCGAGGGCATCGTCAACGGCATCTTCTTCAACCAGGGCCACGTCTGCTGCGCGGGCTCGCGCCTGCTGGTGCAGGAGTCCGTGCAGGAGGAACTGCTGGACTCCCTCAAGCGGCGGCTCGGCACCCTGCGCCTCGGCGACCCGCTGGACAAGAACACCGACATCGGCGCGATCAACTCGGCCGCCCAGCTCGACCGCATCCGCACCCTCAGCGACGCGGGCGAGCGGGAGGGCGCCGAGCGGTGGTCGCCGCCGTGCCCCATCCCGGACAAGGGCTTCTGGTTCCCGCCGACGCTGTTCACCGGCGTGGCCCAGTCCCACAGCATCGCCCGGGAGGAGATCTTCGGCCCGGTGCTGTCCGTGCTGACCTTCCGCACCCCGGCCGAGGCCGTGGAGAAGGCCAACAACACCCCCTACGGGCTGTCCGCCGGGGTGTGGACCGAGAAGGGCTCGCGCATCCTGTGGATGGCCGACCGGCTGCGTGCCGGGGTCGTCTGGGCGAACACCTTCAACCGGTTCGACCCGACGTCGCCGTTCGGCGGCTACAAGGAGTCCGGTTACGGCCGCGAAGGCGGCCGCCATGGACTGGAGGCGTATCTCGATGTCTGAGCCCTGCGAGCACCGCCGCGGCCCGCGCCGCTCCCGGCGGGCACGGGCCGCCCGCGGGCGTGCCTGGTTGCGGGCCGGCCGTACGGCCGCCGGTCCCCGCCGCGGATGGTTCGCCCACCGCTGCGGAGTGAGCCGCTGCCACCAGGTCGCCGAGCCCGCCCGGCTGTCCTCTGAGGAGACCACCTGGAGGGGCGATGACTGAGCCCGGCCGCCTGGCCGTACGCAAGACGTACAAGCTGTACATCGGCGGGGCGTTCCCGCGTTCGGAGAGCGGAAGGTCCTACGTCGTGACCTCCTCCAAGGGCGACTTCCTGGCCAACGCCTCGCGCGCCTCCCGCAAGGACGCCAGGGACGCGGTGGTCGCGGCCCGCAAGGCGTTCCCCGGCTGGTCCGGGGCGACCGCCTACAACCGGGGGCAGATCCTCTACCGCGTCGCCGAGATGCTGGAGGGCCGCCGCGCGCAGTTCGCGGCCGAGGTCGCCGCGGCCGACGGCGTGTCCGCCAAGCGGGCGGGTGAGCTGGTGGACGCCGCGGTGGACCGTCTGGTCTGGTACGCGGGCTGGTCGGACAAGATCGGCGTGGTGCGCGGCGCGGCCAACCCCGTCGCCGGGCCCTACTTCAACCTGTCCACCGTCGAGCCCACCGGGGTCGTCGCCGTGGTGGCGCCCCCGGAGGGCCCGCTGCTCGGCCTGATCTCGGTGCTCGCCCCGGTGATCGTGACCGGCAACACCTGCGTGGTGGTGGCCTCCGAGCGTGCGCCTCTCCCGGCGATCACCCTCGGCGAGGTGCTGGCCACCTCCGACCTGCCGGGCGGGGTGGTGAACCTTTTGACCGGCCGGGCCGCCGAGCTGGCCCCGTGGCTGGCGTCCCACATGGACGTCAACGCCATCGACCTGACCGGATGCCCCGAGGACCTCGCCGTGGCCTGTGAGCGGGACGCGGCCGAGAACCTCAAGCGGGTGCTGCGCCCGGCGGGCAAGGCCGACTGGCTCGCCGAGCCCGGCCTGGAGCGCATGACGGCGTTCCTGGAGACCAAGACCGTGTGGCACCCCATCGGTGTCTGACAACCGCGGCCCGGGCCGCCCCCCGCGGGCGGCCCGGCGTGGCTGACGGCTGCTACGCCCGGCACCCGGCGCCGCCGGACCTCGGCGGTTACGTCGAGGCGCTGTGGACGGCGGAGGCGTCCCACGGAGCCGTGCCGTCCCGGGAGATCCTCATCCCGAACGGCCGCCCGGCGCTCGTGGTGGCGCTCGGCGACCCCGGCACCCGGCACGACCCGCTGACCGGCACCGCCCATCCCAACGACGGCGTGCTGTTCGGCATCACCACCCGGCCGTACGTCCTGGAGCAGAGCGGCCGCTCCTCCTACGCGGGCGCGCAGCTCGCGCCGTGGGGCCTCGCCGCGCTGCTGCCCCGGGAGCGGCTGGTGGACACGTTCCTGCCGCTGGCGTCCTGGCTCGGCGCCGCCGAGGCGGCCCGGCTGGCGGACGACCTGCGCGGCCGGGAGCCGGGACGGGCCCGCGCCGGCGGCCTGGCGGCGTTCGTCGCCGCTCGCCTCACCCCGATCGCGCCCGGCACGCTGGAGGCGCTGCGGGCGGCCGTGGGCCTCGTGGACGCCGCGCACGGGGCGGTCGGGGTCGCCGGGCTCGCCGGCAAGGCCGGGGTCTCCTACAGCACCCTGTACCGCCTGTTCACCGCCAACCTCGGCCTGCCACCCAAGCGGTACTGCGAGCTGATCCGCTACTACCACGGCGTGGGCGCGCTGCTGCGCGGCGGGGACGCCGGGCGGGCGCTCGCGGGGTACTACGACCAGGCGCACGCCGCGCGGGACTTCAAGCGGTTCACCGGGGTGAGCGCGTCGTCGTTCAAGCGGATCCACCACGGCATCGCCCGCCTGATGCACCAGCCCGATCCGGCGGCCTGAAAGATTCGTCCAAGACGTGCCCCGGGACGTTGCGGCAGGCTGGGGCCCATGGGACGCATCATTCACTTCGAGATCACCGCCGCCGACGTCGACCGGGCGGCGAAGTTCTACACCGAGGCGTTCGGCTGGGAGCCCCGGGACTCGCCGTTCGCCGGTGGATACAAGGTCGCCGCCACCGGGCCCGGCGCGGGCGTCGACGGGGCCATCATGACCCGCGAGTACCAGTCGCAGGCCACCATCGCCTGGCTGGAGGTCGACGACATCGACGCCGCCATGGACGCGGTGCGGCGCGCGGGAGGCCGGGTCGCGGGCGAGAGGAACACCATCCCCGGCCAGGGCCACGTGGTCTACGTGGAGGACACCGAGGGCAACCTGCTGGGCCTGAAGCAGCCGCTCACCCCCTGAGCCCGCCGGGGCCTTGGGCGCCGTCGAGCCCGCTCGGCGCCGTGAGCTCAGTCCAGGTCCAGCTCGCCCGTGAGATAGCGCTGGACGGCGGGCGCGGCGGCGGCGATGACCGTCTCCGGGGGGAGCAGGGCCAGCGCGTCCACCTTCAGCACGTACCTGACCATCGCCAGGCCGATCAGGCTGGATCCCGCCAGGATGGCCCGCGTCTCGGCGTGGTCGATCTCGAGCGTCTTGGCGATGGGGCGCAGCACCTCCTCGGTGAGGAACCCCCGCAGCAGCGTCGCGGCGGCCTCCGAGGCGGCCGCCGCGTGCAGGATCGCCTGCAGCCGCGCCCCCGTCTCCGGCTCCTCCCACAGCGTCAGGTAGCGCCGTACCAGCCGCTCGCCGAGGCCGTCCGGATCGCCCGGCACGACCTCCGACAGGCGGCGCAGGGGGAGGCCCCGGGAGCGCACGGCGGCGTCGAACAGGCCGTCCTTGGTGCCGAAGAAGTGCATCACCAGCGCAGGGTCCACCTCGGCCGCGCGGGCCACCCCTCTGATGGTGGTGGCCGTGTACCCCTGGCTGGTGAAGGACTCCATGGCGGCGTCCAGGATGGCGTCCCGGGTCTGTGACGTGCCCGGACGCCGTCCGCCCGCCCTGGCCGGCTGATCGGTCATCGGTCTCCTTCCGATTGCCCCTATTCAACCACGTTGAATTCATCTATGTTGAACTCAACACTGATGAACTCAACAGGTGGTGAAAAATGCGTAAGATCATCGGCGCCGTGTTGGGCGCCACCGTCCTCGGCATGTTGTTCGTCGCGTCGTTCCTCGGCGCCCTGCACGCACCCGAGCCGCACCACGTCCCGGTCGCGGTGGTCGGCCCGCCCGAGGTCGTCTCCCGCCTCGACGCCGCGCTCACCCGCGCCCGCCCCGGCGCGTTCGAGCTGACCGGCTACGCCACCCCGCAGGCCGCCCGCGCCGCCCTGCTCGGCCGCGAGGTGGACGGGGTGATCGACCCCGTCGCCGGCAAGCTGACCGTCGCGAGCGCCGCCGGGCGCACCGCGGCGACCGTCCTCACCGGCGTCTTCCAGGGCGTCGCCAAGGCCCAGGGCGCGCAGCTCGCCGTCGAGGACGCCGTCCCGCTGCCCCCCGGCGACGCCGGCGGCATCGCGGGCATGTTCTACGCCCTCGCGCTGGTCCTGCCCGGCATCGGCCTCGCCGTGCTGCTCTCCCAGGTGGCGCCCGGTCTCGGCTGGGCCGGACGCACGGGCGCGCTGCTGCTCGGCGCGGTGACGGCGGGCCTCGGCAACGCGTGGCTGGCAGGCGTGGTGCTCGGCGCGCTGCCCGGCGCGTTCACGGCGCTGACCCTGGCCTCCACCGCCATCGTGCTGACCATCGGGCTGATCGTGGCCGGCCTGCTCCGCGTGGTGGGCCCGGCCGGCGCGGGCCTCGCCGCCCTGCTGTTCATCCCGATCGGCCTTCCCGCCAGCGGCGGCCCGCTCGGGGCGAACTTCGTCCCGGAGTGGTACGCCATGGTGGGCCGGGTTCTCCCCGTCGGCCCCGGCGCGGACCTCGTGCGCGACGTGGTGCACTTCGGCGGCGCCGCCCTCACCGTCCCGCTCACCGTCCTCGCCTGCTGGGCGCTCGCCGGTCTCGTGCTGCTCCTCGTGCCGGTCCGGCGGCCCCGTCCCGTGACGGCCCACAGCCCCGAGCCCGTCGCGGTTCCCAGTGCCTAGTGTGACGCGGCACACCTCCTTCCCCGCGCGCCGCCGCAGGTCGCGCGGGGAAAGTTGCGGGAAGCCGGAAGAGTTCGGGGCGCGAAATGGTTGGGATCAGGCAGTACTTCAGATGGCTCGGGGACGTCATGCTCCTCAGGTGGAGGAGGTGACGATGTCGGGTCCAGGAACGATGGTGGCGGAGGCCGCCGATCCCCCTGATCCCGCCCGTCCCGCGCGAAGCGCGGTGGCCGGCGAGACGACCGGGCGGAGGCGGACGTTCGGCCGCGTTGCGGGCCGGGTGGCGGCGTTCGGCGCGGTGGTGGGCGTCGTGGTGTTGTTCCGCGACCAGCTGCCCGCGCCGTCCGAGGTGTGGGAGCTGATCACCGGGGCGAACCCCGCCTGGCTCGCGGCCGCCGTGGTCGCCGAGGCAGCCGCCATGCGGACCTTCGCGGGGCTGCTGCGGCACCTGCTGGTCACCTCGGGCATCCACCTGAGCATGCCGCGCGCGGTCGCCGTCACCTACGCGCGCAACGCCGTGTCCAGCTCACTGCCCGGCGGCCAGATCCTCAGCGTGGCTTACACCACGCGGCAGTTCCGCCGCCTCGGCGCCCCGCCCGCCGTGATCGCGGCGACGCTGGTGCTCACCTCGGTCTTCTCCACCCTGACCTTCCTGGCGCTCGGCGTGGTGGCGCTGCTCGCCGAGCCCGCCACCCGCACCACCGCGATGCTGGGGTTCGCCGCCGCGGGGTCCGCGCTGGCGCTGCTCGTGGTGTTCCTGCCCGGCCGGGGCGCGCACCGGCCGTCCGGCCACGGGCCGCGGATCCAGGCGATGGCCGACGCGATCCGCGCCGCGCGGGCCGCCGTCACGCTGACCCCGCGCGACCGGCTCGTGCTGCCCGGCCTGGCACTGCTCAACTGGTTGTTCGACATCGCCTGCCTGGCCGCCGTGTGCGCCGCCACCGGGGTCTCGGTGGGGTCGCACACGGTGCTGCTCGGCTACGTCGCCGCCAAGGCCGCGGGGGTGCTCGCGCTGCTGCCCGGCGGCCTCGGCGTCACCGAGGTCGGCATGGCCGCGACGTTCGCCGGGGCCGGCCTGTCGCTGCCCGCCGCCGCGGCGGTGGTGGCGATCTACCGCCTGATCTCGTACTGGGCGGTCCTGCTCGTCGGCTGGGGCGCCTGGCTGATGCTCAGCGTCAGCGGGCCTGCAGAGCGTCGAGAGCCACGGCCATCGCGATGACCAGCCGCCGGTCCAGCCTTGGGTCGTTGATCTCCACGGCGTAGCGGTCGCGCAGGCCCCACTTGCGATCCACCGAGAAGCCGATCTGCGCGCCCACGCCGAAGTCGAAGTGGTACGGCAGCCACGACAGCGAGTCCACGAAGCGGCGCGCCAGGCTGACCAGCACGTTGCGCTCCTGGCCGGTGAGGGTCGGCAGGCCGGGCTGCTGGAAGTGCCAGGTGGAACGTAGCAACGACGCGGCGAACTCCTTGCGGAAGAAGCCGATCGGCTGCCCGGCGTGGTCCAGGACGTCGTACCCGCTGCCGAGGTCGAGCACCTTGCGGGCCTTGAAGCCCGCGAGCACGTGCTGCCGCGACTCGTCGGTGTACAGCGTGACCTGCTCCTTGAACGCCATCCGCTTCTGCTCGGCGAAGGCGACCATCGGTCCCTCGGAGTCGTCGGGGTTCGCCAGATGCACCACATAGCGGTTCACCATCATGGTGACCTTCTGGCGGACGAGCAGGCGCCGCTGCGCCTGCAGGGTTTGCAGGTCCACTTTGCTCTCCATGGTCAGGGGATTGCCACCCTACGGGGTGTCCGGCCGTCCGGCGCGACGGCCCGGCGGTGGCGTGGCGAAGACGAATGACCCGGCTGGAACGGGGCAGGGGCAACGATCGTTGGGACAAGTGAAAGCCGAGAGGAGACGGGGGAAAGACAGTGTATCGATCAAGAGAACACAAGATCATCGCAGGTGTCTGTGGCGGTCTCGGTGAGAAGTGGCACATGCCGCCGACCATGGTTCGCCTGCTGTTCATTCTCTCCTGCATCCTGCCCGGTCCCCAGGTCATCGTCTACCTGCTCATGTGGGCCCTGATCCCCAAGGCCCCCGCGGGCGCGTCGTACGGCCGCCACTGAGCGCCAGGCGGTGGTCATCGGTTCGTGGGACGTATCCTCGGACAGGTGAGTGAGAGAATCCTCCGCACCCGCCCGCTGGCCCTCATCCAGGACGACCTGGTGGACTACGAGGCGGCCATGGAGCGCATGGCGGAGCTTGTCGGGGCGCGTCAGCGCGACAAGCGCCCCGACACGTTGTGGCTGCTCAGCCATCCACAGGTGTTCACGATCGGCAAACGCACCCTCGCCGAGCACCTCCCCGACCCGGCCTACGGCATCCCCGTGGTGCCCACCGGCCGGGGCGGCCAGCTCACCTACCACGGCCCCGGCCAGCTGGTGGGCTACCTGATCGTCAAGCTCCGCGCCGACGAGGGTGTCGTCGACTACGTCCGCGAGGTCGAGCTGCGCGTGGTCGAGGCGCTGGGGAAGCTCGGCGTCCCGGCCGAGCGCCGCGAGACGCCGCCGGGGTCGGAGCTGCTGACCGGCGTGTGGACCACCGGGAACGCCCGCAAGATCGTCTCGATCGGGATGCGGGCGTCCCGGGGCGTCACCAGCCACGGTTTCGCGCTCAACGTCGACGGCGACCTCACGCCGTGGGGATTCGCGGTGGCGTGCGGCATGCCGGAGGTCGACATGACCTCCCTGGCCCGCGAGCTCCCGCGACCGCCCGGCTTCGACGAGGTCCGCCGGGCGGTCGCCGAGGCGTTCGAGGCCTGAGCCTTTTCGCGCCGCGTTCCGGTGGTCAGGCCACCGGCTCGTCGGCGGGCACCTCGTCGACGTTGCGGCGCGGCCCGGTGAACCAATGCCTGGCCGACACCGTCCACCACAGCGCGATGCCGATGAGCACGGCGCCCACCGCGAGCGGCGCGTAGTTCACCGAGGTCCAGGTGAAGTCCGCGTTGCCCGGCACCCCGGCGGGGCTGATCGGCAGGATGAAGTAGATCGAGATGATGACGATCTCGATCACCGCGATCCAGCCCAGCACCTTGTACTTGCCGCCGAGCGTCCACGGGCCGGGCTGGAACGCGGCCCCCATCCGCAGCCGCAGCCAGATCGGGATGAGGAACGCCAGGTAGAGCCCGATCACCGCGATCGACACCACCGCGAGGAACGCGACCGGGGTGGCGCTTCCGGGAGGGGCGTACAGCGCGGGCAGGGTGATCAGCAGGGCCACCGCGCAGCCGGCGATGATCGCGTTGACCGGCGTGCGGTTCTTGTCGACCTTGGACCACAGCCGCCAGCCGGGCACCGCGCCGTCCCGGGAGAAGGCGTAGGTCATCCGGGACATCGAGGTGACGCAGCTCATCCCGCAGAAGAACTGCCCGATGGTGGAGATGCCGAAGATCACCGTGGCCAGCCCCGGCGTCAGCGACGACGTGAAGATCGCGCCGACGAAGCCGAACTCCTTGTTGACCGCGTCCACGTTGGTCGCCGCGAACAGGAACGCCAGCAGCAGGATCCAGCCGCCGATCGCCGAGTAGAAGATCGACCGCCACAGGCCCTTGGCCGCGCTGGTCGCCGCGCCGTGCGTCTCCTCCGACACGTGGGCGCAGGCGTCGAAGCCGGTGATGGTGTACTGCGTGAGCAGGAAGCCGAGCGGCAGCACGTACAGCCAGAAGGTGGCGCCGCCGTTGCCGTCGCCGAAGCCCGAATTGTTGAACGTCTCGAACAGGAAGCCCACGCTCTGGTGCGACGACGGGCCGAAGATGAGGATCAGCACCACGACGGCCGCGCCGAACACGTGCCACCACACCGAGATGTTCTGCAGGACCGAGATCAGCCGGTGGCTGAAGATGTTGATCAGCGCGTGCAGGACCAGGACCACCGCGAACAGCAGGAACGTCTGCTTCAGCGCGTCACCCTGCGCCCACGAGTCGCTGAACCTCCCGATCGTGATGTTCAGGAACGTCGCGCAGCCGTAGTCCACCGACGCGGTCACCGCGATCAGCCCGATGAGGTTCAGCCAGCCGGTGAACCAGCCGTGGACGGGACGGCCGAGCTTGGCCGCCCACCAGTAGATCCCGCCCGCGGTGGGGTAGGCCGAGACCAGCTCGGACATGCAGAAACCGATGATGAGGATGAACGCCGAGATCAGCGGCCAGCCGACCGAGATGGCCAGCGGGCCGCCGTTGTTCCACGCCTGCCCGAAGGTCGTGAAGCAGCCGGCCAGGATGGAGATGATCGAAAAGGAGATCGCGAAGTTGGAGAAGCCGCTCCAGGTGCGGGAAAGCTCCTGTTTGTACCCGAGTTCGGCAAGGCGTTGGGCGTCGTCGTCGAGGGAAGACTGCTGAGCCATCAGCTCTCCTTGGATGCACGGTGTGTGCGTGGTGCGGGTGGTGCTTGTGTGACTTGAAGGGTGCGGATGGGGACGTTGCCGGGGTGCGGAGGGGGTCACCCGCCCCGCACGCGGTCGATGAGGGTGCCGAGCCCGGGATCGGAGAGGTCGCGTACGGCCTGATGGAACTTGTCGGCGGCCTCGGCGTCGTAGTCGAAGTCCGCCGCCGCGGCCTGCTCGGTGAGCAGGCCGTGATGGACGCTGAACCACAGCGTCCAGGTGAGGTTGGACATGGTCAGATACAGCCGGACCCGGGCGGCCGGCCGTTCGTCGCCGTAGTAGGCGCGGGTCAGGCGCGCCACCATGTCCGGGTCGTAGTCCGCCTCGGCGGCGATGTCCCCCAGCTCGAACGCCGGGTCGTTGTTCCCGGAGAGCTGGTAGTCGACGATGCGGACCGCGGTGCCGTCGAAGATGAAGTTCTCCGGCAGCAGGTCGTTGTGGCACGGCACGCCAGGCGGCCGGCGCAGTTCCAGGGCCGCCTCGATCTCGGCGACCAGCGGCAGCCAGTCCTCGTACCCGGCCGGGATCTTCAGGCCGTGGGTGCGGCAGATGGCCAGCAGCTCGTCCAGCTTGCGGAAGACGGAGAACTCGGTGGCGAACGGCGGCCCGGCGTGCAGGCGGCGGCAGGCCGCGGCGATGCCCTCGGTCATCGCCGGGTCGCGCACGGCCGCGGCGTCCAGGGTGGCGCCGTCGATGTACTCCAGCAGCACCGCGCCGGGCAGCCGCAGCAGCACCTCCGCGCCGACCCCGGTACCGGCGGCGCGGGCGGTGTTGACGATCTCCAGGTCGAGGGGGATGCCGAGACCGGCGGCGGAGACGCGGGGGTCCAGCACGCGCAGCAGCCAGCGGTCGCCCGCCTCGGTGTCGACCCGGACGATCCGGTGGCTGAGTCCCCCCTTGATCTGGGTATAGGTCACCGGCCGGCCGGCCCAGGCCGTGACCAGCTCGAGCGCCGAGCCGAGCACATCTGGCACGCCGCGCCTCCTTTGGTCTACCTTCAGACCATTGATCCGATTTTCCGGGTTAGTTGTTACACAGGAGTAGAGATGGTGAAACTTCCTGCCGAAGCGCAGGCCGTGGTGGTCGGCGGCGGCGTCGCCGGATGCAGCGTCGCGTACCACCTGGCCCGCCTCGGCTGGACGGACGTCATCCTGCTGGAACGGCACGAGCTGACGGAAGGCACGACGTGGCACTCGGCCGGTTTCGTCGGCCAGCTGCGCTCCACCGTCACCCAGACCCGCATGATCATGTACTCGGCCGGGTTGTACCCCGAACTCAGCGAACTGACCGGCCTTCCCCCCGGCTGGCACGGCGTGGGCGGCCTGCGCCTGGCCACCACCCCCGAACGGCACGAGGAACTGCTGCGGCAGGCGGGCGCCGCCGAGACGTACGGCCTGGACATGGAACTCCTCTCCGGCCCGGCCACCCGCGACATGCTGCCGCTGCTGGAGGTCGCCGACGTGCGGTCCGCGCTCTGGCTGCCCGGCGACGGCTGGCTGGACCCCGCCGGGCTGGTGCGCGCCCTCGCCGCCGGGGCGGAGAAGCTCGGCGTGCGGATCGTCACCGGGACCGAGGTCACCGGGGTGGAGGTGCGGGACGGGCGGGTGCTCGGCGTGCGGGTGGGCGAGGAGTTCGTCCGCACCGGGACCGTGGTCAACGCGGCGGGCGCGGCGGCCGGGCGGGTGGGGCTCCTGGCCGGGGTGGACGTGCCCATCGTGCCGATCAAGCACCAGTACGTCGTGACCCCGCCGTTCGGGGTGTCCCCGGCGACGCCCACCGTGCGCGACCCCGACAACATCGTGTACTTCCGGGAGGAGGACGGTGGCATCCTCGTCGGCGGGTACATCCGCACCCCGCAGGTCTGGGAGACGTCCACGCCACTGGCCGCGCCCCGCGCGCTGTTCGACCCCGACATGGCGAAGTTCGGCGAGTCGTGGGAGTCGGCGCGGCGCCGCGTACCCGAGCTGACCCGGGCGGTCCCCGGCGGCGGCGAGCACGCCGAGGAGTTCGCCAAGGTCGTGCACGGCCCCGAGGCGTTCACCCCCGACGGCGAGTTCCTGCTCGGCGAGACCACGGTGCGCGGCTTCTGGGTCGCCGCCGGTTTCTGCGTGCACGGCCTCGCGGCGGCGGGCGGCGTCGGCAAGGTCATGGCCGAGTGGATCGTGGACGGCGCCCCCGAATACGACATGTTCGGCATGGACATCCGCCGGTTCGGCGCGCACGCCCGCGGCGCCCGCTGGGCCCGGGCCAAAGCCCTGGACTCCTACAGCAAGTACTACGACATCGTGTACCCCGGCGAGGAACGCACCGCCGCCCGCCCGCTGCGCCGCTCGGCCGCCTGGCCGCGCCACCAGGCGATGGGTGCCGAGTTCGGCGAGAAGGCGGGCTGGGAACGGGTCAACTGGTTCGCCCCCGCGGACGGCGACGAACAGGGCCCGCGTCCCGCCGGGTGGGCCGGGAAGCACTGGTCGCCCGCCGTCCGCGCCGAGTGCCTCGCCACCCGCGACGCCGCCGGCCTGTTCGACCAGACCTCGTTCGCCAAGCTGGAGGTCACCGGCCTCGCCGGCCTCCAGCGCCTCTGCGGGGCCGACCTGGACCGCCCCGTCGGCTCGGTCGTCTACACCCAGATGCTCAACGAACGCGGCGGCATCGAGGCCGACGTCACCGTCACCCGCCTCACCGCCGACCGCTTCCGCGTCATCACCGGCACCGCCTTCGGCGTCCACGACGCGTCCTGGATACGCGGCCACGGCCTCGACGTCCGCGACGTCACCTCGGCGTACGCCTGCTACTGCCTGTGGGGCCCCAAGGCCCTTCCCATCCTCGGCGAACTCAGCACCGACGACCTGACCTTCGGCTACATGCGCGCCCGCGAGATCACCGTCGGCCACGTGCCGGTCCTGGCCCAGCGCGTCACCTTCGCCGGCGAGTTCGGCTGGGAACTGTACTGCCCCACCGAATACGCCCTCACCCTCTGGGACACCCTCATGGAGGCCGGCACCCCGCACGGCATGCGCCCCGCCGGCTACCGAGCCCTGGACTCCCTGCGCCTGGAAAAGGGCTACCGCATCTGGGGCCTGGACATCACCCCCGAAACCACGCCCTACGAGGCAGGCCTGGGCTTCGCCGTCTCCCGCACCAAGAACTTCCTGGGCCGCGAAGCCCTCACACCCCCCCGCCGCCTACTCCACTGCCTGACCCCCACCGACCCCGACCAGGTCTGCCTAGGCGGCGAGCCGGTCCGAATAGACGGCACCCCCGCCTCCCGCATAACCAGCGGCGGCTACGGCCACCGAGTAGACAGCTCCATCGCCTACGCCTACCTCCCCATCCCCAGAGACCAAGACCCCCAAGCCGCCCTGACGAATTCCGCCACCACCCTGAACGGCCACCTAGAGGTGGCAGTAAACGGCACCTGGACCCCCGCCACCATCACCCCCACCCCCCTGTACGACCCCACCAACTCCCGAATCCGCCACCTCCCCACCACCTAACGGCAGCCGCACTCTGAGAGCGGAGTAAGTCACACCGCTAGGGAGTAAGTCACACCACGCCCCGAAATGGTGCCTTCGGCGCTGTCTGCTTTTTGGCGACCCTCGCCGCAGCCGGTGACGGCCGCCGCGCAAGCGATTCGTCACGGCCGCACCTCGAACCAAACCGTGTGTCCCTTGGCGTGCCGTCCCCATCCCCACGACGAAGACAGCTCCCGGACCATCCACAACCCTCTGCCACCCTCGCTACACAGGCCGACCCGCTCCGGGGCCGTCGGTATACCGGTGGAGGAGCCCTCATCGCTCACTTCGACCCGAACCGTCTCGCCGTCGTCGTACACGCGCAACGTCACCAGGCCACCCGGCCTGCGCCCCGACTCCGAGTGCCGCACCGCGTTCGTGAAGACCTCGCTGACCAGCGTCTCGACGTCATCGAGGTCCCGCCGTCCAGCCCGACAGAGCACCGAACGCACATACGCCCGCGCGACCTTGACCGAACTGGCCCGGCCAAGCAGATCGACCTTGCCGAGGAGCCCCATGGTCCTCACCGCGCGGCCTCCCATCTGCGGTCGGCCACGTCATCCCCGCACACGATCAGGTCAGGCTCATGCCATCCGGGGAACCGCTTGGAATGGTCCGCTTTAAGGGTGATGTTCAGATAGCGCTGGAGTGGGATATCGAGCAGATTTAGCACCCATTTAGACCGAATCGGGGAAACGTCATGCTCGCGTGAGCGGCCTTTTGTGGTGTTCGGCATGCATCAACCATCCCGCGATGGGTGCCGGATTTCCTGGTCAACGGGTCGTCAACCTATGTCGGACCATGCTTCTATGGAATTATCAGTTCCAGCGTCCCGGCTAGTTTGGACTGAAGATGACTATCCCGCCAGAAACTCCCGCCGCACAATTCGGGCAGCAGGTGCGAAAGTATCGCCGCCGCCACGGCCTCAGCCAAGAAGCTCTCGCAGCGAAGCTGCGGATCAGCCAGGGACATCTCTCCAAGATCGAGCTCGGAACGAGGAACCCACAACGCGAGATCGCCGAAAACCTCGATGTCGTGCTCAACCTCGACGGCCACTTCCTGACGCGCTACCTGTCTCTCTTCGAGAGCCGCCGAGGGGTGGCGGAGTGGTTCCTGGAATACCTTGACCTGGAACCCAGGGCCTCCATCGTCAGGTCGTACGACCTCGCGATCATCCCTGGCTTGTTCCAGACCGCCGACTACGCACGAGCGATCTTTCGCGGTGGGATGGTCAAAGCCTGCGAGATAGAAGACCGCGTCAGCACCCGTCTCGCACGTCGTACCATCCTTGACGGAGACGGCCACCCACCCGTGTTCGCCGTGCTGGACGAGTCCTCGCTGCACCGCGAGATAGGCTCCCGCGAAATCATGATCGGCCAACTGGCGTTCCTGCTCGAAATAATGGAGCACCCCGCCGTGAGTGTGCAGGTCGTACCCTTCGTCGGCGTGCGCACCACTGTTGGTATCAGTTCGGGCTTCATCATCATCGAGGTAGATGGAACCCGATATGTCTCCATCGAAGCCGCTGGGTTGTCTAGCCTTACAGCAGATCCAAAAACGGTTGACAGGACGATGATTTTCTTCGACCGGTTACGAAGTGAGAGCCTGCCGACAACCCAGAGCCGACAGATGATCGAGGAGATATGGAAGACGCTGTAGTGACGTTCCGCAAGTCCAGCTACTCGGCCCAGGAAGGACAGTGCGTCGAGATCGCGGGCTCGGGCGGCCATGTCGTGGTCCGGGACAGCAAGAACCCCGGCGGCCCGGTACTGGCGTTCACCACCGATGAGTGGCGGGCATTCGTACACGCGCTGAAGTCGGCCTGAGGGGGGTCGCGAGGCGCTCAGTCGCGGTAGACGGATGCCGCAATCCGGTAGCGGTGCCGAACGAGGAGGTCATGGCCACCGGATCGTCACAGCCACACCTCGAACCCGACCGTGGGCCCTCGGCGTGCTGTCCTGACTGTGACCGCGAGAAGCAGCAACGTTTGCTCGCTGCTTTGAGCGACGGTCGCGAGGGCTTCGGGGCGACCCGTCGATGAGATTCGGTGATGCTGTGAACGGATACGTGTCACCAGTCGCCGAATGCGGCTGATTCCTGGCATGGAACGTTCGCCGTACAGATCATGAGTCACACGGTAGGAAGGCATCGTGACCAACATTCAGCGGTATGACGGTCGATGGCGGTACCGCTCGTCTGGGACGTGGCCGGCGAAGGTCCTGGTGAGCGCCCTGGCGGTCGGGGCGGGATTCGGCGCGGCGACCTCCCTTGTGAACGCGCTCTCCCACAGCTACGCCGACCTTGAAAGCCGTGCCTATACCACCAGCGGATGGTCGATCGCGGAAATCATTAGCGTGTTGCTCGACTCCGGCTGGGCATGGGCGGGTTTGGCGGTCGCAGTGGGGTGGCTGGTCACCCGCGCCAGGGTGAGCCGTCCCGCAGCACTGGCGCAGGGTGGTGCCGTAGCCGGCGTGCTGGCCCTGCTTGCGGCCACGGCCGCCTATGGCGTCGTGGACGCCATCCGTAGCGGCGGGGAATTCGCCTGGTACGAGTCCGAATCGCCCGTGTGGTGGGTCGCCAGTGTCGTCTTCGGAGCGCCATTGGGTGCCGTCGGTGCGTGCGTCAGGCGACCGGGAGCGATCGGTTTGCTCGCGAGACTGACCGTGCCGGTCGGCGCCGCCTTACAGATGGTCGTACTCCCGCCCGGCAGGAACGAGGTGGTCGAGACAATAGGGAAGACAGTCGTGTGGACGGCGGCTGCGGCGAGCATCGGCTTCATCGTCGTCCGCTTCCTTGTCAAGCGACGTCGGCCGGATTCATAGGAGCAATCTGGCCCCTTCGGCGCTGTCTTCTTGGGCGGGAGCGACTGTGGCGGCCCGACCCACCTCTCGTCGTCAACGAGGCGCCGTTGGCATTACTAGAGCCGTTCGAGCGTGAGCAGCGGCTGAGAATGCTCAGGCGCTGGTGCGTCGGGATCTGCGGCGACAGCCTGCTCCAGGCGGCGGAAGCCGGTCTCCAGGTCGTCGGGACCGAGTTGAGCGAAGAACGAAAGAGTGCGCAGGCGAAGCCGTTGGAGCACGTCACCACGGGTGCCGATGGACGGCTCGGTAACCGTGCCGAAGCTAGCGACGCGCCAGCCGGCCGACGTGAACATCTCGATGGCCTCATGCAGGGGCTGAAACAGTGAGGCGTCCACCTCAAAGCCGCGGGGGAAGTGCTCCAGCCACCACGGCATGGGATGGTGGTCGCTGAAATTCGCACGCAGTAGCAGCCGCCCACCGGGCCTGAGCACCCTGGCCAGCTCCCGGACCGCCCGCGGCTTGTCCTGGACGTGGTGCCAGGACAGGAACATGAGAGCGTAGTCGGCGCTGCCGGACGGCACCTGCATGTCCTCGGCGGAGCCTGCCAGATACCGCACACCGGGATGCGAGGACTGCGCCTGCGCTATCTCGCGCATCCGGACCGCCGGCTCGACCCCGGTCACCGGCCCGAACTCTCGCGCCAGCGCAGGAGTGAACCTGCCGGTCCCCGAGCCGACATCCAGCCCCGCCAGCGGCCGCCGCTCGGGCAGCACCGCCCCGAAGGCGCCGATCCACACCTGCAGATGCCGCTCACTGAGCGCCCGGCCACGCGCGTAGTCCTGGTACTGCTCCGTGTCGTAGTCGATCCGCCTCATCGCACTCCCACGTCAGTCGGACTACGGCAATCCATCGGCCCGATATATCGACCCGATACATTGCGCACGGTATGCGGTGTCACGTCACGCCGCAAGCGGAAACGGCAGTGCCTGCATCCAGCTGCCATCGATTTCAAAATGCCCCGCGCCGGAAATGGTGCCTTCGGCGCTGCTTTCTTCAGGCGAGCCTCACCGCAGCCGGTGACGACCGCCGCGCAGGCATTTCGTCACGGCCACACCGAACCAAACTGTGTGCCTTCGGCGTGCTGTCCGCGCCGGGACCGTCGGGATTCCAGCGGAGGAATTCCGCGACGGCCCGCAGTGAGTGTTAGTGCGTTGGTTCACGCTGTCCGTGCCCAGTTCGGGACGGGTCGGGTCAAGCCATTACCGCTCCATGCGCCTCGGAGATCGCCTCGATGCGGCGGGCGAGCTCGATGTCGTGCTCGGCCACTCGGCCGCCGAGGTCACTGGAGCTGATCGACAGTCGTACGGTCTTGTATCCGAGGGTGGCGTTGGAGTGATGACCGAACCGGTCTTGGATCGCCGCGATGTGCACGATGAACGCCGCGCCGGCGATGTGCGGGATCGAATAGACGCGTTCGATGCTCACGCCGTCGGTGGTCCAGCCCGGCAGTTCCTTCAGATGCTCGTCGATCTGCTCTCGTGTCAACGGCTCCGCCATCACGCTCCCCGTCTCGCAGGCGCCAGTGCCTCGGCCAGGTCCTGGCCGACAGGCGCATCCTGCCACGGGCGCATGACGTCCTCCAGGGCGGCCAGTTCACGCATGGCGCGCACCGAACCGGTGCCCACCGCGATCGGACGGTGGTCCTTCGGTGCTGCTTACTTTGGCGAGCTTCGCCGCAGCCGGTGACGACCGCGGCACAGGCAGCTCGTCACGGTCACACCATCTCCCAGCGCGACGGTGTGGCGACTGCTTCCGTCTGCACGGAGAAAGCCCCGCGCCGTAGCCTGAGGTTGTCCACGCTTCAGGAAGGTCGGGCTTATGCGCGACGCTGGCACGGAACATCGGCGCATCGGCGAGATTGTTCGCGCCGCGCGCCTCGCGAGCGGGAAGAGTCTGGAGGCCGTCGCCGGGCTGGCCGGACGCTCCAAGGGGTGGCTCTCGAAGGTGGAGAACGGCAAGACGCGATTGGAGCGCCGTTCCGACATCCTTGCCCTCGCGGAGGCGTTGGAGGTGTCCGCCACCGACCTGCTGGGGGGACCTTCGCCGGTCACTTCTTCGCGGCACGCAGGCGTCGAACCCACCCGTCTGCGGGACGTCTTCCTGGGCACTTCCCTGGATGATCCACCCGACGTGCCCGCACGCCCCATGGCAGTGCTGGAAGCCGAATGGGCCGGTCCGGTTCTCACCGCCTGGCGCGGATCGGACCGTGCCGCGCTGGCCCGGCTTCTGCCCGGAATCATCGGTGAGCTTCACGTCCACGCGGCCGGCGCGACCAACGAGCAGCAGGCCGTCGCGCTGCGCATGCTGATCTCGGCGTGCGGGGTGGCGGCGTCCGACGTCCTGAAGGCGCTCGGATATATCGATCTCGCGTGGGTCGCCGCGGACCGTGCCGAGCGGGCGGCGCATGCGCTTGGCGATGAGGTCTGGCGTGGGGCGGCGGCATTCGCCATGGCGCACTGCCGGCGCAGCCTGGACTTGTCCCGGGCGTTCCGCACGATCGGCCGGACCGCCGACAGGGTCGAACCGCACATCGGAGATGACCGCAGGGCTCAGGAGGTCTACGGAATGCTCCGGCTCAGTGCCGCGCTGGCCTGCCAGGTTCGCGGCGACCACGCTGGGGCCGACGCGAACGCGCAGGAAGCAGAACGGATCGCCGTTCGAACCGGAGAGCATGCGGACGCCTGGCAGTGGTTCGGGCCTTCGAACGTCGGCGTGTGGCGCACCACGCTCGCCGTCGAGGCCGGTGAACCCGGCCGGGCATTGGAGTACGCCTCCCAGGTCGTGCCGGAGGCGTTGCCGAGCCGTATCCGCCGGGCCAGCTTGAAGATCGAAAAAGCGCGAGCGTACGCCATGATCGACCAGCCGCGAGAGGCCGCGAACCATCTACGGGCGGCCGAGAAGCAGGACGGCCCCCGCACCCGCAGCGACCCTATGGCCCGCGAGCTGGTGGCCGACCTGCGCGCTCGCCTTGGTGGCCGTGAGCTGAACGGGCTCGCCTGGCGGATGAACCTGGTCTAGCAAGGGGTTTCCGTTCGGAAACAGTGAGGGCTGCCTGCGGTTCTAGCTTCCCTGGCAAGACGGTCCCGGCCCGGTGGGCGAACACCGGGGGATTCCGGGGCCTTGGCCAGGAAAGTGAGCCCTGACCCGTGAGTAACTCTAGAGTCATCCGGATTCGGTGGCGTGCCGCCCGATACGGGGCGGCAGCGTGACCGGGCTCCTGGCGTGGTACTCGGCCCAGCCGCCGGGACGGCACGTGGTGGAGGGTGGCCCGGTCGCCGAGATTCACGCCTCACGATGGTGGGATCCGGCCCGCAGAGCGGTAGCCGCCGAACTCGACCGGATCGAACCGGGATGGCTGGTCTGGTACGGCACGTGGAGCCGTCGTTTCTACGCCATCGCCGCCTGGGACGCTCCTTGCCCTGTGCTGCTCGACGCGTCCACCCTGAGGAGCTGCGCGACCAGATGCGCCATACCGAGCTCACCGCGATGGTGCCCGCCCGCCGGTGTACGGGTACCGCGTGACCACGCCGCCGCTGCCGTCTGCGATCACCGCGCTGATCGACCAGCAGGTCGCCGCTCTGCACCAGCGGTATCCCGCGTGGGAGGTCACCCGCCTCATGACGCGCGAGGGTGCGCCGTCCGGGTGGCTGGCTCGTCGCCGGTCCCCGCTCACGCACTCCCAGCGCACCATCGGACTGCTGCCTGAACTGGCCCGCGACGACGCCGTGGACCTCGTGATAGCTCTGGCCGTGCAAGCCGAGATCGAGCACCCCACCGGGCGCGTCCCGCCGCAGGTGGAGAGGGAGTGACCCCGGCGAACAGGTGATGCTCACTGTCACGGCCGGGTGTGCCGGGCACGGTGTCCGCTGACTATGCCGCCGCTCTGCGGCGCCCCGCGGAAAGCTGAGGTAGATGTCTGAATTCGGCGCTGGTGATGCGCTCAAGCTCGTCATGGGCTGGAGCATCGTCGCGGTCGCCTGGCTGTGGGACAGCTGCCACTTGCCGCTGTGGTGGCGCCACGGGATCGCGCTCTGGCGGACACGCACCAGGGGCCGGGCCCTCCGTCGTCGGTGAGACGAAGTCATCCCCTCGTGAGGGTCATCCTGAGGCCACTTTAGGTGACACCGGGAGCTGTCTTCCTCGTGGGGATGGGGACGGCACGCAAAGCGGTACACGTTGTGACCAATTGCCTGCGCGGCGGTCATCACCTACTGCGGCGAGAGTCGTCAAAAAAGACAGCGCCGAAGGCACCATGTTCGGGACGGTGCGACTCTCAAGCGTGACGGGTTCGCCGTCGCTAGCGTAGGTAGTCGCTGGTCTCGGCTCCGAGTACGTTCAGGAGAGCCAGAGCCTCGGCGGCGGGGGAGCCTTTTGGGGCGCTGTAGAGGACGAGGTGCTGGTCGCGGTCTGTGAGGGTGAGGGCGTCGCAGTCGACGGTGATCTCGCCTACGACTGGGTGGCGGAAGGTTTTCGTGAGCATGGGGGCGCCCTGTACGTCGTGTCGCTCCCAGAGGCGGGCGAAGTCGGGGCTGGCGTCGCGGAGTTCGGCGATGAGGGCGGTCACCGTGGGGTCCGCGGGGTAGCGGGCGAGGGTGGCGCGGAGTTCCATGACGACGTGGTGGCGGAACTCGGTGGCGTCGGAGATTCCGTACAGCGTCGCGCCGGGGCGCGTCGGGCCGAGGAATGCCCGGCGTGCGAGATTTCGGTCCCTTGGGGGGAGCTTGGCGAAGTCCTCCATGAGCGCGGCCGCTAGGTCGTTCCACGCGAGTACCTCGAAGACGGCGGACGTCACGAAAGCGGCCGTCTGCGGCAGCCGTTCGAGGAGGGCGAGGATGCTCGGGCGGACGTCGCGACGGTGCAGCCGGGTACGGGTCGGCGCGGTGCCCGCGAGGACGTGGAGGTGGTCGGACTCGGCGTCGGTGAGCCGCAGCGCGCCCGCGATCCCGGCGAGGACCTCGCCCGACGGCCGCGGTGCCCGGCCCTGTTCGAGCCGGACGTAGTACTCGGTGGAGATGTGCGCGAGGACCGCGGCCTCCTCGCGGCGCAGACCCGGTGTCCGGCGTCGCGGTCCGGAGGGGAGGCCGACGTCCTCCGGCCGGAGCCGCTCGCGACGGCTGCGGAGGAACGCCCCGAGCTCCTGCTTGTCCATACCCCCAGTCTGCACGCCGCGCGGCGGCGGATCCTGGTACCACCTGTGCCTGCATCCGGCCGGGAGGCCACCTGAAACTGGCCTCATGACCAACAACATCGACGTCGCACCCATCGGCCTGCTCACCGGCAAGGTCGTGTTCATCACCGGCGCCAGCCGCGGCATCGGGGCGGCCGCGGCCCGGCTCTTCGCCGCCGAGGGCGCCGCCGTCGTGCTCGCCGCCCGCAGCACCGACGCCCTGGACCGCGTCGTCACCGAGGTCCGCGCCGGCGGAGGCGTCGCCGACGCCGTCACCATGGACCTCGCCGACCGTGCGAGCGTCCGCGCGGCGGTCGGCCGCGTCGAGGAGCTGCACGGACGGCTCGACGGCGCCTTCAACAACGGCGCGGCGATCCAGCACCCCGGCCCGCTCGACACCACGAGCGACGAGGACATCGACGAGCAGTTCGCGGTGAACTTCCGCTCGCACTGGACCGCCATGACCGCGCAGGCCGCACTCATGCGGCGGAACGGCGGCGGGGCGATCGTCAACAATTCGAGCATCGGCAGCCGCCGCGCGAACACCGCCCTCCCCGCGTACGGCGCCATGAAGCGCGCGCTCAACAGCATCACCGAGACCGCGGCCGTGACCTGGGGCCGTCAGGGCATCCGGGTGAACGGCATCACCCCCGGCGGCACCGCCACGGAGATGATCGACGCGTGGGAGGCCGTATCCCCGGGCATCATCGAGCGCAACAAGGCGGCGACCCCACTCGGCCGCATGGCCGAGCCCCGCGAGGTGGCCGAGCTGGCCGCGTGGCTGCTCAGCGACCGAGCCTCGATGGTGACCGGCGCGATCGTGCCGGTGGACGGCGGCGCGGGCGCCTGAAAAGGGGCTCCGATGTGCCTCGCCGGCCAACCCGCGGGAGTCGGCCCGCCCCGATCACTCGTGAAAGCGCTCTCTCGGACCCCAGGCGTACGGTGTCGGCATGGAGCTAGCTGAGATCCGGAGATATCCGGTTAAGTCGGTTTCAGGCTGGGTGGTGGATTCGGCGGTCGTGGAGCCGTGGGGGCTGGCGGAGGACCGCCGCTGGGCCGTCGTGGACGAGTACGGGGGAGGCCACTGGGTCGGGGAGAATCCCCGGCTGCTGTCGGTCGTCGCCCGTGTCACCGACGAGGGCGGCCTGCTGCTCGACGCGCCGGGGATGCCCCAGCTGAAGGTCCCCCCGGCCACCGGAGAAAAGTTTCCCATGCGCTTCTACGAACTGGACTCCGCGATACTGGCCCATCCCGACGCCCACGCCTGGTTCACCCGCCTGCTCGGCAAACCCACCCGCCTGGTCTGGCTCGACGACCCCAACCGCTGCCCCGTCCCGGCCTCCCACGGCGGCCTGCCCGGCGAGGTCGTCAGCTTCGCCGGGGACGCCCCCATCCTGCTCACCTCCCGCTCCTCGCTGCGCCGCCTGGACGACTGGATCCTCGAAGGCGCCATGGAACGCCAGGACGACCCGCCCGCCCCCCTGGACATGGCCAGATTCCGCCCCAACCTCGTGATCGACGGCGCACCCCCGTACGCCGAGGACGACTGGCGCGAGATCCGCATCGGCTCGGTCGCCTTCCGCTTCACGGAGCACTGCGACCGCTGCGCCGTCACCACCTACGACCCGGTCACCATCGAAAAGGGCAAGGAGCCCCTACGCACCCTCGCCCGCCACCGCGGCTGGGACGGCAAGACCTGGTTCGGCATCCGCATGGTCCCCCGGGGCCGGGGCGAAATACGACTCGGCGACCCGGTCACCGTCCTGGCCTGAACCGGCCGGACGCCGCGGGGAGGCGGTCAGCCGCGGTAGGCGCTAATAGCGATCTGGACGAACGAGCGGATCAGTGGGTTCGGGTCGCCCTTGTTCCATGCCGCCACCACGCGGCTGGGCGCCATGTCGATCAGGGGGACGACGGCCAGCTCCTCGGGCGGGGTGTGGCCGAGCGGGGCCATCCCGACCGTGCCGTTCCAGAGCACGGCCTGGAGGCACTCCTGGACGGCGCGTACCACCGGGCCCTCGCGGGGCTCGCCGCCGTTCCAGTACGACCGCCAGATCGGGTCGGTGCCGTCCGGGAACTGGAACCAGTGGCGGCCGGCCAGGTCGGCCAGTTCCAGGTGGTCGTGGCAGGCCAGCGGGTCGTCGGCGCGCAGGACCGCCCCCACGGGATCGGCGCGTAGGTCGTGGACCACCAGGCCGGTCTCGTCGAACGGGCCGCGGGTCAGGGCCACGTCGACCAGGCCGGCGCGCAGGCCGCAGGTCGGGTCGGTCAGGTCGGTGTCGCGGACGTGGACCTCGACGTCCGGGTGCCGCGCACGGTACGCGGCGGCCAGCCGCGTCGCGGCCCGGTCGGTGCTGTCGCCCAGGATGCCGACGGTGATGCTCGCGGCACCGGCCGCGGCGGCCACACGGACGCGCAGCCGGTCGGCCTGGTCGAGCAGGGAGCGCGCCTCGTCCAGCAGTGCCGCCCCGGCGGGGGTGAGCGTGACGCCCGCGGGGGAGCGGTGCAACAGGACGGCTCCGATGCCGGTCTCCAGGTGCCTGATCGCCCGGCTCAGGGGAGGCTGGGTCATGTGCAACCGGGCGGCGGCTCGGCCGAAGTGGAGTTCCTCGGCGACGGCCACGAAATAGCGCAGCGAGCGTAGCTCCATGACCGGCGACGATATCCGCACGGTATCGGGACCACCTAGCCGGACTTGGACGGCCGCGCCGCCCGGGGGGTCGAATCGGAGCATGACCGACGAACCTGTGACCAGCGAACCGCTGAGTGACCCCGCCGTGCGGGTCTCCGGTGCCGAGGAGATCGCCCCCGACCTGCTGGTGATCCCGAACCACCGGGTCGCGCTGGTGCCCAACATCGGCGTCATCGGCGGCACGGACGCCGTGCTGGTCGTCGAGACGGGCATCGGCACCGCCAACGCGGAGCAGGTGCTCGCCTTCGCCTCCGAGGTGGCGAAGGGCCGACGGCTGTACCTGACCACGACGCACTTCCACCCCGAGCACGCGTTCGGCGCGCAGGTGTTCGCCGGCCGCGCCACGTACCTGGTCAACCGCGCCCAGGCGGACGACCTGAGCACGAAGGGGGCGGGCTACCTGGAGATGTTCCGGGCCTTCGGCGGCCATGTCGCCCACCGCCTCGACGGCGTACAGGTGCCCACCCCCGACGTGGTCTACGACGACGACGCCTGCGACCTGGACCTCGGCGGACGGACCGTACGGCTGCGCCCCACCGGCCGGGGCCACACGAAGGGCGACCAGGTGGTCGAGGTCCCCGACGCCGGCGTCCTGTTCACCGGGGATCTCGCCGAGACCGGCCAGTTCGCCATCTTCCCCTGGTTCCCGCCCTACGACACGGACGTCTCCGGCGTGCGCTGGCTCACGGTGATGGACCGCCTGGCCGCCACCGGACCCCGGGTGGTGGTCCCCGGCCACGGCGACCCCGGCGGCCCCCAGGTGCTCACCGACGTCCGCGACTACCTGCGCGAACTACGCGACGAGACCTGGCGCCGCCGTGACTCCGCGATGGGCGAGGCCGAGATCGTCGCCGAGGTCCGGGCACTGCTGATCGACCGGCACCCCGAGTGGGCCGGCCAGGAGTGGATCGAACGGGGCGTCGGGTGCCTCTGCGCCGAGCACGCCGTGTGATCCCCGAAACAGCGCCCGGACCGTCGCATTTGCCGAGAGCATGTCGACCAGTGCGATGGTGCGCGTAAAGGCCCACGGTGATCGAGCCGGGCCGAGTCGAGCGAAGGAGAACCCCTCATGGCTTCGACCGTGCTGTACATGTCCATGTCCCTGGACGGCTTCGTCGCCGGGCCCAACGAGAGGCTGGACAACGGGCTGGGGGACGGCGGGGAGCGCCTTCACGAATGGACCGGCGTCATCGACGATGTGAATCAGCTGGGTACGGGCGAACGGATCGGCGCCGGCGACCGTGAGGTCATCGACGAGTTCCTCTCCACGGGGTCGGTGCTCGCCGGCCGCGGGACGTTCGAACCGGCCGGAGGGTGGAACGGGGACCACCACGACGGCGTGCCGATCTTCATTCTCAGCCGGCATCAGCCCGAGGAACGCTTCGCGGGGTGGCCCGGGGTCACCTATCTGAGCGATCTCGGGGAGGCGGTGCGCCGGGCCAAGGAGGCGGCGGGGAAGAAGAACGTGCTGGTCCACGGGGTGGGTACCGGCCAGCGGTGTCTTCAGGCGGGGCTGCTCGACGAGATACAGATCCACCTGATCCCGGTGCTGCTCGGGGAGGGGCGGCGGCTCTTCGAGCACCTCGGGGCCGAGCACATCGAGCTGGAGACCGTTCAGGTGGTGCGGGGGACGGAGGCGACGCACCTGCGGTATCGCGTGCTGCGGTGACAGCGGTCAGAAGGTGAGCGGGGGGAGCTCGGCGCGGGTGGGGAGGCCTTGCCAGGTGCTCTGGCTGGCCACGGTGAAGGCGGCCAGGGCGCAGCCTCGGCGGAGGCGGTCGGTGGGGTGGAGCTCTTCCAACAGGCCGCTGAGGTAGCCGGCCACGAAGGAACCGCCGGCGCCTGCCGGGTCCACCACCGTCACGGGGGCGGCCTGGGCGTCGTAGCGCATGCCGTTGACGGTGGAGCTGGCGCCTTTGCCACCTCGGGTGACCACCAGCTCGCGGATCGTTCCAATCACGGGCTCGATCAGCTGGAGTTCGTCCTGGTTGACGAACAGTACGTTGGCGCCGGTCGCCAGCTCGGTGAGGGCCTCCACGGCCTCCTGGCGGTCCATCCACAGCTGGGGACGGAAGTTCACGTCGACCGAGACGGACAGGCCGGCGTCCCTGGCCAGCTTGACGGCGTGGTGGGCGGCGCTCCAGGCGGTGCCGCTGAGGGCGGGGGTGATGCCGGTGACGTGCAGGACCTTGGCGGACTGGACGGCGCGGGCGGGGATGTCGCCGGGGCCGAGGCGGGCGCCGGCCGAGCCGCCGCGGTAGTGCACGACGTGCCCGGCGCGCCCGATGCGGCGCTGCCGCATGGCGAGGCCCGTGGCGGCGCCGGGGTCGGACTGCACGTGGGAGGCGTCGATGCCCTCGCCGCGCAGCACGGTGAGGATGCGGGCGCCGAGCTCGTCGCCGCCGACCCGTCCGAGCCAGGTCACCGAGTGGCCCAGCCGGGCGAGCCCGACGGCGGTGGTGAGCTCGGGGCCGCCGACGTCGAGACGCACCTCCGTGTCGTGGCGGATGCGGTCGGTGGAGATGACGCCGAGAGCCTCTCCGAGCGTGAACACGTCGGTCATGTCAGGATCTTTCATGCCAGGCGGACTGCCCATCTGCGGCGCTGATGGCGGACAGCATGGCAGAGACCGATGGTCCTCACAACGAACTGTGCGATTCCCGCCGGGTACGCGGACGCCCCGGCGCCGCCGCGCGGGGTGTCACTCCTCGAACGCCTCGCTCACCGCCTGGCAGAAGGCTTTCAGGTCGTCGGGCATCCGGCTGGTGATCAGCCGGTTCGGCCCGCTGGTGCACACGACGACCTCCTGGTCGGTCCAGGTGGCCCCGGCGTTGGTGAGGTCGGTCCTGAGGCTCGGCCACGAGGTGAGCGCGCGGTCCCTGACCACCCCGGCCTCGATGAGCGTCCACGGCGCGTGGCAGATCGCCGCCACCGGCTTGCCCGCCTCGAAGAAGCCCCGCACGAAGTCCACGGCGTCCTCGTCCATCCGCAGGAAGTCCGGGTTGGCCACCCCGCCGGGCAGCACGAGGGCGTCGTAGTCGGCGGGCCCGGAGTCACGGACCGTGGTGTCCACGGCGAAGGTGTCCCCCCGGTCCAGGTGGTTGAACGCCTGGACGCGGCCGGGATGGGTGGAGACCAGCCGCGGGGTCCCTCCCGCCTGTTCGACGGCCCGCCATGGCTCGGTGAGCTCGACCTGCTCCACCCCCTGCGACGCCGTCAGGAAGGCGATCGTCTTACCCTGAAGCATGATCACTCCTCTGAGCTGCGGTTTTCTGTCCCTTCTTCATTAGCGGTGCCCGGCAATCCGCCGGGTATGCAAGAGGCGGACGCCGCTCCGGTGCGGCGCCCTCGGGCCGTTCCTGCTCAGAACGCGGAAAAAAACTCAGAACTCGTCCAGCAGCGCGGTGAGCATCCGCCGGGACTCCGACACGGTGGCGGCCTCCACGCACAGGTGGTCCATCACCTTCATGTACGGGTCGGTCTCCTCGCGTTTGTCCAGGTACAACGCGCTGGTGAGCTGCTCCATGTACACCACGTCCGGCAGGTCGCCCTCGTGGAACCGCAGGATGCTGAACGGCCCGCCCGCCGCCGAGTGGCCGCCCTGCCCGAACGGCACCACCTGGACGGTGATGTTGGGAGCCCGCGTCATATCCAGGAGGTACTCGACCTGGGCCCGCATCACCCCGGGCCCGCCGAGCGGGCGGCGCAGCGCGGCCTCGTCCACCAGCGCCCACAGCTTCGGGCCGCCCGGTTCGATGATCCGTTGCCGGCGGGCCAGCCGCAGGTCCGTCCGGCGCTCGATCTCGTCCTCCGGCGCGCCGGAGTGGCCGAGCTTGATCACCGCGCGGGCGTAGTCGCGGGTCTGGAGCAGGCCGGGCACGAACTGGATTTCGTAGGTGCGGATCGTGGTGGCGGCCTCCTCAAGGCCGACGTACAGCTCGAACCAGCCGGGCAGCAGGTCGCTGTACTTGTGCCACCACCCGGGCGCGTTGGCCTGCCGCGCGAGGCCGAGGAAGACCTCCCGCTCCTGGGACTCGCCCACGCCGTACAGGGTGAGCAGGTCGGCCACGTCGCGGTCCTTGAAGCCGACCCTGCCGAGCTCGATGCGGCTGATCTTGGCCTCGGACGCACGGATGCTGTGGCCCGCTTGTTCGCGGGTGATCCCCCGGGTGGTACGCAGCCGGCGCAACTGAGCGCCGAGCAGGATGCGGAGCGCGGTGGGTCCACCCCTCGGCCGGGCGAGCATATGGATCTCGGGTGTGCCGTCCTGTCCGAGCGGCATGGCCATGCGGGTCGCTCCTTGGAGCCATGATTGGGTAAGCCGTCGTGTCCAATCCTGAGGCCCCATCGGGCTTCCCGACCACCCCAGAGGACCTCTTACTTCTCAGGACGGGAAAACCGACCTTAGGTGCCTATACCGGCGTTCTGCATGAAAAGTTGTAATTTTGCACGTGCAGATGTTCTTGCATCCGCCTCGTGCGTGCAGAAGGATTGACTCTCCCGCGTCATCTCCGCATCCGCGGGCACACGACGTAGTGAGGACGTGATGACCGCACAACCGGTACGCCGGCAGGCCGTCGTACGAGGCGAAGCGCCCTGGTGGCTGCTTCCTTCGGCCGAGGTCGCCCTGTCCGGCCCCGCCGGCGCCGAGCTGCGGGAGCTGGGGCGTGCGGGGGCGCCGGTCAAGGCCGCGCGGGACTTCACCGCCGCCACCCTGGACGGCTGGGGCCTCACCGAGCTGTCCGCCGACGCCCGCCTCGTCGTCTCCGAGCTCGTCACCAACGCCATGCGCCACGCGGGCGAGCCAGGCGGCCTCCGCCTCTTCCACCGCTCCTCCCACCTCGTCTGCGCCGTCTTCGACCCGGCCGAGCGACCCCCGGTCATGTCCGACACCGACGACTTCGCCGAGAGCGGCCGCGGCCTCTGGCTGGTGGACAACCTGTGCTCCTCCTGGGGCTGGCACCTGCTGGACGGCCACGGCAAACTCGTCTGGGCCTGCCTCCTCGCCCCGTACGTCACCCGCCACCGCACCCCCGCCTAGCGCGGCGTCCACACGCCGTCGCCGGGCGGCCCCTCGCCGCGGCGCCGGTGCGACGGGATCTGGTACGGCGTGTCCGGCGCCGCCGTGCGGCGTCCGGCCTCGATCGTCAGGCGGGTGAGCTCCACCCGCGAGCAGATCCCGAGCTTGCGGAAGATCTGCCGCAGGTGGAAGGCCACCGTGTGCGCGCTGATGAACATCTGGTCGGCGACCTGCCGGTTGGTCCAGCCCTGGGTGACCAGCGACGAGACCATGCACTCGGTGTCGGTGAGGCTCTCCCAGCCGGTGACCGGACGCTCGGCGGTCGTCCAGTGGCGGTGCCGGACGCCCAGCCTGCGCAGCCTGCGGCGCAGCCGGGCGGCGTCGCGACCGGCCCCGGCGGTGTCGAAGCCGGTGAGGGCCCGGTCGAAGGAACGGATCGCGGCGGGGGGATCGTCCCCGGCCAGCAGCACCCCGAGATCCTCGGCGGCGGACGCGTGGTTCCACGGATCCGTGGCGGTCTCGGCGGCCCTGGCGAGCATGCCCCGGTCGCCGTCCAGCAGCCCGCGCGCGTGCAGCGCGGCGGCCCGTACGGCGGGAAAACCGGCCCCGGCGGCGGCCAGCCTCTCGACGGCCCGCACCACCACGCCGGCGCAGGCCCGCTCGCCGGCGGCCAGGGCCAGCCGCACCAGCCACGCCGCGTCCCCGGGCTCCCCGGCCAGCACCCCGGCCCCTTCCCGCAGCGCGGCGTAGACGGGCCGCGCCACCTCCATCGCCGCCCCCGGCCCCTCCCCGGCCTCGGCCGTCTTGACGCCGACCATCGCGCACCCCGCGTACCGGGCGGCCGTCCGCAGGTCCCCCCGCCGCAGCGCCACCGTGCCGAGCACGGGCGCGGCGAGCGGCACGAACAACCGCGTCCCGAGCGACTCGGCCAGGTCGAGCCCGGCCCGCGCCTGCGCCACCGCCTCCTCCGGCCGCCCGGCGGCCAGCGCCACCCGCGCTCGCACGAACGCGGGACAGGGAGCCCGCACGCCGTGGTCGAGCGCCTCCACCTCCTCGCCCGCCTCCCGCGCCACCCGCGCGGCCTCGTCGAGCAGGCCGCCCGCGGCCAGCATCGGCGCCAGCACCAGCCGCGGATGGACCCGCCGCACGTCCGCCGGCCCCCCGGCCGCCCGCCGTACGGCCTCCCGGGCCATCCCGACCCCTTCGGCCAGCCGCCCTGCGTCCCAGCGCACCCGCGCCAGCACCACCAGCGCCCCGGCCCGCACCGCCTCCCCGTGGTCGGCGCCCGCGAGGATCCCCTCGGCCCGTTCCGCCGCCCGCCGCGTGTCCGGCGACTCCGCGAGCGCGCGCAGCAACGCCAGGACGGCACGGTCGTGCGCCCCCCCGGCCAGGGTCGGCTCGCCCAGCGCCGTCTCCGCCTCCGTCACCGCCTCGGCGACCTGCCCCCGCAGCAGCAGGATCCCGGACAACGCCCGCCGCAGCTCGGCCGCCGCGGGACCGGGCGCGGGGTGGGCCAACGCCGACCGGGCGAGGTCCTCCGCCGCGGCGAGCCGTCCCGCCTCCGTCATGGCCTGGATCGCGGTCACCATCCGCGCGACCCGCCCGGGATCGGCCAGATCGCTGAACCGCACGGCCTGCACGGCCAGCTCCGCCGCGGCGCCGGGCGACGTCGACAGCGCCTCGCTCACCGCCTGGTCCAGCCCGGTGAGGGTCCGCGGGTCCCCGGGCCGTGACCCCTCTACCAGGTGCCCCGCCGCCCGCACCGGCGACCCGCCCCGGTCGAGCAGGATCTTCCCGATCTGGTGGTGCAACGCGTTGCGCACCGGCGAGGGGATGGCCGCGACGATGGTCCGCCACACCAGCTCGTGCCGGAACTCCAGCGCGTCCTCGGCGGCCGTCAGGATCCCGGCCCCCACCGCCTCCTCGAACGCGGGCAGCAGCGCCGCCGGGGGAGCGCCGAGCAGCTCGGCCGCGTCCTCCACCCCGAACGACCGCCCGAGCACCGCCGCCGCCTCCACCAGGTGCCGCGTCTCCCGCCGCAGCCCCGCCAGCCGGTGCCCCACGGCGTCCCGCACCCGCCGCGGCGGCTCGGCGCAGCGCAGCCCGGCCCGTCCGCCGTCGATCTCCACGGCGTCCTCCTCCCGCAGGCCGGCCAGCAGCTCGCCCAGCAGGAACGGGTTCCCGCCCGCCCCCTCGGCCATCGCCAGCAGATCGGGCCGCGGCACCGCCCCGAGCACGTCGGCCACGACGGCGGCCACCGCGTCCCCCGGCAGCGGCCCGAGGACGATCCGCCCGGCCCCGTGCCGTCCGAGCACCTCGAACAGCCGCTCCGCCTCGTCGCACCGCGTCCCCGTGGCCCGCGCGAGGATCCAGGCCACCGGCACCTGCGCGACCTCCCACTGCAGGGTGCGCAGCGCCGCCAGCGTCGTGTGGTCCGCCCACTGCAGATCGTCCAGGGCGACCACCACGGGATGGCTCGCCGCCCGCTTCTCCAGCCCCACCCTGAGCTGCTCCAGCAGCCGCACCCGCAGATCGACCTCGGCGACGGGCTCGGCCGCGCGCGGAACCTCGCCGAGGGCCATGAACAGCGGGGCGAGCGGGACGAACTGCCCCACCTCCTCGGCCCCGCCGACGACCGGCAGGAGCCCCAGGCGCACGGCCCGCGCGGCGGCCTCGGCGACCAGCAGGCTCTTGCCCGCCCCCGGCTCGCCCTCGATCAGCAGCGTCCCGCCCGTGCCGCCCGCCGTCGTCCGCAGCAACCGCTCGACGGCCCGCCATTCGGAGTCGCGTCCACGCATGTGTCCCCCCAGCGAAACCGGGTCCGGTCACGGGGGGCCTTCGCCTGTGGCCGGTCATGCGGCTCACCTGGCCTTTTACCCACAGTACAACTACCCGATCTGAGGATGTGGGGCCGGTCGCGGCCGGTCAGTCTCGAAGGTGGGGCGCCCGGTCTGCCGCGCGCGGGCCGGGCCAAGTCCGGCGGGGGGAACTCATGGCGAAGGCAGTAGGCATCGACCTCGGTACCACCAACTCCGTGATCGCGGTCACCGAACAGGGGCAGCCGACCGTGATCCCCAACGCGGAGGGGGAGCGCACCACGCCGTCCGTGGTGGCCTTCACCCCGAACGGCGAACGCCTGGTCGGCAGGCTGGCCCGCCGCCAGGCCATCCTCAACCCCAAGGGCACCATCTACTCCGCCAAGCGGTTCATCGGGCGCCGGTTCGACGAGGTGGGCAGCGAGATCAACGCGGTGTCGTTCGACGTGGTCCCCGGCCCGGACGACGCGGTGCGCTTCAAGGTGGGCGACCGGATGTACGCGCCGGAGGAGATCGCCGCGATGGTGCTGCGCAAGCTGGTCGCCGACGCCGCCAAGTTCCTCGGCGAGAAGATCACCGAGGCCGTCATCACGGTGCCCGCGTACTTCAACGACGCCCAGCGGCACGCCACCAGGGACGCCGGCCGCATCGCGGGCCTGGAGGTGCTGCGGATCATCAACGAGCCGACCGCGGCCGCCCTGGCGTACGGCCTGGACCGCAAGGGCGCCGAGACCGTGCTGGTGTACGACCTCGGCGGCGGCACCTTCGACGTCAGCGTCCTCGACATCGGCGAGGGCGTGATCGAGGTACGGTCCACCGCCGGGGACACCCACCTCGGCGGCGACGACTTCGACCGCCGTGTCGTCGACCACCTCGGCGACGAGTTCCAGCGGCAGGAGGGCATCGACCTGCGGCGCGACCCACAGGCCCTGCAACGGCTGTTCGAGGCCGCGGAGAAGGCCAAGGTCGAGCTGTCCTCGGTCACCCAGACCGCGATCAGCCTGCCGTTCATCACGGCCGACGCCAACGGCCCGAAGCACCTGAACACCACCCTGATGCGCTCGACGTTCGAGGAGATCACCCACGACCTGGTGGAGCGGACGAAAGGCCCGGTGGAGCAGGCCATGGCGGACGCCAAGCTGTCGGCCGACGACCTCGACGAGGTCATCCTGGTCGGCGGCTCCACCCGGATGCCCGCCGTGCAGGAGCTGGTGCGGCGCCTGACCGGCGGCAAGGAGCCGAACATGACGGTCAACCCCGACGAGGTGGTGGCCGACGGCGCCGCCATCCAGGCCGGGGTGCTGAAGGGCGAGGTCAAGGACGTCCTGCTGCTGGACGTCACCCCGCTGTCGCTCGGCGTGGAGACGCTGGGCGGCGTGATGACCAAGGTCCTGGAGCGCAACACCACGATCCCGGCCCGCCGCACCGAGACCTTCAGCACGGCCGAGGACGAGCAGAACGCCGTCGACGTGGTGGTCCTGCAGGGGGAGCGGGAACGCGCGGCCGACAACCGGGCGCTCGGGCGGTTCCGGCTGGAGAACATCCGCCCGGCGCGGCGCGGGGAGCCGCAGATCGAGGTGACGTTCGACGTGGACGCCAGCGGCATCCTCAACGTCACCGCCAAGGACAAGGAGACCGGCGGCGAGCAGCGCATCACGATCAGCGAGAGCTCCAACCTCGACAAGTCCGAGATCGACCGCATGATGCGGGACGCCGAGCAGCACCGGGCCGAGGACGCCAGGGTGCGCGAGGCGATCGACGCGCGCAACGTGCTCGACTCGGCGGCCTACCAGGTGGAACGGCGCCTCGCCGAGCTCGGCGACTCGCTGCCGGTGCACGAGAAGGCCCGCGCCGAGCAACTGGTCGCCGACGCCCGCCAGGCCATCACGGAGGAGGCGCCCGTGGAACGGCTGCGCGACCTCGCGTCGGAGCTGCGGCAGGTCGACCAGAGCCTCGCCACCACACGGCCGCCCGAGGAGGCCGCGCGGGAAGGCCACGCGGAGGCGGGGGCGCGTACCGGTCGCGGCGATGACGACGACGTCATCGACGCCGAGTTCACGGCGGAATGACATGACCGAGCAGATACCGGACCGGCCGCCGGAGCCGGACGAGCGCGCCACCGAGGCCAGGATCGCCGAGCTGGAGGACAAATGGCTGCGTGCCGTCGCCGACCTGGACAACGCGCGTAAACGGATGGACAGGGACGCGGAGCGGGTGCGCGCCGAGGAGCGGGCCCGCTCGGTACGCGAATGGCTGCCGGTCCTGGACAACCTGGACCTCGCGCTGCGGCACGCCGACGCCGACCCCAAGAGCGTCATCGAGGGCGTGCGGGCGGTGCGCGACCAGGCGGTGTCCCTGCTGGAGCGCCTCGGATACGCCCGCCACGACGAGGCCGGGGTGCCGTTCGACCCCGGTCTGCACGAGGCCGTCGGCACCGTGCCCGCGCAGGGCGCCGCGCCCGGCACGGTGGCCGAGGTCGTGCGGCCCGGGTACGGCGAGGGGGACCGGCAGCTGCGCCCGGCGACCGTGCTGGTCGCCACGGCGCCGGAGTGAGGTCCCATGGCGGCACGTGATCTCTACGAGGTCCTCGGGGTGCCGAGGACGGCGAGCCGTGAGGAGATCCAGCGTGCGTACCGGAAGCTGGCCCGCGCCCACCATCCCGACGTGAACAAGGAACCCGGCGCCGAGGACCGGTTCAAGGACATCGCGGAGGCCTACGACGTGCTGTCCGACCCGGCCAAGCGGCAGCGCTACGACGCGTTCGGCCCGGACTGGCGCTCGGTGCCCGAGGACGTCGACCCGGACGCCTGGAGCCGGGCGCGGCCCGGACGCAGGGCCCGCGCCGGGGCCGGGGCCCGGTCCGGGGGGCGCCCCGACTTCGCGTACGGCTTCGGGGGATTCGGTCCCGACGTCGACCTCTCGGACCTGTTCGGCGGGAACTGGGGCCCGGTGCCCGGCGCCGACCAGGAGGCCGAGATCACCGTCGGGGTGGACGACGCCTACCACGGCGCCCGCCGCACCGTCACCCTTCAGACGCCGGGCGGGCCGCGCACCATCCACGTCACCATCCCGCCGGGGGTGACCGACGGGCAGCGGATCCGGCTCGCCGGGCAGGGCGGCCGGGGCGACGGCGGACGGCCCGGGGACCTGTACCTGATCACCAGGATCGCGGACCCCCGGTACCGCGTGGAGGGCCGCGACCTGTACGCGCCGCTGCCGCTCACCCCCTGGGAGGCGGCGCTCGGCGCCACCGTCGCCGTGGACACCCCCGGCGGCGAGGCCAAGCTGAAGATCCCGCCGGGCACCTCCACCGGCCGCCGCCTGCGCCTGCGCGGGCGGGGCCTGCCGAACCCCAGAGGCCAGGCCGGGGATCTGTACGCCGAGGCGCGGATCATGGTGCCGCCCCGGCTCACCGGCGACGAGCGGCGCCTGTTCGAGCAGCTGGCCGCCCTGTCCGACTTCGACCCGAGGAGACACCCGTGACGACCGCGCTCAGCCGGCTCCCCGGCCTCAGCCTGGAACAGTTCGCCCGCGCCGGTGACCTGCACCCCGAGCAGGTGCGGAGGCTGGTCCAGCTCGGGCTGCTCGACCCCATCGCCGGCCCCGAGCCCCGGTTCGCGCCGTCCCAGCTCGCGGTGCTCGGCCGCATCGAACGGCTGCACGCGGGCCTGTGCGTCAACTACGCCTCGCTGGGGCTGGTCATCGACCTGCTCGACCGGATCGCCGAACTGGAGGCCGCGCTGCGGCGCGTGCCGTCCAGACGGCGGCGGTGGTGAAAACGTCAATCAAACCAGGTTGAGGGCGTAATACGCGTAACGCGTAATCGGCTTTTAGCGAAAATGTGCCGTCGGTGAAAAAGTCGGCATCGATGAGTTTTTTCTGGAAGTGTTGGGGCCGTATTCCCCGGTGTTCGCTCCGCCGGGCTCCGTCGACAGGAAGCAGGCCCTCATGACCGACTCCCGGCGCCCTCACCCCTTCGGCCGCGTTCTCTCCTCCACCACCACCAGGGACTACGCCCCGCCGGTGCAGTACGAACCAGTCGTCCAGCGCCTGCTGCGCGAACGCATCATCTTCCTCGGGCAGGAGGTGGACGACGAAATCGGCAACCGTATCTGCGGCGAATTGCTCCTCCTGGCCGCCGAAGATCCGCACCGTGACATTTTCATTTACATCAACTCGCCGGGCGGTTCGGTGACGGCCGGCATGGCCATTTACGACATGATGGAATATGTCCCCAACGACATCTCCACGGTCGCCATGGGCCTCGCCGCCTCCATGGGCCAGTTCCTCCTGTGCGCCGGCACCCCCGGCAAGCGCTACGCCCTCCCGCGCGCCCGCATCATGATGCACCAGCCCTCCGGCGGCATCGGCGGCACCGCGTCCGACATCAGGATCCAGGCCGAGCAGATGCTCCACACGAAGAAGACCATCGCCGAGCGCATCGCCCACCACACCGGCCAGTCCATCGAACGCGTCACCTCCGACTCCGACCACGACCGCTGGTTCACCGCCGAGGAGGCCAGGGAGTACGGCTTCGTCGACCACGTGGTGACCACGGCCCGCCATGTGCCCTCCGCCGGCCCGGTCTCCTGAAGGCCCCGCGATGACGAACCCCAGCGGGACCGAGGCCGAAGTGATCCCCATCCACAGCCGTTACGTCATGCCGACCTTCACCGAGCGCACCTCGTACGGCATCAAGGAGATGAACCCGTACAACAAGCTCTTCGAGGACCGCATCATCTTCCTCGGCGTGCAGATCGACGACACCTCGGCCAACGACGTGATGGCCCAGCTCCTCACGCTGGAGTCCCTGGACCCCGATCGGGACATCAGCATCTACATCAACTCGCCGGGCGGCTCGTTCACCGCGATGGCCGCGATCTACGACACCATGCAGTTCGTCCGCCCCGACATCCAGACGGTGTGCATCGGCCAGGCGGCCTCCGCGGCGGCCATCCTGCTGGCGGCCGGCACCCCGGGCAAACGCGCCGCCCTGGCCCGGTCGCGCGTGCTGCTGCACCAGCCGTCCATGGAGGGCAGCTTCGGCTCCTCCAGCGACCTCGAGATCCAGGCGAGAGAGATCATGCGCATGCGCACGATGCTGGAGACGATGGTGGCGCGCCACTCCGGCCGCTCCATCGAGACCGTCCGCGCCGACATCGAACGCGACAAGATCTTCACCGCCGAGCAGGCCAAGGAGTACGGCCTGGTGGACGACATCTTCACCAGCAGAAAACGTTCATGACACGCGAAGACGGGGGGTGCCGCGCCGCACCCCCCGTCAGGTCCTCGCGGGATCAGACCTGGCCGGCCTTCTCCAGCGCCGTGCAGCAGGTGTCCACGATCAGCCGGGTGACGACGTACGGGTCACAGTTGGCGTTGGGCCGGCGGTCCTCGATGTAGCCGTGCTTGTCCACCTCGACCTGCCACGGGATGCGCACCGAGGCGCCGCGGTCGGACACGCCGTAGCTGAACTCGCTCCACGGGGCGGTCTCGTGCATGCCGGTGAGACGGTGCTCGATGTCCGCGCCATAGCCCTTGATGTGCTCCTGCGCCTTCTCGCCCAGGGCCTCGCACGCGGTGATGATCGCGTCGTACGACGAGCGCATCGCCTGCGTGGAGAAGTTGGTGTGCGCTCCCGCGCCGTTCCAGTCGCCCTTCACCGGCTTGGGGTCGAGCGTCGCCGCCACCCCGAACTCCTCGGCGATGCGGTACAGCAGCCACCGCGCCACCCACATGTGGTCCGCGACCGCCACCGGTCCCGCCGGGCCGATCTGGAACTCCCACTGGCCGGGCATGACCTCGGCGTTGATGCCCGACAGGGCGAGGCCCGCCTCGAGGCACGCGTCCATGTGCGCCTCGACGATCTCACGGCCGTACACCTCGTCGGCGCCGACGCCGCAGTAGTAGAAGCCCTGCGGCGCGGGGAAGCCCCCCGCCGGGAAGCCCAGCGGCCGGCCGTCCTTGTAGAAGGTGTACTCCTGCTCGATGCCGAACCACGATTCCTGCGCGGCGAACCGCTCGGCGACCGGCGTGAGCTTGGCCCGCGTGTTGGTCGGGTGCGGCGTCATGTCGGTCAGCAGGACCTCCGACAGCACCAGCACGTTGTCGCCGCCGCGGATCGGGTCCGGGCACACGAACACCGGCTTCAGCACGCAGTCCGACGCCTTGCCCGGCGCCTGGTTGGTGCTCGACCCGTCGAATCCCCAGGTCGGCGGTTCGGCTCCGTCCGCCAGGATCTTGGTCTTGGACCGGAGCCGCGCGGTGGGCTCGGTCCCGTCGATCCAGATGTACTCGGCCTTGTAGCTCACGTCGATCCCTTCACCCAGGCGGACAACATGCGTTCTGCACGCGGGTACGCAACGCCGAGGCTGTCAACCCGCCGTTTCCCACCTGTTGCCCATTTATGAACACCATGTGAAATGGCCTCGGAACCCTACGTGTCCTTCCTCACACATCATGCCTGGTCAAGCTGGACTTCTTCCTGTCCCGCGCCGACCGCCGCCCCCGGGCCCGCATCCGCCTTTTCGGCCCGCCCCGCGCCCCGGTACCCTGGGTCTTGTTTTCGAACCTGACTTTCCGTCCTCCGTCGTACCCCCAGGGAGCCCGCATGTCACCGTCCGCGCCGGACCAGCTGGACACGCCCACCCCCGCGGACGGGGACACCTCCCGCCGCAGGGAGTTCACCTGGAACGACCCCATGGTCACCGCCCTCGGCGGCATAAACCTCGACGGCATGGCGGCCCTCCAGGCGATCATGGACGGCACGCTGCCCGCGCCCCCCATCGCCCACGCCCTCGGCTTCGAGCTCGTCACCGCCGAGCCCGGCCACGCGACCTTCGCCTTCGAACCCGCCGAATACCACTACAACCCCATCGGCTCCGTCCACGGCGGCGTCTTCGCCACCCTCCTGGACTCCGCCGCCGGCTGCGCCGTCCACTCCATGCTCCCCGCCGGCGTCCGCTACACCACCCTCGACCTCAACGTGAAGTACCTGCGCGCCATCACCGTCGGCACCGGCCGCGTCACCGCCGTCGGCACCGTCACCCACCTCGGCGGCCGCACAGCCCTGGCCGAGGCCAGACTCCTCGACCCCGCCGACCGCCTACTGGCCACCGCCACGAGCAGCTGCCTCATCATCCGCCCCGCCTGAGCCCCCGCTCAGGCCGGTCAGCTCGGCGCTCACCCGCCACAGCCGCGCCGCGGCCTCCTCGTCGTAGCTGCTCCTGGCCGACCTCCTGGGCTTGCCGGCCGCGAAGAAACGGCCCGTCACCCCTTCGAGCTCGGGCGCGTAGGCCAGATGGATCGACGTGACGGCACCCCTGGCCGGCGACTTCATGAAAGGCCGCCACACCGGGACGAGCCACCGCTGCACGCCGCCGGGGTCCTCGCCGCCGAACGCGGTGCTCACCACGCCGGGATGCAGCGCGTTGGCGGTGACAGAGGTGGTCCGCAACCGCCGGGCCAGCTCGTAGGTGAACAGGACATTGGCGAGCTTGGACTGACTGTAGGCCCGGCCGCCGTCGAAGGACCGTTCCCCCTGAAGGTCGTCGAAGTCGATGCGCCCCATGAGATGCGCGTTGGACGAGACCGTGACCACCCGGGCCGGGGCGCTCTGCCTCAGCCGGTTCAGGAGCAGGTTGGTGAGCAGGAACGGCGCCAGGTGATTGAGGGCGAAGGTGCGCTCCAGCCCGTCCACCGTGACGTGGCGGGTGGCCCACTGCCCTCCCGCGTTGTTGACCAGCACGTCGATCCGCGAAAGCCGCTCCAGCGCCTCGCCGGCCAGCCGCCGCACTTCCGCCATGGATGACAGATCCGCGGCGAACGCCTCCACCTCCCCGCCACCCGCCACCCGGATCTCGCGGGCCACACCCTCGGTGCGATCGCGGTACCGGCCGACGATCGCGACCCGGGCGCCCATCCGGGCCAGCCCCAGGGCGGTCGCCCTGCCGATGCCCCCGGTGCCGCCGGTGACCAGCACCGTCCGGCCGGTCATCGACGTCCCGTTCATACCGTCTTCCTCAGAGATGGCGGCCGGATCGCCACGATGATTCGTCAGAGCCGGTCACCGGAGGTGACGACCGGTTCCACGTTCGGCGGGGTCAGGTCCCGGGGGACGGCCGGGCCTGCGGGGTCGTCGCCGCCGGAGTCGAGCCGGAACGGCGGGTACTGGTCGGTCATCAGGGCCACGTAGCCGGCGACCCGCAGGCCCCAGCGGTTCAGCCCCATGATGAGGTCGAACAGCGGCCGGGGGTACTCACCGGTGAACAGGACCGTGATCCCTGCGATGAGGACGAGCAGTCCGGCCAGGCCACCGCTGCCCAGGACCAGCGCGTCGGTGTCGGTCTGCCAGCTGAGCCAGGGACCGCCACCGAACAGGATCCCGACGATCACGAGATGCGGGACGGCCAGCAGCCACTTCACCAGGGCCAGACCCCGGTGCAGGCGCGGCGGGTAGTCGATGTCCAGGCGCGCGGGGTAGCCGGGAACGTCCGCCAGCGTGAACGGCGGGTAACGGTCGGTGCCCAGACCTTCGTAGCCGTAGTAGCTCACCCGCCAGCTCCACCGCATCACGCCGAGGTTGAAGTCGAAGATCGCCCGCGGGTACCGGCCCGTGATCACGATCGCGACGAGCGCGACGAAACTGAGCACGACGAACGCGATCCACAACGGGATCAGTACCAGCACGTGCGGCACGAGCAGCAGCCATTTCACCAGCCACAGCCAGCGGGATAAGGGGCCCTCCAGCCGGGCGTTCACCCGGATCGGGGAGGGCTCCCCGTCAAGGGTGGGTGCTCGTGCGGACATCGGGGTCGTGGAACTCATGGTCGTCTCCTCTTGTCGGTGCCGATGGGCCCGGGGTCGTGGGCCTCACACGCTGATGACGACCTTGCCCCGCGCGTGCCCGTCCCGCAGGTACTGGACGGCCGTGGGGGTCTCGCTCAGGGGGTAGGTCCGGTCGACGACCGGCACCACCGCGCCGGACTCGATGAGCCGGCTGAGGATCATCAGGTCTCGCGCGTTCTCCGAGCAGACGAACGTCGTCAGCCTCTGGCGGACGAACCTGGACAGCAGGGCCACCCGGAGCAGGCGGTCCGTGCCGCCGAGCCAACGTCCCCGCGTCTCGCCCCCTACGATGACGAGCGTGCCCCGCGGGGCCAGGGCCCGCCGGAGGTGGCGCAGCGAACGGTTGCCGCCGATGTCGAGGATGACGTCGTACCGCACACCCGAGTCGGTGATGTCTTCACTCGTGTAGTCGATGACGGTGTCCGCGCCGAGGGACCGGACCATCTCCGTCTTCGCCGTACCGCACACCCCGGTGATCTCCGCCTTGAACGCCTTGGCGATCTGCACGGCGAACATCCCGACGCCTCCTGACGCGCCGATGATCAGCACCTTCTGCCCGGCCTTCACGTGCCCGTGGTCGCGGACGGCCTGCAGCGCGGTGAGGGCCGACACCGAGACGACGGCCGCCTGCGCGAAGGTGAGGAACGCCGGCCTGGGCGCGAGCTTGTCCGGCGTGGCACGGGCGTACTCGGCGAACGAGCCCTCGGCGATGCCGAACACCTCGTCGCCCGGCCGCATCGTGGTCACGCTCTTGCCGACCTGCTCGACGTGCCCGGCCACCTCCCGGCCCCGTACGTGGGTCTTCGGCGCGCGGAAGCCGTAGCCGGCGAGGCGTATCGGATAGGGCAGGCCGGTCATGATGTGCCATACGCCCTGGTCCACGCCGGCGGCGCGCACGCGGATCAGCACCTCACCGTCCCCGATGACGGGCCGCTCGATCTCCGCGAGGCGCAGGACGTCCATGGCTTCGCCGTACTCGTCCTGGACGATGGCTTCCATCCTCATCGCCCTGGCCTTCACGGGGCGGCCGTTCACCTGCCGGGTGTGGGAATCGATACCCATCTCGGGGGCTCCCTACATTGTAAGCTTATGTTGTAAGTAATACGCTTACAATGTAAGTACGTCAAGGAGGCCGCGTATGCCCCACCCGAGCGCCGAGGCCCGGCCCCCGCTGAACCGGGACCAGGTGCTGGTGGCCGCCATCGCGCTGGCCGACAAGGACGGCATCGGCTCGCTCACCATGCGCAAGCTCGGTGAGGAGCTCGGTGTGGAGGCGATGTCGCTGTACAACCACGTGGCCAACAAGATCGACCTCCTCGACGGCATGATCGACCGTGTTTTCGGCGAGATCGACCTGCCCGGCGACGAACCCGACTGGCAGACGGCCATGCGCCGCCGCGCCGTCTCCGCCCGCGAGACCATGTCGCACCACCCCTGGGCCATCGGCCTGATGGAGTCACGCAGCACCCCCGGCCCCGTGACGCTACGCCACCACGACGCCGTCATCGGAACCCTACGAAAGGCAGGCTTCTCCATCGCGATGGCCACCCACGCGTTCTCCGTCCTGGACAGCTACATCTACGGCTTCGCCATGCAGGAAGCCAGCCTGTCCTTCCGCTCCGCGGAAGACTCAGCGATAGCCACCCAAATGATCATGGCCCGCTTCCCCGCCGACCAATACCCCCACCTAACCGAAATGGCCGTAGAACACATCCTCAAACCCGGCTACGACCACAGCAACGAGTTCCTCTTCGGCCTAAACCTAATCCTCACCGGCCTAGAAAAAACCCGCCACACCCTCTAACCCCACCCCACCCCAAGCCCCCACCCCACCCCGCGCCGCCCCTCCCGCGCCTCCACCCTGTTCCCCCACACCGCGCCCCGCGCGCCTCCATCCCCGCGTTGACCCCCAACGTCCGCGCCGCCCCCGCCACCCCTCGCGCCTACTCCCGCCATCAAGACCTCACCTATCTGGCGCCGAAGCGGCGAGACGCGGGTCGGCGAATCCGGCGCCGCCGTACGGCGGACAACTCGGCGTGTGTGCCGCGCCGATGAAATGGTCCTCGCGAAGGCCGCGCTCCGCGCGAAAGGCGCGAGGGCTGTGCTGGTGCGGGGGACACCCCCGCGCCCCCGGCCCTGCCGGGCTCATGGTGCTCCACCGCCACGCGTTCCGCCGGGCCGGTGTCCCGCCGTATGACGGCGCCGTGTTCGCCGTACAACTTCCCGCCGACCCGGCGCCGGTAAGACAAACTCGACGGCGCTCCAGCGCCGCCGCCTCACGGCGCTCCGCCGGCCCACCCCCACGGCCTCGAGCGGCCCTCTCCCGCCATCAAGACCTCACCTCTGTGGCGCCGAAGCGGCGAGACGCGGGTCGGCGAATCCGGCGCGCCGGGTGACGTCCCGCCAGGTGGTGTGATTTCCATGGCCGTGATCATGAACGCACCGCCCTCGGTGCCAGGAGGCGGACCATCGGTACCCTTCACGAAGATCCCCAGGAGTTACACCACTTCAGGGGACGTCACCGGGCGCCGCCGTACGGCGGACAACTCGGCGTGTGTGCCGCGCCGATGAAATGGTCCTCGCGAAGGCCGCGCTCCGCGCGAAAGGCGCGAGGGCTGTGCT